>NZ_JAENIL010000004.1 GCF_016595505.1 Pelagicoccus mobilis | reverse complement strand
ATTATCAATTTCTATGCCCGGCTTATGGATGGGCGAACGGCCTACGAGAATTTGCAGATGCTCTTTGCGAAGTCGATGTTGCCCTCGATGCTGGACAATCATCCGCCCTTCCAAATCGATGGAAACTTTGGGGGAGCCGCGGGAGTTGCGGAAATGCTGATCCAATCGCATGCGGGGGAGATTCACTTGTTGCCTGCCTTGCCCGCGGAATGGCCGAAGGGTGAGGTGAGAGGGCTGAGGGTGCGTGGTGGATTTGAGGTTGATCTATCGTGGAGCGAGGGACGTTTGAGGGAGGCGACGCTGCGCTCCGAGAAGCGAAATTCAGGCGTTTTACGTTATGGTGACGCAGTTAAGCGCGTTGCGGTTTCGGCTGGAATTCCCTTACAGGTCGAAGGCGATTCGTTCTGATTTGGGGAAAGCCCTAGTGTTCGTGTCTCCGGAGCCTGGGGGAGTGTTCGTAGGCGGCGGCGAAAGTTTCACTTTTAATGCGTGTGGGCTTTGAGGTTTTGCAAAAAATGGTAAAGAGTGCTGCATGAAGACTCGCATCATTACCTTAGTGGTTTTTTGTTCCTTCTTGGGAAGCTTCATGGGAGCTCCGACGGCCGCGACCGAGCTCAAAGAACGGATGATCGTTCTGACGGATATGGGGGCGGACCCAGATGATGAGCAGTCGCTCGTACGCTTGCTGCTCTATGCGAATCAAATCGATATCGAGGGAATCGTCGCCACTACCTCTTGTTGGCAAACCGACGAGATCCGGCCTGACTTTATCGAGACGATCTTGACGGCTTACGAGAAAGTGCAGCCGAACCTGCTGAAACACGAAGCAGGTTATCCGACGGCGGACGAGCTAAGAGCGGTGTCGAAGGAGGGAATTGCAAAGTATGGAATGGAGGGAGTCGGCGATGATATGGATACGGAGGGATCCGATTTGATTATCGAGGTTCTGGAAAACGGGGATGAACGCCCCTTGTGGATTTCGGTTTGGGGGGGCGCGAATGTTTTGGCTCAAGCGCTTCGCAAAATCGATAAGACCCGCACTCAGGACGAGGCGAGCGAGCTTGTTTCCAAATTACGCGTCTACGCCATTTCGGATCAGGACGATAGCGCGATTTGGATCCGGAAGGAATTTCCCGAATTGTTCTATATCGTTTCTCCTGGGGACGACTATGGCGCGTCTACATGGATTGGGATCAAAAACAAGTACCAGGGCGTCGATAACTCCGCGATTAGCAATCCATGGCTGGGGGAGCACATCCAGCAAGGGCATGGGGCGCTTGGTGCGGTATATCCCGACGTGGCTTGGGGCATGGAGGGGGATTCTCCCGCGTTCCTTGGACTTTTGCCAAACGGACTGAATTTCCCGGAGAAACCCAATTGGGGAGGCTGGGGAGGTCGCTACGAGCTCTATCGCCCAAGCTTTATTGGCGTGAAGGATCGTGGATCGATTGTAGTTCCGGAAGCTGAGACTCGTCCGATCTGGACGAACGCTATGGATACTTATAAGCCGTATCTTCCTAATGAATACGGGAGAGCGGTGGAGCGAAGCAGAAGGAGCTTTACGAATGCTCAGGTGACGCTTTGGCGCTGGAGGGACGAATTTCAGAATGATTTCGCGGCTCGTATGGATTGGGCAGTCAATGACTACGAAGACGCAAACCATCCTCCAGTACCTCAATTGAGGCATTCTGAGGAAATTACGGTGAAATCCGGAGAAGAGTTCACCCTCGATGCCTACGGCAGCAGCGACCCGGATGGCGATAGCATCAGCTACCTTTGGTTTCACTATCCGGAAGCTGGAACGCACAAGGTGCTAATCGAACAGAATGGAGCTGAAAACGTGGACCGCGTCCGCTACACGGCGCCTGAGGTGAAGGAGAAGGTGACAGCGCATTTTATCCTAAAGGTCACCGATAAGGGGGTTCCTGCGCTTACAAGATACAAGCGAGTCGTGGTTACGATTGAGCCGTAGGGGATGTTGACCTCTTGTATCGGAGAGGACGTTCTCGTTTCTGTGAACGTTTCTATCTAATTGAAGTTCAAGGGCATGTGGGCTGTGCACATAATCCAAAATCGGTGAAACATACTTTCTAACAGGAAACGCGGGAAATCTGTTAGAATGGCGGGTCGATTTGCCAGACCTTGGCGAGTTCCCCGAAAACAGATGATTACCCTTCCCAAAGTCGTTGTAGCGATTCTCACGATACTAGCGTTTCCCGTCGGATCTTCGGCTGAAACCTACTACCTCGATTCCGGTGCAGGTAGTGATTCGAACAGTGGAACAAGCCCTGATCAGGCTTGGGCGAGTTTGGAGCGAGCAAATCAACAGTCCTACGCGGCTGGAGATGAAATTCGACTGCAAGCTGGAGGCCGGTTTGCGGGTAAGCTATTTCTATCGGGAGCGCGGGGCACGAAATCGCAACCCATTCAGATTGGTTCCTACGGAGATGGAGAGTTGCCAGTAATCGATTCCAAAGGCTACCTTGCGGGCATTCATTTGCGTAATGTTTCCCATGTCGAAGTGAGCGATGTGGAGATCACGGCTGACGGTGGCGAGACCTTGGATGGTGAGTCTCGAAACAATCGTTATGGAGTTCTCGTCGATGTGGCGAATGGGGCTCGCAGCGAGTTTGTGACCTTAAGAAATCTATTTATTCACCACATCTTCCCTGAGGAAGCCCGGGAGCACGAGGGGAAGAACGAGACGACCTACGTCGGAACGGGCATCCGAGCGAGTGGTGGAAATGGGCAGAGCTCCTCGAATATCGTGATTCAAGACAACCGCATCGAGACTGTAGGTTTCAAGGCGATCGAGATGAGTCAGCTTAATTTCGTAGAGGTGCTCGACAACCGAATGAAGGATATCGGGGGGCCGGCGATTCAACCGGGACGGACGAACGATTTATTGGTTCGAGGCAATGTTGTGGATGGTTCTGGCTCCTTCTCGGATCCGAGAATGCACGGCCGCGGCAGCGGGATTTGGCCGTGGACCTGCGATCGAGTCGTTATCGAGAAAAACGCGTTTATGCACGCCCGCGGGAAAGGGGATTCTTGCGGGATCCACATCGACTTCAATTGTCGTGACGTGATCGTGCAGCATAACCTCAGCATCGATAATGAAGGGGGATTTATCGAGATTTTGGGGAACGACCACAACTCTGCGTACCGCTACAACATCAGTATAAATGACGGAGCCCGCGTAAAGGGTGAGAATGACGCGTTTCAGGAAGGGCACGTGATTTGGCTGAGCGGCTTCGTCGGCTCGAATACCCCACGTTCTGGCCCCTTCAACAGCTATATCTACAACAACACGATCTACGTTAAGAGCGAAATTCGAAGTACTTTCGACATCCAGGAATCTGCCATCGGCTTCTTGGTCGCGAACAACATTTTCTATATCGAAGGCGAGTCAGTTAACTCTACTGGCCCGAGTTACCGTGAATACGAAGAAGGCTTCGCGGACAAAGTCGTTTGGAAAAACAATCTCTATCAACGAGCTGGGATTTTGCCTGACGATTTTCCGTTTACCGAAACGGATGCTCGAATCGGGGATCCTCAATTTGCCAATGCGGGAGGCTTAGCTCCTGAGGACTACATTCCTGCGTCTCGTACTTTGATCGAAGACCAGGGGATTGAGATTCCAAAGATCCCAGGCGACGAGATAGGAGTGCGGGGCGGTTTGTACGTGGCGGAGGATTTCTTTGGAAACCCAATTTTAGGGCTGCCGGATATGGGCGCGGTGGAGATTGGTGGAGATGCTTACGCTATCCCGGAATCAAGTTTCCAGCTCGAGCCGACTGCAGTCGATGCCCGGACTATTACTATGTCCGCAGGTGATGCTCCGAGCGGCACCTGGTATCGATTCGTTGAGACAAGTGGAAATCTTGGCGGCAGTGATTCGCAATGGCAGCTGTCTCCGCATTTTGAAGACGAAGGTTTGCTGCCTAATACGAATTACAGCTATACCGTGCAGCTAAGAAGTCAGGCCGGTGAGGTGAATGCCGCAAGCTCAGCTTTTGCCTCGAAAACCGTGAAAAACGAGAGGCCGGTTGGGGAAGTAATTCTGGACGAGGATTTTTCTGAAGTGGTCGAGGTCGGCGTTCCGGCTGGAAGTTTTCCTGTCGAGGCTTGGTTCACTGGGGGATCGGAATCTTGGCAAACGGAAGCGGATGAAGGATCGGTTCAAATTCTGGAAGGCGGTTCGCTCAGGCCGGGGTGGGGTTATGATGAAACCGTAGTTTCATGGATCTCCAGCAAGCTGTGGAACGCTTCGCTGAGCTATCGCGTGGTGGGAAACTGGAGAATCGACAACGTGCTAGATGTAGCGGAGGGCGTGATCGTTGGTTTCGCTGAGTTCGATGGTCAAAGCGGAGCGTTAGTGCGGAGGATCAAGGAGCAGACCGTTGGACTGACGGGGGAGCGTCAGATCGGGGATTCCGGTGATTTTCAACTTGAGCTAAACGCTGATGAGTTAGCGGCGGCAGCCGTCGATGGTGAGAATCGAGTCGGCATCTTTATTCATCACGATGATGACGGGACGCTCTATAGCGACGGTCCCAGTTTGCGAAATGACGTCTATCTAATTGATGACGTTGAACTATCGATACAGGGAGAGTCGACTGATAGCGATGCGGATGGGATATCCGACGAGCTCGAAATGCAATTAGGACTGAATATGCAAGATGCCTCTGATGGCGCTCTTGATCTTGATGGAGATGGCGTGGGGAATGCTTCGGAAGCGTTGGTAGGCTCGCTTCTTGATGACGCGAGCGACTTTTTCGGTGTGAATCTCGACAGTGAGGAGGGGGAGTTGACGATTCGTATCGCAAGCCCGTTTGTGCACCCGGGACGTTTGTATATCTTGGAGAGGGCGACTAACGCTTGGGATTGGACTTCAGTCGAATCGTTAGCAGGTAGCATCGCCCTTGCGGAGAAAGGTGCTGTATTTAACAAGAGGGTACAAAAACACAATGAGCTCTTTCGAGTTCGGGTGGAATGGAATTAGGGGGTTGTGGTTGGAATCGGCTTCGGAGCGCAGTCAATCAGGGCGAGGGTATTGAAGAAACTGATTGAGTTGAGGTTCGGAAAAATCTGAGTTGTTTGTGACATGGCCCCTTTTCTAAGGCACAAAATCTGGGTTCTTTTCTTTTGCATCTTTGCGCATCAAATGGTGCTTGCAGTGCAACCTTTCGACGTGCGATCGGAGGGCTCGCTAGAAGAGCGTTGGCGCTGGAAAGAACTGGAGGGCTTGAGTGGATACGGGTTTCGTTATGCGACTGAAGGAGTAGATGGGGATGTTTGGTTCGCTCGGAAGGAGGGCGTTGTGCGTTACGATGGTTTTGGAGTGCAGTCCTTTGACTTGGAAGGAGTTGAAAGCGCTGAATCCGTAATTGATCTCCACGTTTCCCAAAATGGGGCGGTTTATTTGCTCTTGGATCGATATCTCGCCATTTTGAGGGATGGGCAATGGACCGTGGAGGAGGGGGCGTTTAGTGAGCTTTCATATGGGAATGCAATTTGCGAGGATGCCCAGGGAGGCGTTTGGATAGGGGTTGGTTCTGGCGTCATACGATGTGGCGAGGATTCGAACGAGTTTTGGGATTTGGGATTCGAGTTGGTTTGTGCGGCAATAGTGGATACGGAGAACCGGCTTTGGGTTGCTGATGCGGAGTCTACAAAAATCGAGGTGTTTGATATTGCCGCGTCTGAGCAAGGTCCACTGACCTTGCGATACGAGTTTCATCGTGACGAAGGGGGATCGGATTGGGTCAAGCTACTCCTAACTGCAAATGGCGATGTATGGGTTTTAGCCTACGACCCTGGGGGACGTTGGTTTCGATACAGAAACTACGAACGCATGGTTGCGTCGGAAAGAATGGGAGGAGGGCGTTTCTCATGGCATCAAATGGGCGTAGCGGAGGCTCCGGCTGGGAGGCTTTGGCTGAGCGTCGGCCGTAACTTAGCTGAGTTGTCCAAGGAAAGGGGGTTCCGTGTATACGACGTGGAGCAGTATCCAATTCCAACTTCGTACACTTACATCGTGCCGCTTTCAGGGGATCGGATCCTTATTGGAGGAAAGGCATCGAAAATCTATACGGTGGATCTTTCGGATAGTCGTTGGGAGACCTATCCTCAGCTCATTTTTCAATGCGAGGACAAGGATGGGGTGCATTGGTTCATCGAGCATGGAGGGGGTGTAGTCTCGCACGATCCTGAAACTGAAGAATGGCTCCTTTACAGCAGGAATGACGAAATTTTGGATACGCCCAATCGGATCTTTTGCGCGAGCGATGGTACCCTCTGGGCTTCGGGGAACCACGAGGGGGTTGCGGCGGTTTCTTTTCGAGAGAATGGTTCTTGGCATAGGCGAGTTTTCCCGCGAGCGGGCGAAATATTTAGTCACCTGGCTGTACTTGAAGCGGAGGATGGCTCTGTTGTATTTGGCTCTGGATCTCAGGCGAATTACCTTGAGGAGGGATTTGGAGGAGCTGTGGTTTTTCGCCGCGATCGTGGGAGTTATGTCGGGGCGCATGTAGGGCCACCAGTGTATCCAAAACGGACTGCAAACCTAGTTGAACGTTCCGGTGACGGACTTTGGTTTGGAGCGATGTCGCTGACTCGGCAGACCAGTGGCGGTTTGCTTGCTCCTGAGAAGATCGATCTCTTTGACGACAACTGGATCGATCACATGATTGTCGACGACGCTAATGACCTATGGGTCGGATCGTGGGGAATGGGCATCTACCAATACGATGGAGTTGACTGGACTTTGCACGACGAGGCAAGTGGTGTCGGGAGCAATCAAGTCAGCTATCTTTACAACGGTGTGAACCAAAAGGGTATTTGGGCGATGACGAGCAAGGGGCTGAGTCGCTTCGATGGTCGCACCTGGTCGAATTGGGACTTTCCGTTCAATGCTCTGTTCAAGCGGGAGAATGACACGATGCAGGAGAGTAGCGATGGTTCGCTTTGGATCAACTATGCGTACCGCTCCTGGTTTTTAGAAGGCGTCGCAAATGAACAGCGGCGTCCCTTTTTTCGTACTGTGCGATACAGGCCTGACGGGGTTGCTCCCGAAACGAGCTTGAAAGGCGAGGAGAAAGCTTACCCGGAAGGCAGCCAGATTGTATTGGAATGGACCGGGAAAGACTACTGGTCAGATACGGCAGAAGAGGAGCTGGAATACTCCTGGCGAATTGGGAATCAGGAGTGGTCCGCTTACTCGCGGGATCGTAGTGCTCGTCTGGATAACCTTCAGGCAGGTGATTATGTGTTCGAGGTTCGGGCGAGGGATCGTGATTGGAATGTCGATGCGACGCCGAGTCGTATGGGGATTGTGGTGACCCCTCCGCTTTGGAAACGTCCTTGGTTCATAACTCTGACGATCAGTGTTTTTGGACTCGTGGTATTTTTGATTAATGCCCTCTTCAAGGCGCGTGTCAGGACTGCGTTGGCGATGGAGGAGTTTAAGTTGGATTTCTTTACCAACATTTCGCACGAGTTGAGGAATCCGTTGGCTGTTATAGTTGGACCTATCGAGAGTTTGTTATCGCGAGAGAAATCAGCAGAGTCGAGGAGCAGTCTTCAGTTGGCTTTGCGAAATGCTCGCAAGATGCAGGGACTCATTAATCAGTTGTTGCAGTTTCGAAAGATCGAACTCGGCAAATCGAAGTACAATCCGGCCCACGGTGAGATCGTCGGATTCGTTAAGGAGTCAGTCGACAGCCTGCTTCCGTTGGCAGAGGAGAAGAGACAACGTCTGGAGTACAGGCCTGATCCGAACTACTGTGAATGCTCGTACGATGCGGACAAGCTTCAGAAGATCGTCGATAATCTTGTATCCAACGCTATCAAGTACTCTCCGGAAGGATCTACGGTAAGTATCCTGATGACGGTTACGGAGGAGCCGGGACATCGGGAATGTTGCATGATTGTGGAGGATGAAGGCAGAGGCATTCCGTCTCATCAGATCGATCTGGTGTTGAAGCCGTTTTATCGAGCGAAACGCGGTGCCGAGAGCGGGGAGGGGTTTGGCATCGGTTTGGCTTTCGTTGGCCAGCTTGTCCAGCTTTGGGGAGGTGAGATAATTCTCGAAAGTCCCATTCTAGAAAATGGTAAGGGGACTCGTGCTACAGTTCGATTGCCTCTGGTTGAGACTGGAGAGTCTGAACCTCTAACTTTAACTGGGGAGTCCACAGAGTTTGATGATGAGGACATACCGGTCGTGACAGAGTCGAGAGCCCGGATCTTGGTCGTAGAGGACAACCGAGATCTGCGGACTTTCATGCGAAATGAGTTGCATTCTCGTTTCGAGGTGCTCGAAGCGGAGAACGGCAGGCAAGGGCTGGAGTTGGCGAACAAGGAAAATCCAGATCTCTTGATTAGCGATGTCATGATGCCTGAGATGGACGGGTTGGAGCTCTGCCGGAAGATGAGGGCGGATCGCGAGACCTCGCACATTCCGATTATTATTCTAACGGCTCGAAGCTCCGAGGAGCATACGGTTGAGGGCATCAAAGCCGGAGCTGACGAGTACTTTGCGAAACCGGTTAACATGATCCGTCTGTCGGCTCGCATTGAGAATTTGCTAGAGTCGCGCCGTCGCCTCAAGGAGCGCTTTTCGCAACAGCTCGTCGTTGAGCCGACGGAGTTGGCGGTTAGCTCAACGGACGAAGCCATTCTCCGAAAAGCAATCGAAGTGGTGGAGTCGAGGATGAAAGACGAGTCTTTCGACGTGGATCAGTTTGTCACTGAGATGGGTATGAGTCGGACGACGCTTTACCGAAAGTTGAAGGCTCTGACGGGGCAAGGTCCAAGTCCGTTTATCAAGACGATGCGACTTAAGCGTGCCGCTCAGTTGCTTGGATCAGGAAAGCTCAAGATCTCAGAAGTTCTCGAGCATATCGGAATCCTAGACCAAAGCTACTTCAGCCGGGTCTTTAAAAAGGAATTCGGAGTCTCGCCAAGCGCCTATGCTGCCGAAAAGGCACAGCAAAAATAGCTGGTTAATTTTGTAGTGAATAGCTTGTAAAGCCTTGCTGCGTAAGGGGTAGTGGCGGGTGGAGAGAAGAGTCAAATGTTTGGATAGGGTATCCTAACGCTAAATGGGAAATCGTGAGATAGTTTAAGCTCAAACCTCCTGCTGCTTGCTAATCGCTCCTTTACCCCAGGCGATTTATCCGATGGGGCTGAGCATTTAGAGGCCGGGAATCTAGACTAGATCAACCCTACGAATTAATGAAAAAATCGTATACCCCACTAAGCGTGTTCCTGTTGTTAGGAGGCGCTTCCATTTGCCCGGATATCTTGGCTCAAGATGACGACGCAAGTGAAGAGATATTCGAGCTCAGCCCGTTTACGGTGACTGCAGAGGATAACGAAGGCTATCGTGCCACCAGCACGCTCGCAGGCACACGTCTCAAGACCAATCTGAACGAGGTGGGCACCGCCATTTCTATCATCACTGAGGAGTTCATGGATGATACGGGCATTACGGATGCATCCACTCTTTTGACGTTTACGCCCAATACCGAAATCGGCGGTTCGCAAGGTAACTTTGCCGGTGGCACGGTGACAGGTCGTGTCAACCAGACCGGAGCTCGTGACAACCCGCAGGGAAACCAGCGTGTTCGTGGTTTGGCCAGAGCGCAGAATACCCGGGACTACTTCCGTTCACCGATCCCATTCGATCGCTACAACACCTCCCGCGTAACTTTGAATCGCGGACCTAACTCCATCCTGTTCGGTGTCGGGCAGCTTGGTGGTGTCATCAACAACACGACTAAGAAGGCATCCTTTTCAGACATGCCGACTGAGTTCTCGCTCTCCTTCGATAACGAGGGCGGCCACCGGACGACTTTGGACCACAACATGGTCCTGATCGATGACCGCTTGGCGATTCGCTTCAATCTGATGCGCGAAGATCAGAAGTTCCAGCAGGAGCCAGCGTTTCAGGATGATCGACGTGCGTTTATCGCTCTTAACAGCGTCTTGCGCAAGGGCGACGATGGAGGCTTTCTAGGCCGTACGACTCTCCGCGCGAATGCTGAAGTCGCGACCCTCAAGGAGAATCCAGTAAACGTTATCCCGCCAAATGATGCGTTCACCGATTGGTTCAATTGGGATCACACGCTGCCTAAGGAGAAGTATCTCGATCTGGGTGTGAAGGTTCCAGGCTTCATCAACCCATCTAAGCTGATACCAAAGTACCTTCGCAACGCAAACGAAGGCTCGTGGGGCAAGACCGTTCTCGGTTTCCCATATTTCCAACAG
Source organism: Pelagicoccus mobilis (assembly GCF_016595505.1). GTDB lineage: Bacteria > Verrucomicrobiota > Verrucomicrobiia > Opitutales > Opitutaceae > Pelagicoccus > Pelagicoccus mobilis. The sequence continues at coordinate 221,857 of NZ_JAENIL010000004.1, read as the reverse complement.
TTGGGAGTGTTCTACAATGGCTCAGGCGACGGAACAGCGAACATGGGGATCCCCGGTTCGGACTTGGCAGGTGGCCAGGGTTCTAACCTGGGTCAAAACTACGGTTTCCAGACGACTCGTTCGATCTTCTCGAACGGCCAGTACCAAGGTGCTGGATTCACGGATCCAGTAATTATGGATACAAAGGTTTTCGACTACGAAAACCACCAGCTCACTGGCGATACCAATCGCAGAAACGAAAGCTACGATGTACAGAACGTTGTAATCGAGCAATTGATGTGGGACGGAAAGGCTGGTCTCGAGTTCAGTTTCGACAAGCAAGGCTATCATCGTGACTCCTTCTTCCCGTTCACTGGTCCGGACGGTGGTACTTTCGGGTTCAACTCGATCGGTATCGACATCCAAAAGACACTGCCGAACTCCACTGCCGACAATCAGGTGGAGAATCCGAATGTAGCGCGCCCGATCATTCGTAACATCGGATTGCCTACTTCTCACCGCTGGGTAGATTCGGAGGCTCTTAGAGCGACCGCGTTTGCTACACTTGACTCTCGCGAGTACTTCGAAGGTGGTCTCGGATCCATCCTTGGAAGTCATACGGTGACTGGAGTCTATGCGGAGGAGACGGTTGATAACCGCGGTATGACGAGCAACCTCTACTGGGGTGGAAACTTCGCTGACGGTTCCCCTTATACAAGCGGTAATCGCTTCGTAAATAAGGGTGAAGGCGACTGGGCTCGCTTGGTTGTATCAATGGCTTATGTTGGCGACAGCATGCTCGATGCGAATGGTCCGGAGGATGTTCGTATCTACCCAATGCATGCGAAGCTACCTCAAGACGGTGATGTATACACAATGTATTACACCGACTGGGAAACAAAGGTTAAGCAAGAGGGCCAGTTCCAGGTCAAGGAGCTCTGGGCCGGCGGCTGGATGGATGAGCAAATCACTGATTCGTGGTCAGGAAGTCTTCACAGTAAGTTCCTTGATAACCACCTCATCACATTGTTTGGCTATCGCTATGACCAAGTGTCCACTCGTATCCAAAAAGACCTTGATGCGGATGGAGATGACTCTACCAACGCCCGCCTCTGGGATGAAGAATTCGGTGGTTATGCTGGTGGATTCGATCCGGATGCGATGGTCTTGAGAGACGAAGCTGACGTTGTTGGCGAGCACTCGACTTCCTATAGCATCGTTGCGAAGTTCCCGGAGAAGCTGCTCTTCGAGTTGCCGTTCAACTCTGACTTGAACGTGTTCTATAACTACTCCGATTCCTGGGATCCCGCAGGCGGTCGTCGTTCTTCTGTCATGGGTGACATCATGGGGCCTCCTACTGGTGAGACCACAGAGTACGGCCTCATGCTAGACATGTTTGACCGTAAACTCTCGATTCGCGCTAACTGGTTCGAAACGGATTCCATCAACAACACGCTCCCTGGTGGAGCTGGTGGAGCAGTTAACTGGAGTACCAACAACATCACCAACTGGATGGGACGTTTGGCTGAAGCGCAAGCCGCAGGTCGTCCGTTCTACACTCCAGAAGTCGATCCTTCCGAATGGGATCCTGTATCCGGTCCACATGACGCGTTGACTCGAATGTACGCGACCTTCAATGCAGGTGAGTTCGATGCGATGAAGACTCCAAAGTACGGAGCCTTGAACGAGTTCGTCACTGGTGACGGGCAGACTGTAATGGTCAACTCATACGCCGACATGTACGAGTTGTACGCAAGCTTGCTCCCTGAGCCAGTTCGTTCACGCCTCAACCCACGCTATGATTCTGCGACAGGTATGGTCGTGAGCAATGATTTCGGTAGTGTTACAGGCATCACTAACTCAAGTGCCGAAGGTTTCGAACTCGAGGTTACTGGTAACCCAATCAAGGGGCTTCGCTTGACCGGAAACGTTGCTTTCCAGGAAACCACGCTGAGCGGAATTGCTCCGATTACGGCAGGACTGGTCGAGCAGATTTCTGCAAATATCCAAGAGTCCGGTTTGGGTAACGTCCGCGACAATCCGCTCGCTGATGCGAACAACACATTCGCAAGTCGTTACGACCAACGTGTGGAATCACCGCTTGCAGCCTCCCAGACAAAGGAAGGTCAAGTGAGTGAGGAGCAACGTAAGTGGCGCGTGAACTTTGTCGCTAATTACACCTTCCAAAACGACCACTTCCTGAAGGGATTTGGTGTTGGCGCAGGTGTTCGCTGGCAAGACAAGATCGCGACCGGTTACCCATTCTATCGGAATGAAGACGGCTTCGTAGTACCGATCCTTGAAGATGCGTTCTACGATCCGGACATCTGGTCTGGCAACGTGAACCTGAGCTATCGTAAGAAGTTCCAAAACGGTATCAATTGGACCGTTCGTCTAAACGCTTGGAACGCGTTCGGTTCTGACGGCATGCAGGCGGTTCGCCGTAATCCGGATGGTGAGCTCGCGGTCGCGCGTTTCACACCACCTACAAAGGTTACGCTCACCAACTCATTTAAGTTCTAGGTTGTAGTAGTTTAAGTACTAGCTCCACCCGTGGGTAGCGGGTGGAGCATTGCTGCACTTTCATTATGCACAGGAAGTGCTTGGGTAAGGCTGTGTCTGACTCATCTACGTTTCCTGTGCTTAATGAAATGTCGTGATCCGCTAGACCGACAAAATATGTTTCCCAAACTACATATTTCTATTCTCATTTCTGCCCTGTTTTTAGGGGGGCTTACCGCAACGGGTGATCAAGGGCTACCGTCTGCAGACCGTATTGAAATATACAAGACGATCGGTGACGTTGAGCTGAAACTACATATTTTCGAACCGCCCGGACACGATACTAGCCACAAGACTCCAGCTATCGTTTTCTTCCACGGTGGAGGATGGCGAGGCGGTGGATACACCCATTTCTCAGGGCAGTGTGAATACCTCGCGGAGCGCGGTATGGTAGCTATGACAGCTTCCTACCGTACAGAAAAAGGGCACGGAACAACTCCCCAAGAGTGTGTCAAAGATGCTAAGTCCGCAATTCGCTGGGTTCGCGCTCATGCAGACGAGTTAGGAATCGATCCGAATAGAATTGCTGCTGGGGGAGGTTCTGCTGGCGGGCACATGGCAGCTGCCACAGCGACCTTGAGGAAGTATGATGAGGAAGGTGAGGATACTGCTATTAGCTGCGTTCCTGATGCCTTGGTGCTCCTGAATCCCGTAGCTGACAACAGTTCAATCGGGTTCGGGCACAATCGGGTAAAGGAGTATTGGCGCGACTTTTCGCCCTTGCACAACATTGGTTCGGATGCTCCGCCAACTCTCATCCTTACCGGATCTTTGGATACGGCTTTCAAGGCTAAGAGTGCGAAGGCTTACAAAGAAAGAATGAGTGAACTGGGGCTTCGTTGCGATTTGATCATCTATAAGGGGCAGCCACACGCATTCTTCAATCGAGAGCGCAGCGAAAAGATGTATTTTCAGACGCTGCAAGACGCGGATACGTTTTTGACTTCTCTCGGCTATCTTCCGAATAAAGAAGACGCTGATAACAAGGAGATCGCCGAACTCGCTGCCAAGATGGATGGGGCGAGCGAAGATGGCCTGCATTGGCGCCTGAAGCTCTCGAATCCTCTGCCCATGCCTAAAGAAGCGGACTGGTTCGAGGACGCCGGACTCGGGTTGTTTATGCACTGGGGTCCGGCTTCCGCGCATTATGGTTCTCCTTGGGTGATGAGGCGACAGGCCAAGGACGGCTCGAACCGTCCTATGGTGATTGCCAAAGAGTACTACGAAACCTCGATGGGAAAATTCACGGCAAAGAGCTATGATCCTGAACCGTGGATGAAGGCGGCTAGCAAGGCTGGTTTTCGTTATGCGGTCCTTACTTCCAAGCATCATGACGGGTATACGCTTTGGCCGAGTGCACATAGCGACTTGGGAACCCAGACCTACCTCGAAGGTCGTGACTTGCTTCAGCCCTACGCTGATGCGGTGCGTAACAACGGCATGAAGCTCGGATTTTATTTCTCGGGTGTCGATTGGTGGTTGGATCGCGAATACATGAACTACAGCTGGGACAAAGAGAAGGGGTGGAACTTCGCCGGCCAGCCATTTGATGCTCAGACTTTAGAAGCTCTACCAATGGATATTGTTGAGCAAAAAAGGCAGATCGCGTTTGAGGTCATGGATCGTTATCGGCCTGACCTATGGTGGTGGGACTCGGGGTTGCCAGTTTCTCTCGAAGAGACAGCCGAGAGATACAACCCGAACATGCTCTTTAATAACCGTGGCAACTTCCATCATGGAGGCGTTAAGAAAGGAACGTATCCGGGCGCGCATTACGTAACTCCAGAGAATTTCCATATGGTCAATTGGGAGAACATGAAGCTCCTGCAGAAGCTTGGCCGAAAGTGGGAGGTGTGTATGAATTTCAACCGAGGAAAGGGTTGGTTTTACGAAGGCCGCACTGGCGATAGTGAGCACGTTGGTGGTTTGGAGGGCATACTGTTTGCTCTCGCTCGGGTGCGTTGTTGGGGCGGCAATATGTTGCTTAATATCAAGCCTCGCGAAGACGGTACGCTGCCGGAAGCAAACTATGATGCGTTCGCTAAAATGGGACGCTGGATGGAGTGGGGCGCTGTTTCCATGTTCGAGGTTGAGGGGACTCATTTTCCAGAGGAATCCAATGTTCCCGTTACTACCTCTAAAGATGGGGGAATCTGGTACCTGCACGCGCGGCCTGGTGAATCGCAATGGCAGAAAGGGGCGTTTTACGAACACTGCGAGCCGGGGAAGCCGATTCGAGTAAACAATGTTCCACGAATAACGTCAGCCAAGTCCTTGCGAACAGGCGAAGCTGTCCCGTTTAGGTATGAGGCTGGTACTTTAATGATCAACAATCCATCGGCCGGTCCGGATGGATTACACGAAGTTATCGAAATACGTTTTTTGTAGTATGAAGAATTTTCCTACACGCACAAAAGGTGCCGGCTGGGCTCGATGTCGGCTCATTGGACGAACGTTTGGCTTAGCCGGTATCCTTGTTTTGGCGACATCCTTGCTGGGAGCTCGAGAGGTCTCGAACTTCAATGCGGACTGGCGTTTTGATCGCTTTGGTCCAATGCCGGATGGAAGCGAACGGGCGGAGCCGACTGGTCTAGAGGCACCGTCCTTTGATGACGCAGGTTGGCGAAAACTCAACCTTCCGCATGACTGGGGTATCGAAGGTCCGTTTCGAGAGGACCTGCCAAATCGAACGGGCAAGCTACCGTGGGCTGGAATAGGCTGGTATCGAAAGTCCTTCGAGCTAAGCGATGAGGATGTCGGCAAGCGAATCTACATAGATTTCGATGGGGCGATGAGCGATAGCACCGTCTATCTCAATGGAGAGAAGGTCGGTGGTTGGCCGTACGGCTACGCGTCCTTTCGTATCGAGCTTACCGATGCTGTTAACTTTGGTGGTGAGAACGTGATTGCTGTACGGCTCGACAACAAACCTGAGTCATCCCGTTGGTATCCAGGGGGCGGTATCTATCGTAATGTTCGCTTGGTAAAAACCAACCCTGTTCACGTGGACCATTGGGGAGTCTATATTACGACTCCGGAAATTTCGGCTGAATCTGCCGAGGTGAAAATCGAGACTGAAGTCCGTGGCTCCGATGATGGCGTCGAGGTGGTTCATGAAGTGATCGAAACGGGAGTGAAGTCCTCAGGTGCAAACAGCACATTGATCATAGCCAACCCGAAGCTCTGGGATCTCGAGAGTCCTAATCTTTATACGCTGAAGACGCAGGTCATGCGAAAGGGTGTGGTAGTGGATACAGTTGAGACTACCTTTGGTATTCGAACGATTGAGTACAAACCCGAAGGCTTCTTCCTAAATGGAGAGAAGGTTTTCATGAAGGGGGTGTGTCAGCATCACGATCTCGGACCTCTCGGAGCGGCTATCAATACGCGAGCTATTGAACGTCAGATTGAGATTTTGAAGGAGATGGGCTGCAACGCCATCCGTACTGCTCACAACCCGCCCGCTCCGGAGTTGCTCGATCTGTGCGATCGTATGGGAATCTTGGTACAAGACGAGGCCTTTGATGTTTGGGGTAGGGGCAAGGCGGAAAACGATTACAGCCGATTCTTTCCGGAGTGGCACGAGAAGGATCTGCGAGCCATGATCAAACGCGACCGTAACCACCCCAGTGTGGTGATGTGGAGTACCGGGAACGAGATCAAAGAACAGAACAATAAAGCTGGCATAGCGGTGTCGCAGCGCCTGACAGATATCGTGCATGACGAGGACCCGACTCGCCCGGTGAGCGCTGGCTGTAATAACGAGAAGTCCGGCTTCAATGGGTTTCAAAAGACGCAGGATGTATTTGGATACAACTACAAAGCCAAGGAGAACGCTCGCGTGTACAAGCAGTTTATTGAGCGTAATCCTGATATCCCTCTCTATGGAAGCGAGACCGCATCATGCGTAAGTTCTCGCGGGGAGTATTTCTTCCCTGTCGTTGACGAGAAGGACCAAGGCAATGGTGGTTACTTCCAAGTGAGTAGCTACGACCTCGCAGCCCCGCCTTGGGCTTACAAGCCGGATGTCGAGTTTGAAGCCTTGGATCGATTCCCACAGATATTCGGCGAGTTCGTTTGGACGGGCTTCGACTATATTGGCGAGCCGACTCCTTATAATAAGGATACAACCAATTTGCTGAACTTCACGGATCCAGTAGAGCGCGAAAAGATGCGAAAGGAACTGGAGAAACTCGGAGGCAACATCCCTCCTCGTAGTTCGTACTTTGGAATCGTAGACCTGTGTGGCTTCCCGAAGGATCGCTTCTACCTGTATCAGGCTCGCTGGCGTCCGGATCTGCCAATGGCTCACATCTTGCCGCATTGGAACTGGGAAGAGCGTATTGGGAAAGTCACTCCCGTACATGTTTATACTTCAGGCGACGAAGCGGAGCTTTTCCTCAATGGCGAATCGCTTGGCCGCAGGAAGATGGGAGAATTTGAATACAGGTTGCGTTGGGACGATGTGGTGTACGAACCTGGCGTGTTAAAGGTTGTTGCTTACAAGAACGGCAAGCCTTGGGCGGATGCAGTTATGAAAACTACTGGCGAGGCTTCTAAACTGTCGCTTTCGGTGGATCGGGATGTGATCAATCCCGATGGGCAGGATCTCGCTTTTGTGACCGTTCAGGTATCTGACAAAAAGGGGCAGATGGTGCCGCGCTCGCATAATTCGGTTGAGTATACGATCGACGGTCCCGGTGAGATTATTGCGGTCGGGAATGGCGACCCGACGAACCACGAGTCCTTCCAAGCGACAAAACGCAAGGTCTTCAACGGATTGGCTCTCGTGGTCATTCGCTCGAAGGCGGGCGAACGCGGCAAGATCCGCCTCACGGCCAAATCCCAGGGCCTGAAGAGCGAGAAGATTGTTGTTCTGGCTAAATAGAAACGTGAAGTTCCCGTCGATAGGTATTGGGTTGTTGGCGACGGCTTATGCCGGAGCAATGGGTCTAGGTGACAAGAATCTAGATTCCCAATGGATTGAGTCGCTCACTCATCGGGGTGGGGATTTGGATACGAAGATTGTCGGATCTAAGGAAGACGGCACCTTGAAATACATCGGGATGCCTGTTGGTGGCATCGGTTGTGGTACGGTCTATTTAGGCGGGGACGGTCGTCTCTTCGTCTGGGATATCTTCAATCAGTTTCATGAAGGTGTGGTTGCCAATAAGGCGGAGCTTCCGCCGGAGCTTGAAGTACGCTATCAATCGCAGCACAAGGGGGCTTTGTTGAAGGAGCGAGATGGGGCCAACTATATCTCTCCTCCTACGCCAGAGCGTGATCCTGGTGGTTTCGAACAAGGCTTCGGCTTGAGAATTGGCGATCGGCTCCAGCGTTTCGAAGAGAAGCACTGGGCGGAAGTTGAGTTTCGTGGCGACTGGCCAATCGGAACCGTCAGCTATCGCGATCCTAAGACGCCGGTAGATGTTTCGCTACGCGCATTTTCGCCCTTCACGCCGCTGGAATTAGACGACTCCGCTCTACCGGTCACTGTGATGGAGTACACGCTGCGCAACACGTCCTCACAACCAGTGACGGCTGCCCTTTCGGGGTGGCTCGAAAACGCGGTTGGGCTGCATACCCGAAAATCGCATGGCGTAGAGCTCAAGAGTGAGTTTTCGGAACATTCGGAGCTAAGATTGCTGCAGCACAGTGCTGTACTTCCGAAAGGGAGAAAGGCTTCGGATAAACGTCCGGACATCGTTTTCGAGAGTTTTGAAGGGGTAAACTCCTATGGGACGTGGAAAGTCGAAGGAGACGCCTTTGGTACGCTTCCAGTTCATAAGCACAACGTCCCCGACTATATGGGAGGTCTCAAGTTGGAAGGAGAACGGACTGCTAATTCGCACGCTTCCGCTCCAGGCAAGACGCTTGCCGAAAAGGACGAGTCGCTTGGGAAGCTAATCAGCCCGACATTTACGATCGATCGTGACTATCTCCACTTTCTGATCGGAGGGGGAATGGATGAGAAACGGCTTTGCTTGAACCTTATCGTAGATGGCGAGACGGTGCGAAGCGCGACCGGTAAGGAATCCAATGCCATGGAGGCAGCTATTTTCGACTTAAGAGAGTGGCAGGGACGCAAAGCTCATATCGAAGTAATAGATAGTGCCTCAGGAAGCTGGGGGAACATCGGAGTCGATCATATCATTTTTTCGGATACGGAACCCGATGCGGAGTTGAGTTTCGCCGAAGCGGGCGATTTCGGGTCAATGGCTCTCGCTGTCATGGATGCCTCCGCTTCCGCGATCGAATATGATGGCATCCCAGGGTGGGAGAGTGAAGTGCTTCTTCAACCCGGCGAATCCAAGACGGTCACGTTTACGATCAGTTGGAATTTTCCCAATATCTACAAACTATGGGGATTTCCGGACGAGAAAAACTATTACTCGACGCGTTTTGTAGATGCCGAATCGGTTGCTCTGTATACGGCAAAGAATTTTGCCCGTCTAAAGGGCAACACGGAAAAGTGGACAAGGGTATGGTACGATTCGACTCTGCCAGAGTGGTTCATGGATCGCACGTTGCTGACGACGAATACGCTTCAGACGGCTAATAGTTGGATCTTTGACGACGGTCAGTTTTGGGCCTGGGAAGGTGTCGGGGCCTGTGCTGGCACATGTACGCACGTCTGGGGATATGCCCAAGGGGTTGGACGTTTGTTTCCTTCGCTAGAGCGAAACCTGAGAGAAGTCACGGATTTTGGATACGCTCAGGATCTGGAAACGGGAATGATCGATTTCCGGGGAGTAAACAACGCGTCTGCTGTGGACGGACAGGCAGGCATTGTGCTACGTACTTTGCGGGAACATCAGATGTCGCCAAATTCAGACTTCCTCAAGCGGGTTTGGCCAAAGTGCAAATTCGCATTAGAGGGGCTCATGCATCATGATACGGACTCCGACGGAATTTTGGATGGACCCCAACACAATACGCTCGATTCCGCTTGGTACGGGGAGGTGGCTTGGCTCAGCGGACACTATCTGGCTGCAGTAAAGGCCGGAGAGGCGTTGGCGCACGAAATGAGAGATGATGAATTCGCGGACGAGTGTCGCCAACTGGTTGAACGAGGATCACTCAACGTTGTAGAGCGACTGTTTGATCCGAAACGTGGATACTTCATCAACCGTGTGGATCCGAGTCACCCGGCTAGTGTCAACTCGGGTACGGGTTGCCATATTGATCAGGTTTTTGGACAGAGCTGGGCGTTTCAGGTGGGGCTTGATCGCGTGTTGCCCGCTAAGGAAGCTCATAGCGCGTTGCGGAAACTCTGGGATCACAACTTTCTTACCGATGTTAGCCAATGGCGTTTGGAAAACAAGCCGGGACGTTGGTATGCGGTTCCGGGGGAAGGTGGTTTGCTGATGTGCACCTTCCCGTATCCTGATTGGGATTACACTCGAGCTCTCGGTGTAAACGCGAAGTACGCATGGTCGGCGATGTACTTCAACGAATGCATGAGCGGGTTCGAGTACCAAGTCGCTTCGCATATGGTTTTCGAGGGCGAGCCTGATCTTATACAGAAAGGATTAGCGATTACACGCACCATCCACGATCGCTACAATCCCTCCAAGCGAAACCCCTACAACGAGATCGAGTGTTCGGACCACTATGCACGAGCGGCGGCAAGTTACGGAGTCTTTCTTGCGGCCTGTGGCTTTGAATACCATGGTCCCGACAAGCAAATTGGATTTGATCCACGTGTATCCCCAGAGGATTTCAAAGCGCCTTTTACCTCGGCGGAAGGCTGGGGCAGCTATCGCCAACAGCAGAATGGTGACGCGATGAATGCGGAACTCGTAGTGGAGCACGGTGTATTGGACGTTCGTACTGTGACTCTCCGCCTGCCGGAAGGCGCCAAGGCTGGCACTGCTAGCGTTTCGCTGAACGGAATAGATGTCCCATGCAGTACGGAGATAAAAGAAGGGCGTACCGTGTTAAGTTTGAGTAGAGATGTAGAGCTGAAGGAAGGGCAGCGATTGAACATTTTGTTCAAGTCAGATAAGGTATCATGATGAAACGGATTTTTCAGCTTCTACTATCTCTTGTTTTGCTGCCCGTACTCTATGCGGGACAGCCGAACTTCATTGTCTTCCTGACGGATGATCAGGGGTACAACGATGTTGGTTGCTATGGGGCGCCGAACCTGAAAACCCCGAACTTCGACCGCCTGGCAGAAGAGGGGGTGCGATTCACCAGCGCCTACTCGGCTGCTCCTCTATGCGGCCCCAGTCGTTCGGCTTTGATGACGGGGAGTTATCCGATCCGTATTGGCGAACCGGGTAATACAAAGGGGCTTCACACGATCCCGCATACCAAGGAGTTGATGATACCAGAAGTGTTGCGAGAAGTTGGATACACGTCCGCGATTATCGGGAAATGGCATGCGGGCGAAACGAAAACGCAAGGAGATCCCCTAAGCCAAGGCTTCGACTATTTCTTTGGTACTCCTAAGTACAACGGTAATACCAAACTGATTACGGATACCAAGTTACGGACTTCGGTCATGCGTAATCGAGAAGTTTTCATCGAAACGGTAGAGCAGGAGGAAATGAATCAGTTGACGACGATGTATACTGAAGAGTCGATACGGTTCATTACCGAAAACCAGGACAAGCCGTTCTTCCTCTACCTCGCTCACAATATGCCGCACACTCCACTGGGCGTGTCGGACAAGTTTCGAGGCAAGTCAGCAGGAGGGCTCTATGGGGACGTAATTGAGGAGCTGGACTGGAGCCTTGGTCAGATCCTCAATACGCTTGAGGAACTGGATTTGGATGAGAACACAGTGCTGGTTTTCGTCTCGGATAACGGGCCGTGGATCCATGAAAAGATTGGCGATCATGCGGGCAGTGCAGACCCACTACGTGGCGCTAAAGCGATGTCGTGGGAAGGCGGTTCAAGAGTGCCGTGCATCATTCGGTGGCCGAATATAATTCAAGCCGGACAAACCTCGGATGCCTTGATAACGCTTATGGATCTGTTGCCTACTTTCTCAGCATTGTCTGGATCTGATCTGCCTGGGGAGTTGCGGATAGATGGCAAAGATCTGACTCCGTTACTGACTGGTACAGTTGTGGAATCTCCGCACAAGTATTTCTATTACTACTGTTACACGCAGTTGCATGCTGTTCGTGATGCTAAATGGAAGTTGGTGCTTCCCCGCGTCGCGAAGCCGAAGTGGATGAAGTGGAGACGGCTCTCTATCGATGCGGTTAAGGAGATTGAACTCTATGATTTGGAATCGGATATTGGGGAAACGACGAATGTCGCTAGCATGTATCCGGAAGTTGTTGACCGCTTGTTGCGGCAGGTTGAATCCGCTCGTTCTGAACTTGGCGATTGTGATCGGATTGGAAGCGCAGCTCGATTCTACGACAGCGCTCCGAAACGGCCTGGGATTCTTGAATACAAGGACTGGGCTGCCTCTCGGAAAGGAGAGAAGCTGTAATGAAAATCGGATTATGTATTTTTCTCCTCCTTGCCGGGATGGTTAACGCTTCGGAATGGAAAGAGCGACTCGAGGATGAACTACCTTTGTTAGGACATCGCAACTGGGTCGTTGTCGCTGATTCGGCGTACCCATTGCAAACTGCACCTGGCATTTATACAGTCTATGCAGGAGGAGATCACGTTGAGGTCGTGAAGGAGGTGTTGGGAAGTGTTTCAAAACAAACGCACGTACGTCCTGTCATTTTCACCGACACCGAACTGAATTATGTCGATGAGACACACGCCCCGGGAATCGGTGATTTTCGAAAGCGACTAAATGCCGCCTTGGACGGTGCAACTGTCGAAACCTTACCACACATGGATATCATCAACGAACTCGATGCTGCTGGCGAAACGTTTCGGGTCGTTTTAATCAAGACGGATCTAACGCTTCCATACACATCGGTTTTTATGCGGCTCGACTGTGGTTACTGGAGCAGTGAAGCGGAAGATGCATTGAGAAAGGCGATGGAAAAGTAGCCGCGGAGCGCAGTCCGCTTATTTCGTATGCAATCAGTTCGCGACAGTCATACTCTCAACAAGAGTGCGGAAGCTTTTACGCTTTTGGCCTTAGCGTTTTTGTCGGCCTGCGACTTGTCTGTGTCTTTTAGTGGAAGTTCTAATCTCGAGAGGGGCTGGAATATGCACAGAGACCGGTGTAGTACTAAAGAGAGAATTGATGATCCGGCGAATGGGAGTGGTAGCTCTGTCGGCTTCAGAATCGCATCGGAATTGAAATGAGGTTAAGTGCCACAATCCGATTGTTCGCTTTCTGCTTGATTCCGTTTGGTATCTTGATCGCGGATACGTCTGTATCTATCGATGTTGATACGCAGGAACATCCGATTACGGACATGGTTCTTGGAACGGGGTTAATCTATTCTTGGAATGCTGATTCCGTTTATGGAAGCGAGGAAGTCGCCCATATCATGAAGGATATCGGCTTTGGGGCTTTGCGTTGGCCGGGCGGGACTTTGGTTACTTTTTACCATTGGGATGATTTAAACGGGCAAGGATGGTTGGATCATTGGGACCCGGACTATGACCGAGAGCTGAAAGACCAACCTGCTTCGAACTATATGGATTTGGACGAGTACTTGGCTCTTATTGATAAGACGGGTTCCGAAATCATGCTTGGCGTGAACATGAGCTCGGGTAAGGAGTGGGATCGCGAGGCTGAAGGCGTCGAGGAAGCTCGACAGCTGATGATCTACTGCAAGTCGAAGGGCTATGATGTGAAGTACATCTACTTCGACAATGAGAGTTTTCAGGAGGGCAACAACTACAACCGCGATGACAATAATGACGGTCAGTCGTGGGATGCGGCCAGCTACGCGCATTCTTTCAATTTGTATGCCGCTGCAGTTAAGGAGACTTACCCGGACGCGAAGCTTATAGCGAACGCGCACAACGACGTTACGGGACCGAGCTTTAGGCATCACATGCAAGAGATGCTGCCCATCGCGGGACACAATATCGACTTTGTGGATGTGCATTATTACTGGCAGTGGGCGACTGCAAGTTGGGATATTTGGAAGTCCCAGAGGCCGATGACACGCAAGGGCAGCGAGACTTACGAAGACTCAGTAGAAGCGGCCAACAAGTATTTCGTCGACGAAGGGTATCCCCATATCCGACTTGCCATCATGGAATGGAATATCGCTCCCGGTCCTTGGGAGACGGATACGAACCACAACAAATTTCGTACCGCTCTGATGCAGTCCGAGATGCAGATGCAGTTCATCAAAGGAGGATTGGACATCGGAATGCTTTGGGCATTTGGGGTCCCTTCGGTAGATTCGAGTAACGACAAGCATGTCGTGCACAAGGGAAAAGCCAATGCGACGGTGCTTTGGATGTGGCTGTATTCGAAGGCGGCTGGAAAAAGTGTGGTGGATACTGATTCAAGCAAGGAGGGCATCCATGTCGTTGCGTTGGAAGGGGAGTCAGGAGAGCTGTTAATCTACTTGTTAAACAAGAACGATACGGATGAAGCTGTTTCCTTTGATCTTGATGGCTACGGTTTGGCAGATGTTTCCGAAGCTTGGCGCTTTCACGATGGAGGGAAGGGATTGGGCGCCTTGGAACGGATCGGTTTGTGGGAAGTGGATTCGACATTGAAAACGACGCTTAAGGCCAACTCGGTAAATATGATAGGGCTGGGCTACGCTGCGGTCGAGGAACCGCTTGTTCCAGATCTGAAGGCTGAGTTATCGGTTGCAGTTCCAAACGGAGTCATTGCTGCGTGGGAGAAATCGGCAGGCGCTCCAGATCGGTCTGTACCGGGAGTTGAGGCATGGCTGGGTGGGCGCTATTTTAAGATTGATGGTACAGCGGGATCAACCGATGGAAACTACGGAGAAAGTATCGATGGAGCTAATACGGATTTAGGCGTCTTTTCCGTGCGAATGTCCGAAGGGCAGAATTATATCAGCTTCGAAGTCGTGAACGACTCCGGTGCGCCTCTACGATTGGATGAGGTTCATTTCGATTATGCTCCATGGTGGTTGGCTTCGCCAAAGGATGTTTTTCTCGAATATGTTGACGGGGATCTGTCGAACCTTCCTAGGGGGACAGAATTGTTAAGCTTTGAGGGCCTTCCGAACTTGGGAAAGAAGGCCGGCGACTTTTACGATTTTGATTGGTCCTTCGAAAGCCTTAGCGATCGAGTCCTGGCGCATGGCGAGAGAGCTGTTTTCCGGCTCGTAGTCTCTAATTCAACGCCAGGCGGGGAGTCGGCTTCGGGAGGCTTAGACAATATAGCGATCACAGGCGCCAGTCTTCCAGGTGAGGCTGAGGGGATGGTATTCAAGTGGCTCGGAGAGACTGGTAGGGAATATGGCTTAATGAAGTCTTCGACTCTCACGCCAAACGATTGGGAAGCTGTTGCGGAACCGGTATCGGGAATGCCCGGAGGCATGTCGTCGGCAGCTGAATTGGAACGAGACACTTCTTTCTTTCGTATAGAAGTGAAGCCTTGAGGGATGATTTAGAAAACGAACGATTTTGAATGAAACTATGAAATTCTTAAAGTATTTAAAAATAGGATACTCGGTGCTGTTTGTGATGTTGTTCTCATCAGGACTGGCTCGCGAGGTTCAAGTGTTCGATTTCGATTGGCGATTTGCATTAGGCGATCATGAACAAGTGAACACTGCTGGGTACTCGGACAACCGATGGCGTTTGTTGGACCTACCGCACGATTGGTCGATTGAAGGGGAGTATGATGAATCTCATCCGGGCGGAATTGCGATGGGCTTTTTGCCAGCTGGTATTGGCTGGTATCGAAAGACTTTCGATTACGATTCGGAGTGGGATGGGAAACTCGTTTCGATAGAGTTCGACGGCGTTTACATGAACAGCGATGTTTGGATCAACGGCAAGCACCTTGGGAAGCGTCCCTATGGGTACATCAGTTTTGGATACGATCTTACTCCCTACTTGAAGCCCGGGCAGAATGTGATTGCGGTTCGCGTTGACAACAAGAAGGTGCCAAGTGGGCGTTGGTATACGGGGTCTGGAATCTACCGCTCTACGAGACTGACGATTACGGATCCCGTTCGCGTGGAAAAATGGGGGCATTACATTACGAGTGAGCGTAGTGAGAAAACGGGCATTCGCACTGTAACAGTTGAAACCTCGATTCGAAACGAATCTGAAAAAACGAGAAAGCTCACTGTTGAGACAAACGTCTTCAGTCCGTCTGGAACTCTCGTCGCTAGTTCCTCAGAGCAAGTGAAACTTCAGTCAGGTGAGCGCAAGGTGCTCGATCCTCGTGTTGAGTTAAAAAAGCCAGATTTGTGGTCGCCCGATTCACCTGCTCTTTACGTTGCGGAAACGAGAATAATCGAGAAAGGAAAGCAGCGCGATGCGTACGAAACGCGTTTCGGAATCAGAGATTTCGAGTTTCACGCAGACATGGGATTTTCACTGAACGGTATTCCCACAAAGCTAAAAGGAGTGTGCATGCACCATGATGCGGGCCCATTGGGTGCTGCGGTTCCGTTCGATGTATTGCGACAGCGCTTACAGCTACTTAAGGATATGGGCTGTAATGCGATTCGCACCTCGCATAATCCCTTCGCCCCTGAGTTCTACGATATGTGTGATGAGATGGGCTTTTTGGTGATGGATGAGGCTTTCGATGGTTGGGGGAAGCCAAAGGCCGCACATGATTATGGGCACTACTTTGACGAATGGTGGGAGCGGGATTTAGAGGATTTCATCAAGCGGGACCGGAACCATCCGAGTGTCATTATTTGGAGTATTGGAAATGAGGTCCATGGGTACACGAAGGAGTGGCAAAAGCGTCTAGTGGACTTTGTTAAGGATTTGGATCCTACACGTCCTGTGACCCAAGGGCGTGGATACGCAGGTCCTCACATTGACATTGCCGGTTTTAATGGCCACGGCGAGTTTCGCGGAACCTTCGAAAAGTATCGGAAGGATTTTCCGGAACGAACGATTATCGGTACTGAAATTACACATACGCTACAAACTAGAGGCGTCTATCGTACCAAGACCTGGTACCGTGTTCGCGACAATCCGGCTCCTTGGGAGATTGGAAAGAAATTCTCTTCGATCGAGGACCGCGTTTACAAGATTCCTGATTTGAGCGAAGAGGAAGTGTTTGTCGATGAGCCACGGCAATATGACTCAAGCTATGATAATAGCATTGTGAGGATCGGTGTAAGGGATGAGTGGATGCGAGTTCTCGACAATGACTATTACACCGGAAACTTCCGCTGGACCGCATTCGACTACATTGGCGAGTCGTTTGGTTGGCCCGCCCGGACCGCTAACTTCGGGATCATCGATTTGGCCGGAATTCCGAAAGATCACTACTATTTGTACCAGAGCCTTTGGAGCGACGAGCCAATGGCCCACATCTTGCCGCATTGGACCCATCCAGGTAAGGAAGGCATCGAAATTCCTGTTGTTGGCTACACGAACGGCGATACGGCTGAGCTTTTCTTGAACGGAGAGTCTCTAGGCGTGCAAGCGGTTGACCAGCGAAAGGATACGGTTTGGATGGTTCCGTACGAGTCGGGTAGTCTTCGGCTTGTATCCAGAAAAGACGGAAAGACTGTTGCGGTAACATCTGTGCGTACTGCGAAGTCTGCTAAGAGCGTCACGCTTGCCCTCGATAAGGAGATTGTGCGAGCAAATCGCAAAGATGTCGTGCGTGTTGATATCGAAATCTGCGATGCAAAAGGGAATTGCGTGCCGCTTGCTGACAATCGTGTAGAAGTTGCGATCTCAGGACCAGGTCGACTGATCGGAGTCGAAAACGGAGACATTCTGGACCTGGATCCGCATAAGGTTTCCAGTCGAAAGGCCTTTAGGGGCAAGCTTGTTGCGTTTGTTCAAGCAGGGGATGTGGAAGGGGCGATCGACCTCGTCGTTTCCGGTGAAGGGTTGAAGTCTCAGCGAGCGAGCATCACGGTTGTCTCGGAAGAACCTGCCGCGTTTGAAGTGACACGAAACTATAATTAGAAAAGAATAGATTAATGGATACATTTAGAAGCTTAACTTCCTTGCTTTTTGCGAGTTTGGTGTTGGTGCAGTCGGGATTTTCAAGTGAGCGAAAATCGGAACTTCCCAACATCATTTACATTCTGGCGGATGATTTAGGGTATGGTGACCTGAGTTGCTTTGGTCAGGAAAAGTTCGAAACACCGAACATTGATCGAATGGCTCGGGAGGGCATGCTTTTTACGCAGCATTACTCGGGAAGTTCTGTTTGCGCTCCTTCGCGGTCGAGTTTGATGACAGGCTTGCATACCGGTCATACTCAGGTCCGGGGAAACAAGGAGATCCAGCCTGAGGGACAAGAACCCTTGAGGGGCGAGTGGGTGACGGTAGCTGAAGCCTTGCAAGAAGTGGGGTACGTGACAGGTGCCTTTGGAAAGTGGGGGCTTGGTTTTCCTGGAAGCGAGGGCGATCCGCTCAATCAAGGGTTCGATGTCTTTTATGGTTTTAACTGCCAACGTCTCGGACATCACTACTATCCGCACCACTTATGGGACAATGATCAGAAGGTTATTCTGGAGAAGAACGCAGGTAACAAGACTGGCACCTACGCTCCCACAATCATTCACGACCGGACTCTTGAGTTTATCGAAGACAACAAAGATCAGCCGTTCTTCTGTTATGTACCATCAATTATTCCACATGCGGAATTGTATGCTCCGGAGGAATACATGGAGAAATATCGCGGAAAACTGCTGCCCGAGCTGGACTATGATGGCGTGGACGATGGGCCAACTTTCCGCCAAGGCCCTTATGGCTCGCAACCAGAGAGCCACGCTGCCTTTGCGGCTATGATTGACCTGCTCGATCATCAAGTTGGCGAGATTCGCGCCAAAGTGGAAGAACTCGGGATTGCCGAGAATACGCTCATCATTTTCACGTCCGACAACGGTGCCCATCGCGAGGGCGGAGCGGATCCAGACTACTTCAACAGTTCGGGCGAGTTGCGAGGGACGAAGCGCGATTTGTACGAGGGAGGCATCCGAGTGCCGATGGTTGCCTATTGGCCGGGCAAGGTTGCTGCGGGACAGACATCAGAACACATCTCCGCGTTTTGGGACATGTACCCCACGTTCGCGGCCATGACTGGAGCGAAGGTTCCTGCGGAGATCGATGGCTTGTCGATGTTGCCAACGTTGCTCGGAGACGGCCAACAGGAGCAGCACAAGTACCTCTATTGGGAATTTCATGAAAAGGGTGGACGGGTCGCGTTGCGGAAAGGCGACTGGAAGGCGGTTCGCTACAATGTTGCGACCAAGCCGAATTCTCCTATGGAGCTGTACAATTTGGCGGAGGATATTGGGGAGACGCGAAATGTTGCCTCCTCCTATCCTGAGATCGCCCGGGATTTGGCTAAGCTAATCAAAAAGGCCCGGGTGCCTTCAGATGAGCCGAAATTCAATTTCCCGAATCCGAAGGACTACAAGGCCTATGACGCGGGCAAGAAATAGGTGACAGTCATCTGAGTTTTTTCGGGCGTTCCCCCACGTAGGGAGGACACCGTTTGAGTGGGATGATTCCTACTGCTAGGTCCAAGGCGTTATGCTTTGGGCCTTCTTGTTTTCGCAGGCGAGCCCGAATCTTGGATTCAGATTGCTGGGGCGTGAGCAATGCTCCGATAGGTCCACTTACGACTCGTTTGCATCGAATAAACAAGTACGTGCTTCGATTTTCCTAACCCGGATTACGGGGGATCTGTCACTCTTGGGGATCCGACCGATGGTCGATTTCGATACCTCCGTTTGAGTTCAGACTTATGACTTGTTTCCCAAATACTCCTACCCGAATTGCCTATTGCGATCGCATTCTTTGGGGGAGATTCTTGAGTGCATTGCTCTTTGTTTTTTGGGGCGATCTGCTACGCGGCGACTCATTGAGTGTAAGGATCGATGTCGACCGTTCGGGTCATGAGATAAGTCCTCACCTCGTTGGCCTGCATCAGGTTTACACGTTCACGCCTGATCATGTTTTCGAGGAGGGGGCTTTTACGGAATGGGTGTCGAAAAGCGGTTTCTCGACTTCGCGTTTCCCAGGTGGATCTACGGTGAAATATTGGGATTGGGAAGCTCCGACTGGACAGCCTTTCGAGGACCCCTTGTCACCGGAATTCGATGCCAGTCTGAATGAATCTGAGACCGAGTGGATGAGTTTGGATGAATATCTCGGCTTTGTGGAGGCGACAGGGATGACGCCTTTGATTGGAGTGAACTCCTATCTTGGCACCGTGCACGGGGTGGAAGAGGAAATGATCGAGAAGGCGGTTCGTTCGGTGCGTTACGTGAAGGAACGTGGCTTTGGCGGCGGATTTTGGTACATCGGCAACGAGGAGATGTATAAGCATGGAGGGCCGGAAGGGTACGCTCGGGTCTTTCGCAGGTACGCTGAACGAATGAAGGCTGAGGATCCGGAAATCAGGATCTTCTGGAACGACAACAATCCGACCGAAAGAAAGATAAGGGCGTTTCTGGAAAATGATGGCGGCACAGCAGATGGACTTGAAGCTCATGGCAAATGGCCGTTTGGCGGTTCTCCGAACCTTCCTTCAGCCTCCTATGAAGAGTGGTTGGATGAGGTGCCGTTAAGGGATCGCAAGAATGGCGATCGGAAAGAGGGAGGCCGTCGCTGGCGAGATGCGGCGGATGAATACAGGGAAATCGCGGCATCCATGGGCAGGGACTTGCTGATAGCCAACAACGAATACGGGTTTGGGAAGAAGAGCTATGCCGGCTCTTTCCCTCGCTACGAAAAGGGGCTTTTGGTGACGGAGTTCTTGATGGAACTATTAATTGGCAACTGGGACATGACCGCATTTTGGGATCTGACCCGGGGTACGGTAGATGGTGTTCTGGATAAGCAAAACGACTACCGAGTGAATCCAGCTGGGCTAGGGATGGCTCTGCTGGCCGATGCTCAGGGCGGCCAGTTTCTTCACACTGTGGAAACAGAGATTCAGAGTGTGCATGGTTTCGCAGCACGTAAGGACGGAGCGATTCTGTTGTATTTGCTGAACAAGACAGTCGAGTCTCAATCCTGCGAAATCGCTATGCGCGGAGCTAGGGCGAAGGAAGTCGCTCTGCAGTTCCTTGTAGAATCTAAGGATGGCTATGCGGAGCTGACTCAGGGCCGGTTCACTGCCTCCAAAGGAACTGTGCAAGTCGAGTTGCCAGCAATGAGTTTCGCGAAGATTATCCTTCGGGATCCAGTGGATACGGTATCAGTCCAGTCGATGAGGAAAGACGTGAGCGGCTTTCAAGCTACGAACTAAGCGAGTGAGGGATATGAATAATATGAAATTGAACGTCTCTGATGTATTGAAAAGAGGATACGCGATTGCGGTATTTTGGGTGGTCGGGGTTATGGGATTGGGCGAGTGCGAAGCCTACGGAAAAGATAAGCCCAATATTATTTGGCTGATGGCTGAAGATATCGGTGCCGACCTGGAATGCTATGGGATGGAAGGAGTGGAGACTCCCAATCTGAATCGACTCGCCGAAGAGGGCGCGCGTTTCACGAGCGTTTATTGCCCGAGTCCAATTTGTTCACCAAATCGCTCTGCCATGATGGTGGGAGTGGATCAGACTGAGTTCGGAGCGCAACACCATCGGAGCAATCGCAATGTTCCCCTGCCGGCTCCTTATAAACCGATGACGCACTGGCTCAGGGAAGCTGGATACACCAATATTATTGGAAGCAATCTAGTGATGAGCAAGGGAGGAAAGATCGACTGCAACTTTAAGACCAAGATGCTGGGTGAGTATGATGGTGTTAAGCAGTTTGGGCTCTTCGACAAAAGGCTTGAGTATACAGAGGCGGACCAACCGTTCTTTAACCAGATCCAGCTCGTCGTCACGCACCGGGGGGACTGGTGGAATGAGGTACGAAACAAGGCGCCGTCGCCAGTGTTGCTCGATGAAATCGATTTGCCTCCCTATTACGCGGATACACCGGAGGTCAGAGCGGACTGGGCGACTTATCTGGATACGATCGAGTACATGGATGGCGAGGTCGGCTTGCTGATGGATGAGTTGGAATCCAAAGGGATGGATTCGAATACGGTGGTGATTTTTATCGGCGACAACGGTCGGTGCAACTTGCGGGGAAAGGGGTATTTATATGAGCCAGGTATTCGAGTTCCAATGATTGTTTGGGGGCCTGGTATCATTGAAGCGGGTACAGTGGTGGAAGAACTAGTGAGTGTTACCGACATTACTGCATCGATACTGAACCTCGCAGGGGCAGAAATACCGGAGTATATGACGGCTCGTCCGGTCTTTGGGGTGGAGAATCCAGAGTTTAGAGAATACGTCCGTTCCGCTCGTGATATTTGGGATGAGATCGATGATTGCTCTCGGAGTATCGTGGCGGATGGTTTCAAGTATATTAGGAACTATATGCCGGAAGTTCCGTGGGATGCAGGGCAGGCTTACTTGGATCTCAATCGCCCAGCTGTTCACGTTATGCGCGAGCTAGATCGAAACGGGCGTCTTAGCGAAGAAGAACGAGTCTTCTTTCAGGAACGTAAGCCGAAGGAGGAATTGTACGATCTTAAGTCAGACCCACATGAAATGAGGAATTTAGCGAAGGATCCGGTCTATTCGGAGGTGCTTATGCGCATGCGAGGCTACGAGGAAAAGTGGTTGGCGGAGCACCGTGACTACGGCCTAGAGGATTTAGGGAGACGTGAGGTTGAGGAGGCTCTTGCGGCTTATCAAGTTCGCGATGTCTTGCAGAAAGAGTATCCTGAGGTTTGGAAACAGCTAGAGGCCGGTGAACTCGTAAAGACGAAAGCCTTCATGAAGAAACATGGAAAGAAGAAGATGTAGTTGCAGAATGGGTAATTCTTGCATGAACGCGGATCGACGAATTTTTGTTATGAGAAAATTGATTTTAATAGGGGCGATGACCTTGGGGCTTATTGTGAGTTTTTCGCGCGCATCGGATCGTCCAAATATTATTAACATCGTGGTGGACGATTTGGGCTTCGCTGATATGAGCTTTAAGTCGTTTGCTCCGGAAGATGTATCCACCCCGGGAATCGATCGTTTGCGATCTTTGGGGATCCATTTTGACAATGCTTATGCGACGGCACCGGTTTGTAGTCCTGCGAGAGCGGGCCTGATTACGGGTCGCTACCAGCAGCGCTGGGGCAACTATTGGTTCAGTGAAGGCGGTTTACCGCATCGTGAGGTAACGATTCCAGAAGCGTTGAGGACTAATGGTTATCGGACCATGATGATCGGAAAGTCTCATCACAATGGAGGCGAAGCTTATCATCCATTGGATCACGGTTTCGACGAGTTTCTTGGGTTTATTCATCATACGCATGACTACCTGCGTTTAAGCGAGAAGGATGTAGAGAAGTACGGGGAGAAAAATGCGCGACAAGCGACGATTGGTCCCTTGACACGTGGGCGAGATGAGAAGGTGTCGTATGAGGATGAATACATTACCGACGTTTTGACTGATGCTGCAGTTGAATATATGGGCCGTGAGGGCGATGGACGTCCTTATTACCTCCGACTCAACTACAATGCTGTTCATCATCCGACCTATGTGGGTGATCCGAAGCAATTGGAGAAATTCGGGATTGAACAGTTCCCGTTTTGGGATCCTGAAGAAATGGCCTGGAAAAAGTGGCACAAGAAATGGGGATGGCTGGGCGAAGTCGATCCTGATGGTCGCCTCCGATATCTTGCAGCTTTGGCGTCTTTGGATGAGGCTATCTCTAGAATATTGGATACATTGGAATCCAAAGGTGAACTGGAGAACACGATCATCGTCTTTAGTTCAGACAACGGTGGCACAATCAATACCTATTCAGACAATGGACCTTACAGCGGATTCAAGTACACCTTGCAGGAAGGCGGGGTGCGTACGCCTCTGATCTTCGCGTGGAAGGGGAATTTGCCGCAGGACGTGACGCGCTCTCAGTTGGTTTCCACAATGGACATTTTCCCAACCTTGTTAGCCCTGAGTGGGAGCAGTCAGATTGGAGATCGAGATGGGATTTCCCTGCTTGAGTGTATTGAGAATCCGAAAGCGTCAGGGCACGAAAAACTCGTCTTCGACGATGGGCAAAGCAGCTGGGCTGTGCGCTACGGGAAGTGGCGACTTGCTTATCGTGAAAAGCCTAAGAAAAGTGAGTTGGACTCGTTCAGATTAACCGAAGATGGCAAAGCGGTTCGATCAGACCCCGTTTTATTCCCTGAAGGTACGTTTCTTTACGATATCGAGGTCGATCCCGCTGAGAGCGTGAATCTCGTGGATCAACATCCTGAGTTGGTG
Source organism: Pelagicoccus mobilis (assembly GCF_016595505.1). Classification (GTDB taxonomy): domain Bacteria; phylum Verrucomicrobiota; class Verrucomicrobiia; order Opitutales; family Opitutaceae; genus Pelagicoccus; species Pelagicoccus mobilis. Next base: position 198,004 of record NZ_JAENIL010000004.1, on the reverse strand, counting down.
GAAAAACTGACGAAGCTATATCGCGGATGGAAAAAGGAGATGTCCCCACCTGTTAAGACGGCTCCGATCCGTTGACAGGCGTGAGAAATCGGCTTGGCATTGGACAGATGATTTATCTGACGAATTCTGACAGTTGTCCCGATTCTTGGCTGGATCCTGTTTATGCCGTGGCGGCAATTGCGGATGAGCGGATCCCGTCGCTGTGGTTTCGTGCCTTGGGGAATTTAACTGAGCGGTAATGACGATTTCTGTTTGGATGCGTTGGTGGGTGGTTGTTGGCTTTGTCACCGTGTTGGGGGCGAAGCCGTTCGTGCCCGAAATAGAAGTACAGATTGAGGATCCTTGGCGCTGGGTTGAGATCGAAGCGACTGCGGGATTTGAGACACGTTGCACGGCCGAAGCTCCAGATGGCAGTGTTTGGCTAGCCGGTGAAGAAGGGCTCGCACGGTACGACGGTTCTACCTTGGAGCGTTACTCCTGGGGAGGCCAAAAAGTGGGAGGTGTTAAGGATGTTTACGTTTCAAAGGCTGGTGTTGTCTACTGTCTTACAGAACACTTTGCCGCTTCATTCTATGCCGGCGAGTGGACGGTACTCTGGGAGGAAACGAGCGATGACCGTAGTTTAGAGACTTTTTGCGAGGATTTCGAAGGAGCCGTTTGGTTTGGAGTTAATGATAGGCTGATTCGATGCAAAGGGAAGGACGTAACCGCATTCGATTCTGGATTCTCCCAAGTCGGGCCAACCTTGGTGGATACGAATGGAGCCTTGTGGGTCGCCCATGATCGAAGTGGAGAGGTTCGTATATTCGAAACGAATACAAATGAATCGGGAGAATTGCGATTGCTTCGATCAATCAATGTGGAGAGTGCTCGCAACACGCCTACCAAGATGCTGCTCGACTCTGTCGGTGCGGTTTGGGTTCTAAATCCGGACGAGAATGATCACTGCTACAGATTCGTGAACTACGAGAAACGTTTTGGTGTGGCTGGTTTGCGCGAAAATGGTTTCGCGGTGCGGGGTACGGTTGTTGCCGAGGCTCCAGCGAATCAGCTCTGGTTTCTGTCTCCACGTCGAATGGCGCAGTTGGAAAATGGGCGACTTAACTTGTATGAACTGGAAGATTTGAGTCTGCCGACTTCCTACCCGTATATGACTCAATTGTCTGGGGGGCGATTGCTGTTGGGGGGGAGAACTTCGAATGCGTTCGTTGTGGATCTTTCAAGTGAAAGATGGGGGGATTTTAAGTATTTAAGTTTTCAGCACGAAACCGATGATCAAGTGCGCTGGTTTATCCACTACGATAGGCGGGTGATCTCTTGGGATCGCAAGTCGGATCAATGGACTGCTTACGGTGTAGAGGATGGGGTGATTGAGTATCCGAATCGTGTGATTGTATCGAGCGACGGGACTGTTTGGGCGTCAGGGAGTCAGAATGGTGAGGCTGCTGTTTCGTATTTCGACGGGCGTTCGTGGCGTCAGGAATCGTTTTCAGGGGTGTCGACGCGATTTAGCCACTTGGGAGTTCTAGAATCTACAGAAGGAGCAATTCTTTTTGGAGCGGGCTCCGAAGGTAGTGGAGCGGGAAGCAACAAGGGAGGAGTGGTTGCGTTTCGGAAAGAGGACGGGCGCTACGGTAGTTCGCACCTGGAGTCTCCGCTTTTTCCGTATCGATCAGCTACCATTGTAGAGCGTGAGGATGATGGCTTTTGGGTTGGAGCAAACTTCTTGGCTAAGGTTTCTGGGAATCGGATATTTGGAGAAGAGAGGTTTGAGCAGTTTGAGCGCAAATGGATCGATCATCTACTCGTAGATCAGGAGAATCAGGTATGGGCTGCTCTCTGGGGACGCGGTGTTTACAGGTACGATGGAAGCGATTGGGACCTGTTTCGAAAGGTCGATGGTTTGGCGAGCGACCAAGTAGTGTACATGCTTGAAGGCAAGCGTAACGAAGGGGTTTGGGCGGCTACTGCGGAAGGTGTCTGTCGCTACGATGGTAAGGGATGGTCGCAACCGAGCTTCTTAAAGGATCTTAAGCTTCAAAGAGAGGGAGGGACGCTTCGGGAGGGTGTGGATGGCTCTTTGTGGTTCACCAACAGTCACCGGGATTGGTTGATGCTCAGGGAGAAAAACTTTGCTCATAAAGCTGAATTTCGTTCGGTGCGCTATCAAGCTGACCGTGCTCCTCCGGAAACGAAATTGTTGGAATATGCGAATGGTGTGCCCGAGGGTAGTCCGCTTGTCGTAACCTGGGAGGGCAGTGACTCGTGGTCGCTCACCCCGAAGGATGAGATTGAGTTTTCATGGCGAATGAACGGCCAGCCATGGTCTGCATTTTCTACTAAGACGAGTGTAGCGATACCCAATATGTCGAGTGGCAATCATGTATTCGAAGTGCGGGCACGAGATCGCGACTGGAACATTGATTCGACGCCTGCGGTGGTGACTTTGAATGTCGTGCCACCTGTGTGGAAGCGAGGTTGGTTTATCGTTCTGGTAATTACGTCCGTGGGCGGTTTCGTGTTTTTGTTGGTAGCTCTCTTTAAAGCTAGAGTCCGGGCCGCGATTGCCATGGAGGAGTTTAAACTGGATTTCTTTACCAACATTTCCCACGAATTGCGGAATCCTTTGTCGGTAATCGTAGGCCCGCTTGAAAGCCTGCTGGAAGAGGAGGGTAAACCTGAAGATAAACGGGGGTTGCTCCAACTCGCCCTCCGAAACGCCCGCAAGATGCAAGGGTTGGTAGATCAATTGCTCCAGTTTAGGAAGCTCGATTTAGGCAAGGCTCGGTATCGTCCTGAGAGCGGCGAGATTGTGGGTTTTGTAAAGGATGCTGTGATGACGGAGGAGCCTCTATGGAAGAGGAAGGGACAGTCGCTAGCTTTGGAGTGTGACCCGCCGTATTGGGAATGTACTTACGATGGAGATAAGCTTCAAAAGATCGTAGACAACTTGCTTACAAATGCGGTGAAGTATACGCCAGAGGGAGGGGCGATTCGCATTGGGTTTAATGTATCGGAGTTTGAGGGAGATCATATGGGTACTCTCGTTGTCGAGGACAGCGGGATTGGCATTCCTCCTCACGAGATCGATGCGATTACGAAACCTTTTTATCGTGTGCGCCCAGAATTGGATAAGAGTGGAGGCTTTGGGATCGGGCTCGCGTTGGTGAACCAGTTGGTAGCCTTGTGGGGGGGCGAAATCAGTTTCAATTCGCCGATTCACCCTGGCAAGAAAGGTACTCGTGTAACTGTACGTTTACCATTGGATCGCTTTTCGAAAGATGGGGGATCCGTCTCTGAGCTGGAGCATGAGGCCGAGGAAGCGGAGGCAAGCTCAGGAGCTAGCGATGAGGGGCAACGGCGATCGAGTGTCCTATTAGTTGAAGACAACGAGGACCTGCTCCTTTTCATGAAATCTAAGCTCGGCGAGGAGTTTGAGATCCTGCAAGCGGCGGATGGCGCGGAAGGATTCCGCGTTGCCGATGAGGCGAACCCGGACTTGATCATCACGGATGTCATGATGCCGGAGATGGATGGTTTCGAGTTGTGTCGTAAGATTAAATCGGAGTCTAACACTTCGCACATTCCCGTGATCATGCTGACCGCGAAGAGCGCGGAGGAACATAGCGTAGAAGGCATCGAAGCTGGAGCGGACGCTTATTTCCCGAAACCGGTCAAGCTGCGTCAGCTAAAGGCGAGGGTTCAGAACCTCCTGGAGAGCCGTCGTCAGTTGAGGAAACTGTTTGCGGAGAAGTTGGCGGTCGAGCCAACAGAACTTACGGTGACCTCTGCCGATGAGACGATCCTAAGAAAGGCGATCAAGGTAGTGGAAGACAATATGCGGGATAGCGAGTTTGGCGTAGGGGAGTTCGCTTCTGCAATGGGGATGAGTCGCTCGACCTTGAACCGGAAGCTCAAAGCTCTGGTGGATCAGGGGCCAAACATCTTCATACGCAGCCTTCGAATCAAGCGAGCTGCTCAGCTGCTCAAATCAGGCAAGGTCACGGTTTCGCAAACCTTGGAGTTCGTAGGGATTTTGGACCTCAGCTACTTCAGTCGAATATTCAAAGCGGAGTTTGGAGTGCCACCTTCGGAGTTCGCCGCGCGCTACAAAGATTCGACCGGAGAGTAGGCCATAACGGTGCGACTGTCGATCTGTGGCTTTGACGAGTTTGGGGTCGTGTTGCTCCTCGTAATTTGAGCATAGGAAATGCGTTCAGGTGCTGTTTTTACGAGAATAATAGAGGTCTTAAGTTGTTGGCGTGTAGAAAGAAAGGGAGCGCTTTGCGCGCTTGCTTCACCGAATCAAGTTATTGCTTCGAAATTCATAACCCGAATTGAGGCCATTGGATTAGAGTAAGGAGGATACAGAAAACTGAGCAGTGCATGCCGAGTACCCCATGAAACGCACAACGAGGAAACCGTTAGGCGGATGGACGCTGACAACTGCTCTCATGCAAACTTGATGACCCCATTGACCTCTATGATGAAAAAGAAGCCCCTCCTAAAAACTTCGCAGCCGATTGGTTTAGCCCTACTGCTGCTAACTGCTCCAAGTATGGTTTGGTCGCAGAGCGATACGACTGATGCGGAAGAGGAAGACATCTTCGAGCTTAGCCCCTTCCAGGTGGACGGTTCAAAAGACAGCGGTTACCGTGCCGCCAATACGCTCGCTGGTTCGCGACTCAATACTTCGCTGAAGGACGTTTCCTCAGTGGTCGATGTCTTCACCAAGGAGTTCATGGATGATCTCGGCGTCACCGATCTCGCTGATGTTGCCGTGTATTCAAACAACCTGATCGAATCGACGGAAGACACCCGACACGGTCTTGGAAATCTTTCTGTGCAAGCTTCATCGGGATTCAACTTCCGCATTCGCGGTCTTTCCGCGACTCGAGCTCGAAACTATTTCGATTACAATCACGCTTCCGATTCCTACAACATTGAACGTCTTGACGAATCGCGTGGCCCGAACGCTATTCTTTTCGGATTCGGGTCTCCGGGCGGCATCATCAACGCCTCGACCAAAAAGGCGCAGGTCAACAAGAACTCCGGCTCCATAAAGCTCAGCCGCGGTACAGAGATCAAGAACCGGGTCGAATTCGACTACAATCATGTCGTCCTTGAGGACAAGCTAGCGGTCAGGCTCAACGCGCTTCATCATGAAGAAGAAGGGTGGAGAACCTACACCTTCGATGATCGCGACGCCTATTCCGTAGCTCTCACTTATAAGCCGTTTGAGAAGACGACTCTTTCGCTTGAGTACGAAAACTACGAGCAAAAGTCGGAGAAGGCTCGACCGCTCACTTTTTTCAATCGCGCCGAGAAATGGCAGGATGCTGGAGCGCCTCTCTTGGCTGGCGGTTGGGGCCTTCGAAAGAATGGTACATTCAATCCGGATCTCGATTCTGATGAGCATCAGTATCTCAAGCAATTGATAGGTACCAATAACTCCAAAGGGGATGCCTACTGGGTTTTGAACGAGCAGAGTAACTCTGTGGCAAACTATCGCGGGATGGTTCGTGCTGAGTGGCCAAAGGAAGTTGGCGCGCTTCCCGATGGTAGCACTCTTACCTTTTTTAATGGAGGACGAAGTGTTGTAACGGAGCCGGATGGCATATTTGCCGTCAATGTACTCGGCCCAGGCGCTTTTCGTGACAATAAGATCGAGAACAAGTTCATCAGTATCCAGCAGGAGATTACAGAGGACTTCCATGTCGAGCTATCCGCAACTCGCAACGATGTCGATTGGATGGTTCGCTCAAATTTCGTTTCGAACCTCGAAGGCGATCCGAATCTCTGGTTGCCCTCCGCCAGCGCGACCGACAACCTGCCAGATCGCAACAATCCCGTTGTTAACGAGTATGCGGGACTTCCGTATTTCGAGACGAACTATCAACAAACCGAAACGCCAGAGCTCTATGATGCGGGCCGTATTACAGCTTCCTACGAGCTAGATCTGCGGGAAAAACTAAATTCTGAGAAGATGGGAAATATTCTTGGGCGGCACCGTTTTGGTTTTTTGTACGAGGAAAACGAGTACACTCGCGAGCTGGACCAGCAGCGGGAGATGGCTTTGATTGACGGCGTTTTGCCCAGACCTGGCGATGCGAACATCACCGATGGGCGAAATCGATTCTATCGTCGCCACTATGTCACTGATCTGAACAATCCGCTTGACTACATCGTTGCGGATTGGGCTCCAGTAAACGTTACATTGGATGATGGGGCGAGCTTGACTACCGAGTTCCGTACCTTCCAACGCCGCGACGACTATGTTCGTTCCAATGATTCGCACATGTTCGCTATGCAAAACTACTGGTTGGATGGCCGCTTTGTCACAACGTACGGAACCCGAAAAGACGATGTCGACTTCACCTTTCATGGGAGCAAGAAGACAGAGCTAGGAGTCGTGCGAGATACAGAAAGCGCTTCATTCACTTCCTATTCAGGTGATACTTCTCTGATTGGAGGCGTCTATCACTTCACTCCTAATTTCTCGGTTTTCTACAATGATTCCGAAAGTATAGGTGTCCCCACGTTAGCAATACGTTACGTGCCAGATGGCGCGTTTAATGACACTACTAAGGGCAAGGGGAATGACTTTGGATTCAGAGCTTCGTTTCTCGATAACCGCCTCTATCTGTCTGCTTCTGCTTTCGAGGCGGCACAGACCAATGAGACCGAACTGGAAAGTGTACAAAGCTGGGTATCGATGCGTCAGGATCGCATTGTGGACGCTCTTGTTGATCATGGCCTGATCACTGCAGCGGAGGGCGATTCCTATCGAGTGCAAGGAACCGGATTGACTGTCGATTCAGAAACGGAAGGCTATGAGGTCAACCTGACTGGGCGTCTAACTGACAACTGGAATGTACGCTTGAACTACTCTTGGACGGATCGCGAAGTAAACAACGTAGCGCCGCGCATCCAGAAGTGGGCAAACGATACCGCTCTTCCTTTCTGGAATTCCTTCGATCGGGTTGATCCTAATGATCCGGACGGTCTCAGCTATCTTGATACGGTAGAAACCAACGACGGTGGAAGCACTCTCCAGGATGAAATCGATGGTTTTCAAAGCCGTCTCAACGAAGTGCTCCGCGAGTCAGACCGTGTGATCGGGTTGCGTCGTAACAAGGCGAACCTCTTTACGACTTACCGCTTCAACGATGGAAACCTGAAGGGATTAACCATTGGCGGTGGACTGCGATACGTCGACAAGCCAGTGATTACTCAGGATTTAGATGGAAACAATGTCTATGGTAGTGATAATTTCTCTACGGATCTGAATGCGAGTTACAAAACGAAGATCGGTCAGCGTAACTACCGCTTCCAAGTCAATGTGCGAAACGCCTTCCGTGACGAGGTTGAGTGGTCACCCATTAACATGATCTACGATGGGCATTACGAATCCACTGTTGTGTTCGCTCCTCGAGAATTCGTCTTCTCCATTCAGACTGATTTTTAAGAACTGGTCGCTAGGCCGATAAGGCCGAAGCTCAGTTATCAAATTCGAACACCGTCAACTTTCTGAAGAGGTTGGCGGTGTTTTTTGCTTTTGGGATTCCAAAATCACTTTTGAAACTTGTTTCCATTTTTAGACACACTCATTTCATCCATTATGACGTCAAAGAGATTTATCGTTGCCTTACTCTCATTTCTCCTGATTTCGAGTTTTTCAGTTTGTGCCAATCAAGCCGCCGATCCCGCACCGGGGAAGGCTTATACATACAAGGAGGCGAACGGCGTGACGTTGGATGTGGAGATCTATTTTCCGGAAGACTGGGAACCTTCGGACAAGAGACCCGCTATGATTCTCTTTCACGGCGGTGGCTGGGGAAAGGGGTCATTGAAGGCCTTTCGTTACCAATCCGCATATTTTGCCAGTCGCGGTCTAGTAGCGGCGACTGCGAGCTATACCCTTGCTGGAAAGCAGAAGGATCAAGTTGAAGGGGTATCTCGGAAGCGTGTCTGTATTGTGGATGCAAAGAGCGCGATCCGGTGGATGAAGGAAAACGGAAACCAGTTAGGAATTGACCCCGAAAAAATCATCGCGGGAGGAGGATCTGCTGGTGGACATATCTGTATGCTAGCGACTAATAATCCGGGATTGAACGACCCTAATGATTCGGATGCCTACGATACATCGGTAGCAGCGTACGTCTTGTTCAATCCTGCATTCGGGGCGGTCGATTCTCGGGATCCCGAAGTCCATATCCTAAAGCATCTCAAAGAGAATTTTCCGCCAGCCGTTGTATTTTTTGGGACAAAAGACAAGTGGTTAAAAGGGTGGGCTGAGGTTGAGCAGAAATTGGAGTCGCTCCAATATGATGGCCTGGAGCTGTGGATGGCTCCTGGCAAAGATCATGCGTTTTTTAACAGGCAGCCATGGAAGGATCTTACATTGATTGAAGCCGATCGTTTCCTCGTCGAACTAGGGTACTTGGAAGGAGAACCAACTTTGTCTCCGAAGACGAATGAACAATTGTTTAAGGTCGGTAAATCGTCGGAAAGATAGAAGCTCTAATTTAGTGCCAACTAAGTTCGTTACACATAGATATTTTGTGGGAAGCGACCTTGTGTCGCGAATATTTCGCTCCAAATCGCGGCACAAGGCCGCTTCCCACTTGATTTCAAACCACAGGAAAGTGTGAGATAGTTCGCTGATCCCACACTAGACATTGTGAATGTAAACTTAGAAGTTGCTGCTGACTTCTAGCTCGTCGAGGAGAATGTCGGTTTCTCCTGTATTCTTGATCTGGATATGGTTTCCACCGTTGAGAATCCGTCCAGTCGAAGTGATTTGCTTCCACTTCGCTTTCGTGTTCTTGGCCTCAAGTGTTTGTACATCGTAGTCATTCACTTTTAGCTCAATACTGGTCTCTCTACTTGATTGGTAGCGGATGCGTAGGGCGTATTGGCCGTTGCTACCGTCGTTCTCCTGATAGAACTGGACGGAGTCTCCTGGGGGGACGATGGCGTAACCGGTACCGTAGTGGCCGGATACCACCATATCGCTTTTGCAGTTTTGTGAGAGCTTGGCGTCTTCGGCTTGGAGGCCTGAGGCGTCGACGGTGGTCTTTTCACCGGGGGCGTACCAGTGCAGCCCGAGGTTCTCGGCAAATGTTTCTTCAAGGGTGAAGAGCGTTTCCCCCTTGTTTAGAACAAGCGCTTTGACGGTTGTACCGAGTGAGACGGGGAATGGCTTTTTGTAGCGTGGACTTTCGGTGGTGGGCGTCGAGCCATCGGTTGTGTAGTGGATACGTAGCTTGTTTTCGCTTTTGGCTCCGCGAATAGCGACGGTCCTGACGTTGATGGATACAAGATCGGAGGTAAGTTGGCGTCGCTCACCTAAGATCGCTCCAGCCCGCAAGACGATGTCTCCCTTCTCTTGGGTGGGTTGGACAAAGGCGCGAAGGGCTCCGAAGAAAGCTCGGCGTGAGCTTTGTCCGAAGTTGGGCTCGGTATCGACAGGGTTTCCGTTTTCAAGGGAGAGGATTTTGGCGGGGCCTTCGAGGTGGAAGGCGATACGGTTTTCGCCATAAGGGTAGAAGTTTCTATTCTTGTCTTGTTGCTTGACGGTTACGACAGCAACCTCTGGTTCTCCGTTTGTTGCTTGTATCGATTTTTTGAATCCAGTGATACGTGCCGGAGTTTCGGCGGTGACGTGCTTGGCGCGGGCGACTTCAACGCCGTCCTTGTATGCAACGGCTTCTAGGGTGCCGGGTTCCCATGGGACGAACCACTCGCATTGCATTTCCAAGGCTTGAGTGCCCGGCTTGTTCTTGCCGAGAGAGCGCCCGTTTAGAAACAGTTCGACTTCGTCGGCGTTGGAATAGGCCCAGACCGGGATGAGGGTGCCGTGCTCCATTTTCGGGTGTGTCCAATGGGGCAGGAGGTGGACCATGGGCTTGTTGGTCCATTGGCTTTGGTAGAAATAGAAGAGGTCTTTTTTGAATCCTGCTAGGTCGAGCGCTCCACCCATGAAAGCGCGGAAGGGCCATCCGCCGTGGACGTATCCAGCTTCGCCGAGGTAGTCGAATCCAGTCCAACGGAAATGGCCGGAGTACCAGGGAAGGTCGCGCATGAGTTCCCAGTTCTTGCGGGCTGAGATACGGACCATGGCGTTGTCGTATGAGGAATTGAATACCTGTTTGGATGAGGTTTTCTCGGAGGCGGGTGCCCAGTCGTAAGTGAAGATTTCCTTTTCCGTGAGGTCGGGCAGGGGGAAGGGATCTTGTTTTTTGTTGGGGTAGCCATCACGCCACCAGGTACGGCTGCGGTAGTATCCCCTCACTTGCCAGGTGTGTGGGGCTTCGGTGGCGATAAAGGGGTGGTGGAGCTCCAATTTTTTATAAAAACGTTGGCGTTCCGAGCCGCCGTTGACGCCGTGAACATCCATCACGTCAGGTGCGGCGTGACCAGAAGTGACCGGGCGGGTGGGATCGACTTCGTGGCAGACTTTGACAATATCAGCTCCGACTTCCCCGCGGGTTTCATTGCCTACACTGTAGATGATGATGGAAGGGTGGTTGCGGTCGCGTTTGAGCCAGGTCCTTAGGTCGGCTTCCCAATGTTGGTCGAAGAATCGGGCGCCGTAGTCTTGGTCTGCCTTTTTGCGCCAGCCGTCGAAAATCTCGTCCATGACCAGCATGCCGATTTCATCGCAAATATCGTAGAACGCCGGGACTTGTGGGTTGTGGGCGGTACGCACGGCGTTTACGCCCATCGACTTGAGGAGTTCGAGTTTCCAGCGAATGATTGCCTCGGGTGAAGCCGCTCCGACGGGGCCGCATTCGAGATGGTCGGCGACGCCTTTGAGCTTGAGGTTGCGTCCGTTGAGCCAGAATCCGGTTTCGGTTTCCCATGCGATCTGGCGTATGCCGAAGCGGGTTTCGACGGTGTCGCGGACTTTGCCGCCTTTCACGATTTGGCTAACGCAAGTGTATAGGGAAGGGGAATCGACGTCCCATCGTTGTGGAGAGGGGACACGGATCGTTTGGGTTGTAGTAGCGGAGTCGAGACGCGTTTTTGCTTGGGCGACTTCCTTACCTTCAGGGGAGATAATTCGGGTGACGAGGGTGAGGCCCTTAGTTTTGGGAGCGTCGATTTCGGTTTCGATTTGGACGGAGGCCTCTTCGTCGGTGATCTCTGGCGTCGTGATGTAGATGCCGTCGTGGGCGATGCGTTCTGGCTCGGTGACGACGAGATTGACTGGAGCGTAGATGCCGCAGCCGTGGTACCAGCGAGCGCTCGGCTCCTTGGAGTTGTCGACGCGGATGGCGAGGGTGTTTTTCCCGGGCTTGAGTTTGGAGGCGATGTCGAAGCCGAAGGAGAGGTAGCCGTAGGGCATGCCGCCGAGTTTTTCCCCGTTTAGCCAGACTTGGCTGTCCATATAGATACCATCGAATTGGATGCGGATGGCTTTGCCTTTCCAAGACTCGGGCATTTCGATTTCGCGTCGGTACCAGCCGATGCCTCCGGGCTTGTACCCGCCGCGATCTGTTTGTGCGGCGTTTGGCCGGAATGCGGCTTCGAAGGCCCAGTCATGGGGGACGGAAAGAACACGCCAGTCGTCGTCGGTAAAGGAAGGTGCTTGGGCGCCATCGAGGTCTCCGAGGTGGAAGCTCCACTCATCGTTGAGATTGATGGTCTCCCTCGACGTCCCTGCGGTGATGATCGAGATTGTGGCGAGAACGTAGAATAGAGTCTGTTTGAGGTATATGGCCCAATGCATACCACCTATCTTATCGGAACATGATTGAGGGCGTTATCCGTTTTGACGCAAAGGCATGTAGAATTGCAGCAAACTATTGGATTGGGCTCGAAGAGAGGTTGAATTCAGGGCATTTGAAGTGTGAATACAAGTTTTAGGAGCAAGAGTCCTAGGTTGAGATGTGAAAGTGGTGCTAACCTCTAGGAATGAATTTGTACCCATTCAAACGATTCGGATTTTCTGGTTGGTTGATCCTGCCGTGTTTGCTGATCGGAGCACTTGTTAATTCGCTATCAGCTGCTTTGGTTGATGATGACGCTAAGGCGTCTCGGAAGCTTAGAGAAAACCAGCCAAACATCATTCTCATCATGGCCGACGATCTGGGTTATGGGGATGTCGGCTTCAATGGGCAGGCCCATATTAAGACGCCGAACTTAGATCGTTTAGCGAAAGAGGGCATGGTCTTTTCGGATCACTACGCGGGCTCCACTGTGTGTATGCCGTCGCGTTGCAGTTTGATGACGGGCAAGCACATAGGGGTGGCGACGGTGCGGGGGAACCCGCGTTGGACTGCGACGGGTGAGGCGATTGACCTAACGGACTCTGACGTGACTGTGGCCGAGGAGCTGAAGCGAGCGGGCTACCGTACTGGGGTCGTGGGTAAGTGGGGCCTTGCGGAGGGGAGCGAAGAGGGCTTGCCGACACGACAAGGGTTCGACTTTTTCTATGGCTACCGGACGCATAAAGAAGCTCATCACTACTATTGGCCAGAGCCATGGCGCGGAGAGCAGACCGAACCGCTTGAAGGAAACGACGTGCAGACGAAGTCCGGCAAGTACCTGCAGGATCTTTTCACCAAGGAAGCCCTGGGCTTTGTCAGGGAGGCGGAAAATGACCAGAGCCCATTCTTTCTCTATCTGGCCTATACGGCTCCGCATTACGAACTCACGGTGCCTGACGACTCGAAAGCTCCTTACCTGGGGCTCGGTTGGCCAGAGCGGCCGATGCCCCAAGGGAAGCACTATGTGCACGATCTCGAGGGGAATGTGACCTACGCTGGAATGGTTTCACGCATGGATCGGGATATCGGAGCGCTGCTCGATTGTCTGGAGGAAATGGGGCTCGACGAGGACACCATCGTGCTCTTCACCAGCGACAATGGGCCGGAATACGAGAAGCGGGATCGTTTCTTCAATAGCAACGGGCGCTACCGGGGCGGCAAGCGCGATCTTTACGAGGGCGGCATACGCGTGCCGATGGTGGCTCGATGGCCTGGAGTGGTGAAGGCAGGCACGGCCACGCCCCTGGTGTCCGCTTTCGAAGACTTCTTGCCGACCGTGTGCGAGCTGGCGGGAGTGGTTCCGAGCGATCCGGCAGTAACCGGAATTTCCTTAGCTCCGACGCTTACTGGAAATGTGGAACGTCAGCGGAATCGGGAATTCCGTTATTGGGAATTCAACGAGAAGCAAGGGCCTTTGCAGGCGTTGCGAATGGGTGATTGGAAAGCGGTTCGTTTTGTCGGGAAGCGAACGGAGCTCTATAATCTCAAAGAAGATCCGGAAGAGGAAAGCGATGTAGCAAAGGCGAATCCGGAGATTTTGGATAGGATGGAACAAATAATCGACTCGGCGAGAACAAAACATGATGGTTTTCCCTTAGTGAAGCGTTCGAGGCCAATGTAATGGGGGCGCGACGTTGCAAGGGGCTCGAGGCACATCAGCGCAAATCCGTGCAACATCTTTTCTACCGTCTAGAGCCCTTAATTCGGTAGGGTTGGGAATCGGGCTGACTCCGATTGCTACTCCATTGAACAACCCCTTTCAGCGGATCCCACAGTGGGACCGCTATTCTTCGAAATCATGTCAACGATTGATATTTTGATACTCGTGTTGGGTCTGATCCTCGTGATCGGATTTGGCATCTACAAAGGAAAGTCTTCCAGCGGAAGCGAAGGCTACTTTTTGGCCGGCAGGGGGCTGCCTTGGTGGTTGATCGGGTTTTCCTTAATCGCTGCCAATATTTCCACGGAGCAGTTCGTTGGCATGTCCGGTTCTGCCTCAGACTATCTCGGCATGGCGATTGCGAGCTATGAGTGGATGGCGGCGATCACCTTGGTTGTCGTAGCGTTCGTCTTCTTGCCGAAGTTTCTTAGCACCGGAATCTATACCGTGCCGGAGTTCTTGGAATACCGGTACAGCTCCTTCGCCCGCTTCGTCATGGCGTTGATCACTATGGTGACTCTTGTTGTCGTGAACATATCGGCGGTGATATACTCAGGAGCGTTGTTGATCACCACGCTCTACCCGAGTTTGGACCTACTTTTTGCGGGAGTGATCATTGCCTTGCTTGCTGCTGTTTACGTGGCCGTGGGCGGCCTGAAAGCCTGTGCTTGGACTGACCTCGTTTGGGGCTCCGCGTTGATTGTGGGCGGAGGCGTTATCACCTACCTCGCTTTCACTATGCTCGGACAAACGCCTATTTCGGAACTGGCGTATACGGCCGATATTGCGGCAGCAGGGTTGACGGACGCTTCCTCTGGTTCGGAGAAGTTCTTCGCGATCAACAGCGACAAGCTGCACATGGTGCTGCCTCGGACCGATGAAAACATTCCATGGACGGCACTGGTGGTTGGTTTGTGGATACCTAACTTTTTCTACTGGGGTTTGAACCAATACATTACGCAACGTACTTTGGGATCTAAGTCGCTTGCCGAAGGGCAGAAGGGAATCGTGTTTGCGGCGGCTCTGAAGCTGATCGTCCCGTTTGTGATCGTTTTCCCGGGCATCATCGCCTTCAACCTGTTCAGTGGCGATATGAAGGAAATTGCTGCGGATGATAGCAAGATCCAGGAAGCGTGGGTACTCTACGAGGAACTGAAGGACGATCCGGCTGCTTCTGGAACGTATACGCTTTTCAAGTACGATCGCGCCTTCGAAACGGCACAACCTGAGAAGGCGGCTGAGATCGCTGCATACAATGCGAAGGTCGAGTCTTTAGCCGAGGCCGCAGGTTCGTCCACAAGCAAAGAAACGCTGTTGCTCTACAAGTACGACAGCGCTTTTGGGCTCTTGCTCAAGAGGCTTCTTCCCGAGGGGAGCGGCCTGTTGGGATTTGTGCTCCTTGCGATTACTGGAGCAGTGATCAGTTCGCTCGCATCGATGTTGAACGCGGCGTCGACCATCTTCTCGATGGATATCTACCGCAAATACTTTGATAAGGATGCGACTGATCAGAAGCTTGTTACTGTCGGTCGCGTATGCGTGGCGGTTTTCGTTTCAATCGGCTGCGCGTTGACCACTGTTCTAACCGATCCGAATTTTGGAGGAATCTTTAAGTTTATCCAGGAGTTCCAAGGATTCATATCGCCCGGTATTCTCGGTATCTTCGTTTTCGCTTTTGCGGTGAAGAAGGCCCCTCGAAATTGTGGTGTCGCTGGTTTGATCACGAGCCCTGTTGTTTATGGAGCTCTCTTCTTCTTCGCCTCTGATGTCGCGTTCCTCGATCGTATGGCGATCACCATCTTCAGCGTGTTCTTGGTTCTTGGAGTCCTGACTCTGATGAATCCGTTGAAGGAGAATTTTAAACTTCCTAACCAGGCGGCGATCTCGCTGGAAAGTTCGAAAATAGCCGCCATCCTCGGTTGGTGCGTCGTTTTCGCAACGATCGGACTCTATATCGTCTTCTGGTAGTTCAATTTTCGGAGAGTTGGCTGGACGATGGCGGGTCCCGGGTTCTGGCCGACTCTTCGATCCTTTTTTTTGAAAAACGGGGATTGTTATGAGCTTTTACACCTACTCAAAAGCAATAGTCTATTTTCTACTCGTATCTGTAACAACACTACAGGGACAACGTTCGCCGTATGAGGAAGGGCATGATGTAGAGTTTTTCGTCATGCTTGATGGTTTCACGAAGTATGGGGGAGACATCAAGGTCATCGATGGGATGACTGGTGAGGAGTACACCAAGTCAAATACAGTTGTATCCGACTTCCACTATCAAATGCCTCAAATTTTGGGTGGATTTCATGATATGCTTCTTGCCTATGAGTCTAAGACGATCGCCTTCCATTTGAAGGATGGCGAGGAGCATGCGAAGCAACTCATCGATCTAGCGGCAAGTTTTGGAATCAAAGGCTTCAAGGTCGATGTGATGAAAAAGCTCAACAAAGAGGTCACGATCTACAATCGACTCCGTAACAAACCGTTTTTTCATGTCGATGAACTTATCGTTTGGGATCGCGACACTCTAAATCGAGAAGGCGAGCCTGACAACAAGTACGCCGAGCACATCCGTTTCGATGAGGAGGACGGGGAATGGCATCGAAGAGTGAAGACGCATTGGGAGGTGGACATAAAGAGATGGGACTACGAGGTCCACAAGTATCAAGGTCTCGATTTGGATACTCAAAAGGGGTTTCACGAATCAGGCGGCTTGCCAGGAAACATGAGGACAGACTATTTCAACGATGTTCGCTTATCGTATCCAATCATTTTAGACTCGCGTGCTCTCCCTGACGATCAGGTAGACTACCTGCGTCGCTCCTACATCAAGAACCTGCGTCATTTGTATGATCCTTATAGTTGGGTATCGAAAAGGCACGAGCGGTTCGAGTTGGGCTTCGCCAGTTTGCTCCGCCAAGAGATGTCACTTCGTAGTTTCAAGGTGAAAAACCGTAAGTGGTTCGACGCGGTGTTGGCGTCCTTCTTGAACGATATCGTATCTGTAAACCGTTACGGGCATGAGCGAGTTTACAACGACATCGTGACTCGTTCCGTTTTTCGTTCCTACAGGAACCAGCTCGGGGTCGGGCTTGACCTTTTGAATTGGGAAGAGTCCGAACTGCGGGAGCCTAAAGGAAATCCGCCAAGCGAGGACGCGAATCCCGTGTGGGATGGAGTCCGTTTTAACTCTTCCTGGGGGGCTCGGTTGATTTTACTCGATTTGTACCTAAGAAAGGGTGACGAGCTGGTCGATGCTCTCAGAGTTGAACTGAAGGCGAAAAAAAAGAAAGAGGATGTGGTATCTATGTTTAAGCGCGTTATTACAGATGTGTCTGGGATGCCTGCAAATCGATACATAGAGTTGGCCTTTGTTGAACAACGCAACTTAATGGCTTTGTTTGTAGATAAGATTCAGTCGGAAAAGCAAAAGGCAGAGGCTCCGTTGGAGCGAAGTTGGCTACATGAAAACTGAATAGATAGCACTGAATCCAATACCCCCACCTCGTATGACCAGATCGACCATCCTCTTTGGCTTACTCTTAGCGTTTCTTCAAACGTCAGTCATGGGTAGTCTTCAGTTCTCCCACCTAGAGACGGATTTGGGAATGCGGGGAGTGCGAACGATTGAGAGGGATAGCTATGGATACTTGTGGATAGGTCAAAATGGTATGGGGGTGCTTCGTTATGATGGATACGAATTCAAACGTTACCTGTTTGGAGAGAACGGACTGGAGGGCAGGGTCTTTCAGAAAATCTTCGAAGACTCTAAGCGTAGGCTTTGGATCGCGACGACAGAGGGATTGAATCGCTACAATCGGGAGGACGATTCGTTTGTTGGATACAAGCATGAAGGCCTAAATTCGCTCAGTTTAGGAAGCAGTTCATTAGAGCAAGTTTTGGAGACGGACGACGGAACGGTGTGGGTAGTCGCCCAAAATTCCGTTAATCGATATGATGAGGAGAACGATAGGTTTGTACCCTTGGTACTTGAGCAAGATGAGCTACAGAATGAACATCTCTGTTATGCGGCTCCAATTGGGGATGACTATATGTGGGTCGTTGGTTCGCGTTCTCGAGTGTGGAAGTTGAATCTAAAAACGGGAATCTATGAGGGGCACGAGGTCTTTCCAAAGCGCAGAACCACCTACCGGAAGATCTACGAAGATATGTCGGGGAGGTTTTGGGTACACTCGATAGGAGATGGCCTTTGGGAGTTCTTTCCGGAAAAAATGGAGGCAATTGAGTTTCCGCAAGGGATCGATGGGAGAGGGATATCGGGAAGGAATGTTAGAGACGTTGTGGAATACGAGCCAGGGACTCTGATGATACTTGTCGATCAGGGGGGATTGAATTTTTTGAGTCTAGAAACGGGAGAGGTGACCTACCAGTCCTTTTCGGATGGTACGGGAAATGGTCTTACATCTGATGGTGTTGTGTCAGTGAATGTCGACTACGAAGGGATTATTTGGATTGGGCACTCTCGGTCGGGTATCGACTACTACAACCCGCATTCTTTGAATTTCAGATCAGTCGGACGAACCTCGCCGAGTGGAACTGGCTCTTTGTTGAATGAGGTCGTGAATTGCTTCCTCGAGGACGAGGATCAAAACGTTCTCGTCGGGACTGATGGAGGTGGCATCTATTTGTTTGAGCCAGAAAATGGACGGATCAGGCACTTGGAATTGGATTTTGGTTCTGGGGTGATACGGCAGATGGCAAAGAGCAGTGATCAACGTGTATGGGTCGCGACTTGGGATAGTGGTCTGTTTGTCCTGAAAAATGAAGATGGTGTGTATCGTTTTGATGAGGAAAGCATGGAACGTTTCAGGAAATGGCAGAAGGTTGGCCTCTGGGATCTCGAAATTGATTCGAAAGATAGAATCTGGATATCCTCTCTTGGTGATGGTTTGTATTGCATAGATCAATACGGTAAATCTATTCGAGAAATTGAAAGGACGTTGGATGTGGGTGTTCCTCGGAACACTAATCTCTCAATCCCAAGGGAGGGGGAGATTCTTTTCACGGGGCAGGACGGCACCTACAGGTGGCGCGAGGAAACTCAAAGTACTGAGAAGTTTAATGAAATAGTCGATTTCTCTGCTGGAGAGTACGACCTGTACTCCGGCTCTTACTATGTTGGAGCCTTCAATGATGGACTTTATAAAGTAAGCGAATCGGGTGATATTTTGGCTCACTACAGCAAAGGAGATGTATTTCCTAACTCGAGGGTAAGAAGTATCCACATTGTGAATCCAGACGAGGTTTGGGTAAGTACTGAGGATGGACTTTGTCGATTAGATCCGAATACCAGGGAAAGTCATGTGTTTTATAAGGAAGATGGTCTACAGGGGAACCAATTTGTCCTTAACTCGTTTTGTTCCGCTACGGATGGTAGGCTATACTTCGGAGGGACGACGGGGTTTAGCAGTTTCTTTCCTGAAAGACTGTCCACAAACCCAAACCTGCCATTTGCCTACATCAATAGGATCTTCCTTTTTGGAGAAGAGTTGAGCCATAGATCGAAAAATGCGTTAATCAACGTACAGCCTAGCTCGCTGGAGGAATTGGAACTAAACTGGGATCAGAACCACTTGAGGTTTGAGTTTACAGGGATTAGCATGACGTCCCCTCAGCAAAACCAGTTCGCGTACAAGCTTGTCGGTTTTGATGAGAATTGGATCTATACGAATGCGTCTCACCGTCGTGCGGTTTACACGAATCTAGACCCGGGTTCTTATCTGTTCAGGGTGAAAGCCTCTAACAATGACGGTGTCTGGAATGAGCAAGGGGCGAAACTCGCTGTAGTTATCGCCCAGCCATTTTGGATGAGTTATTGGTTTTATTCGGCTCTGCTAGCTGGGGTTACTGTGCTCGTTTATCTCTACATTCGAGGGCGTGAGCGACGCTTAAAGCTCGATAGGCTTAGGCTGTCTGGCTTGGTTGAGGAGAAAACGAAAGAACTTGTCGAATACCAGGAACAGCTTGAGCACCACCGCGAGCAACTGGAGATAAAGGTCGAGGAACGAACGAAGGAGTTGGTCGATGCCAAGGATAAGGCGGAGGAGTCGGATCGATTGAAATCTCAGTTTCTAACCAATCTCTCGCATGAGATCAGAACTCCTCTTAACGCGATCACTGGTTTCAGTGTCATGATTAACGAGTTTGAACTCGATCAGGAAGAAAGACAAAGGTACGCGGAAATTGTGGGTGAGAATTCCGACTCACTTCTTACCTTGATCGACGATATCATGGATTTCTCTATGATTGCCGCGGAACAAATGACGATTGAACCGATTTCGTTTCCCTTGAATGAGTTCATTGAAAATGTGTTTTCAGGTTTCTCTTTGATTGAGGGAGGTTCTGAAATCGAGTGGGCGCTAGAGAATCGGTTAGAAGAAGAGGATCTGTGGGTTGTTGGCGATCGTTCGCGGATCAAGCAAATCCTGGACAACCTTCTCACCAATGCCCTGAAATTCACCAAAGACGGCTACATCAAGCTGGGTGTGTATAGGGAAATGAGCACAATACGCTTTTTCGTCGAAGACACTGGTCCCGGTATTCCAAAAGAGGATACGGAGTTGATTTTTAAGCAGTTTGTTAAGAGGCAAGTCGACAATGACGCTGCAAAGCGTGGCGTTGGACTTGGGTTGGCGATAAGTAAGAAACTGGCCGGTTTAATGAATGGACAGTTGGAGGTCCAATCCGAGGTTGGAGTGGGGTCTGTTTTTGTTTTGAGTCTGCCACTTCGTTTAGCTGATCGAAAGATTAAGAAGAAACGGTCTGAAAATCGTAATGCATTTGATCTTACAAGAAGAGTCTTAGTGATTGAAGACGAACCTGTGAACTATGAGTTTCTTCAGGTTTGTTTGCGCAAGCTTGGTATCGAATCGGTCTGGGCTGAGAGTGGGCTTGAGGGGCTCAATCTATTCGAGGAAGACTCTGGCTTCGACTTGATTCTACTCGATATCAAGATGCCCGGTATCGATGGGTTCGAAACGCTAAAGCGGATTCGCTCCATAGATCCTGATGTTAAGGTCATAGCGCAGACTGCTTACGCAATGAAGACCGATGAAAGCCGGATTCGTCGGGCGGGATTCGATGGGTATTTGACAAAGCCCATAAAGCTCGCAGCGCTTACGAGCGTTTTGGAAAAGAATCTGAAGTCGGCGATTTAAGGAACCTGAGCCTTGTCTCTCTCCTGTTCGTACATGGTTTTGTATTCGGAGGGCTTGCAGTGGTAGTGCTTTTTGAAGCTGCTACTGAAGTAGCTGAGCTCTCGGAACCCCACTAGATCCACTACTTCTGAGATCGTGTTTTTGTCTTCGAGGAGTAACTCCGCAGCCCGCTTCATTCGTAGTTTCTGAATCATTACATTGGGCGTTTCTCCGGTCATGGCCTTGAGCTTTCGGTAGAGTGTGAATCGACTCATTGCTAGAGAGTCTGAGAGCTTTTGTACATCGAACTCGGGATCAGCTAGGTGTTCCCCGATGAGAGTGATCGCTTTTTCTACGAATTCCTCGCTCTGCCCCTTGTTGCCAGGACGCTTGATGGGAGCTTCCGGTTTGAGAAACTCTTTCCGGTAGCGTTTGATGTGACGTTCTCTGGTGGCAAAACGGTTCTGAACCTTAAGTCTTAGATATGCGGGCTTGATAGGCTTCGTAATGTAGTCATCGGCCGATGCTTCCAGCCCGCGTATCTTTGCTGTGTCTGATGTGAGAGCGGTAAGCATGATAACTGGTATATGGTTCGTCGCCTCATCGGATTTGAGTTTTGTACAGAGTTCGCGTCCATCCATCTGCGGCATCATTACGTCGGTGATGACAAGATCTGGGACTTCTTTTTGAGCGAGATCGAACGCCTGTTTCCCATCGATGGCTTCGATTACCTGGTAGTCGTCAGAGAGCTCGATTCGTAGAAAGCTCCGGATGTCTAGATCATCCTCCACAATTAGAATCCGTTTTTTGTCGGTTATCTCGTTTGAGCTATCGAGCTTCGAATTTTCCCCGGCTTCCGCCTCTACGAAAAGGATAGGTAGATGAACGGTAAAAAGTGTGCCGCGGCCATCTTGAACTGGGCTTACTAGTTCTATCTTTCCATTCAGGGAGTGGACGAGTGAGCGGGTGAGTGGAAGTCCGAGTCCCGTCCCTTTTTCACGGAGCCTATTCTTGCTAGAGGATCGGTTGAAGGGTTCGAAAATGCTCTCTTGCTCCGAGATTGGGACTCCTTGGCCTGTATCTTTAACTTGAATACTGATGTGTTCTGGAAGTAAGTCCTCTCGTACGGTGACAGTGATCGTTCCTCCGTCTGGGGTGTACTTGGATGCGTTGGAAACCAGGTTGTCTATGATTTTTGGAAGCTTCTCCTCGTCGTATTGGGAGGTCTCGATGCTTATGTCTGAGTGAAAGCTCAGGCTTTGGCCTTTTCGAATCGCTAAGGGTTTGTGGAGTAGGACTGCCTCGCGGATATATTCACTTATGTCGCCTTGGACGAGGCGGCTTGGCCAATGCGCGCTTTCATACTTTCTAAAATCCAGAAGTTGATCGACTAGGTGCATCGTCTTTCTGGCTCCTTTGAGAGCGAGAGAAATTTGCTCCTTCACCTTTCCTTCATTGACGGATTCAAGCGCGCTTTCAAGAGGGCCGGAGATGACAGTGAGCGGCGTTCGCAGCTCATGGGATATGTTTGTGAAGAAATTGATTTTTATTTCTTCGATTTCTCTGATGTGGCGAATCCTCAAGCGGATGATGTGGGTGATGAGATAGGTTATGAAAATGAGGGTCGCTAGGACGAGCGCTTGGAACCATGGGCGTTTCCAAATGGGGGCCGTAACCGAAAAGATGATACTGGAAGGATTAGATTGAACGTTGCCGTCGAAGTCTCTAGCTCGCACGTCAAAGGTGTATTCTCCGGCCTTCAGGCTGGTTATTAGGATGTCGGTGTCGTTGCTAAATGGGGACCAGCTACCCGCATTGACTCGGGTCGAATATTCCAGGAAGCTGTTTGGTGTTTGCCCCCAGGAATCTAGGCCGCTCCATGACACGTATGCGTTTCCGGGCTCGGGAATCTTCTCCTGGAAGTTGGTTATCGTGGTCGTTGGTTCGATTTTCTCGGGAGTGTAGCGAATGCTGCGAATGAGGGGGATTTGCTCTATTTCCGACTGTAGAGTGGTTGATAGCTGGTTGTACCAAGGTTTTGTGAGGAAGTTGATCCAAATTGAACCGTCGGAGCTCTGCTTGAGTGTGCAGTTTTCCCGAGCGATGTGGAGTTCTTCAGGAAGGGGGCGATGGGACCACTTCCCATCTGTGAATCGAGCGATTCCGGTTTCAGTGGCAGCGAGGATTACGCCCGGTTGCTGGTTGTGCTCCATCAGGAATACGACGTTGTTGGTCGATAGTCCCGATGAGTAGTCGAAAAGCGTCCATTGTTCGTCCTCGAAGAGGTAGATGCCAATCCCCCAGAGAGCGATCCAGAGCCTGCCTCTAGAGTCGCAAATGAGATGGTCTATCCACTGCGAAGTAAACGTATCTGGAAACTGGATATTGGGTTCGCCTACTGTGGATTCGATTTTCGTGAGTCCTTGTCCGCCAATCCAAAGACTGCCGTCGGGAGTCTGCGTGATGCCGTAGGTTCTAACGGGCATGGGTTCGTCGCTTATCAACCTTTCATTAAAACGACCGTCGCTAATCGTGAGTTCGAGCAAACCGCCTCTGCTGTTCGCCCTTGTTTCTTCTGGCAGGAGGCCTGAGCCGAAGTATATTTTTCCATCATCGCTCGGGTGGGAAGACAGGTAGCACAGTCGAGGGCCGAGCTGTGGATAGCGGCGGATGGACCATTCATCGTTAGAGAGTATAGCGATCGCTGCTTGGGACCGATCGGAACCATGGGCCCATATTGTATTGTCGTTGGATTCAGTGAGGGCGGTTGGGGTGTCGATACTGCCTGGGTAGGTATGCCATGTGTCGTCTTGGGGTGAGTGCTGAACCACTTCACCTGCTTGGCTGATAAACCAGAGGTGGCCGGATTGACTTTCCAGTTGGAAGTTCAATTCCGAGTAGGTACGCCAACTTCTACCGGAAGTTTGCACTTCGTAGATGCTTGATCGCTGGCTTCCGATTAACGTGTTGCCGTTTTTTCGATGGACGATGAAGGGGACGGTTGTCGGGAGGTCGTATTCGGACTTATCTAGCTGTATCCAATTATCGCCTTGTTGGCAGATGAGTCCGTCCAGTGTGCGAATAGCTAGATTGCCATCGTGGCACTGGGTGATCCATCGTTCCTGGTAACGGAAAGAGCCGGTCGGGATGCCGATATCGGTTGTTACCCATTCGTCTGAGTTTTCGTCATAGATTAGGGCGGAGAAGTTAGCGTTTGAACTTGTGGACCAGAGTCTCCCGTCCCGGTCTGAAGCGAAGTAGCGCGGCTTCGCGTTTCGTCCCGGCAAGGTGTAGATCGTCCATTCTCGAGGTGGAGCGAGCTCGCCATCTGCGATTGGTAGCTTGTAGACGTTTCGACTAAGGGATTCCGAAAGCCATATCGCACCCTTGTGCTCGAACAAACCGCAGAACGCGGACCCGGATGTGTAAATGTGTTCTGCTTCTTTGCCTTCTTTCTTAAGGTAGAGTCCCCGTGGCGCTCCGATGAGGATGGAGCCGTCCTCGAGTTCGTGCAGGTTCTGCTTTCCCCAATAGTTGGTCTCGTAGTGAAAAACCACATTCCACTCGCCATCCTTATACGAGGTCACCTCGTTTCGTCCGCCGATGTAGATGGTTTGGTCGCTCGCGATGAAGAGGGTTGTAGGGCTGTGTGAAAGACGTCCTTCTGGGAAGGGAAAATTCTTAAGGGTAAGCCCATCGTAGGAGCTGAGGCCGTTTTGGTCCGCGAACCATAAAACCTCACTTTCGTCTTCTGCGGCACATGTGAACGCGCTCCCTTTCAGGGCTTCCAGTTCAGTCCAGCGCCAATGTTCGGTGAGACGGTTCGGAGAGCTCCGCTCGTTGAACGGGAGGCGTTCAGCCAAGCCAAGACTGGCGAGAGCTAGGGATACGAAAACTGGTATGACTTTCCTCATGAAATACAGGTTGGACAGAAACGAAAGGGGGTGCTGCCGAGGTTCAAACGCTCTTATACAATTCGACTCGAATCAAGTGCGAAACATAAAAACAAAGCGCATGTAAGAAGCTGCAGGGTAACGGTTTAAGTGTATCGCACAAATGAGAAAACAGATGCAACATTATTGATACCGAGAAGGGCGAGGGGGCTGCTAAAGTAGGTTTTTCGCTAGAACTACTATACCCCCTATCAAACCTATGAAAAAGATCCCATTCGCTCTCTTGGCGGGAGCACTCGTTGGGCCCTATGCGTTGGCTCAAGAAAACGACGAGGAGGAGGAGGTTTTTACCCTCAGCCCCTTCACGGTAAGCGCAGAAGAAGACTCTGGCTATCGTGCCGGCAGTACCTTGGCTGGCACTCGTCTTAAAACAGAACTCAAGGATGTCGGAGCTTCTGTTGCTGTGTACACAGAGGACTTCCTTGAAGACATCGACGCTACAAGTCTCGAGGAGGCTTTGAAGTTCACCACGAGCACCGAGGTCGCGGGAATCGACGGAAACTTTTCCGGCGGATTCAGCGGCGAAGACAATGTCGGATCCAGAGTCGAGGCAGCTCGGACGAATCGCGTACGAGGACTCGCGAGCGCGACCCTGACCAGAAATTACTTCGCTACGGATATTCCATTTGATAGCTACAACTCCGGTCAGCTGACAATTGTTCGCGGTCCGAATGCTATCCTTGCTGGTGCGGGTGATCCTGGAGGCATCATCGACGGAAGCTTAAACCCTGCTTCATTTAGAGACCGTACTAATTTGAGTACGCGTTTCGGAAGCCATGGATCCTATCGTCACACGCTCAATCTGAACCGAGAGGTGATTGAGGATCGTCTCGCGGTACGAGTCGATCTGTTGACCGAGAATCGTAAGTTCAAGCAGAATCCGGCAAACGAGAAGGACGAACGCTTCACGTTCTCTGCGAACGCTATCTTGAGAGAAGGTGACTCGGACGGTGTTTTGGGCCGTACTTCGTTTCGCGGTAGCTATGAGAATGGCACGATAGACGGTACTCCTCCGAATCCGCTGCCTCCGATGATGAGTACGGCTGGTTGGTTCAGCGATACTGACGCGGGCAAGTGGTATCTCAACGGTCACAACCGCCAGCGTATCGCTGGTGACAATGCGACAGGGAGCCTTACGCCAGGCGAAGTAATCATTCCTTCCGGTAAAAATAGCAACAGGCCTGACGGTTGGGTAGAGGGCTTTCCTCTGTTTGCTCAATTGGCTCTTATTTACGCGGACCCCAACAGCAGCACTGCATCGATTGGGCTTTCTGGAGATCTTTCATCAATCCAAGGTATCCAAGGTGTATCCAATCCTGGAGGCGGATTCTTGAGAGGCACAGGTGACTTTAATCGTAATCGTGCGGGCTACTCGCGTACTCGTTTGCTCGACCGCAATGTATTCGATTTCTACAATCACTTGCTGACTGGAGCCTTTGACTACCAAGAGAAGGACTTTGACGCGATCAATCTTGCTCTGGAGCAACTCTTCCTGGACGGAAAGGCCGGTTTCGAGCTCGCCTATGACAAGCAAGAGTACTCGCTCGTGCACGACATCCCGATCGCGGGAGACAACACAGAAGTGTTTATCGATTTGAACCGTACGCTTTCGGTCAGGGACAACAATGAGGAGCCAATTCTCAATCCGAACTTCTCGCGTCCGTTCATCACAACGCGTGATGCTTTCCGCGACGTGACTAATAATCGCGAAAGAGAAACCTATAGAGCGACTGCGTTCATCGAGCACGATTTCCGCGAGGATGGGGCTTCATGGTGGAGAAATGCCCTCGGAAGACACACTCTGACTGGCCTGTATCAGGATTCGCAGTACGACCTGGTGAATGAGTCGTTTAAGAGTTCCTGGAATCGTTTCGCAGGGGACTACGAAATCAATACAAGCGCTGGTGAGCCGGGTACCTTCCGTGCTCAGGTCAACGCGTGGTTCTATATCGGTGGTCCAACAATTGACTTGGATAGCCTCAGCGACGTTCGCTTGACACCAATCAGCACTGCTCGTCCGGAGTTTGGCGACAGCTACGATTTGCAAGTCTACACTGGGCCACCTCGTACCCATCGCACCATTACAGCGTTGCCAGAGCGTATCACTGCGAACTATCGCGAGAACAAGGAATCATTTGAGTCCATGTCGATCGCTCACCAAGGGCATTTCCTCGACAACCACGTGGTTACGCTTCTGAGCTACCGTGAGGACACTTCAAATCGTTCCATTGGTGAATACGACACAGCGCGTGACGCTTCTACAAACGGTGACTTGACTCGTGAAGTCTTCAACGTGCTCGATGACCCAGAGCTGTCCATTGATAGCTGGACGAAAAGTGTTGTCGCGCTTTTCCCCGAGGATCTGCTCTTTGATCTGCCGTTGGAGAGTGAACTGCGTTTCTTCTGGAACGAGTCTGAGAACTTCACTCCTGCAGGTGCTCGCCGCAACATCTACAATGAGGATGTTGGACCGCCACAAGGTGAGACTGAAGAATATGGCTTTAGCCTGTCTACCCTAAAGGGGAAGCTAGACCTTCGTGCGACTTGGTATGAAACCGCAGTGACCAAGTCCTCTGTCAATGCAGGCGCAAATCCGTACGGCTACATTCAAGGCATGATGACTCGTCTCGTAGACGCTCACAACGTGGGGATTGACATCAACGATCCGTTCTACGGTTGGGATACTTTTGGCTTCAACAGCTTTGTAGACGCTGCGAACGCATTCTACGGAGCTCTGCCAGATCAGTTGAACCTTGGTCCGGATAGCCAGTTTGACCCGGCTATCGTCGACAATGGAGATGGAACATTCACCCTGAGCCCAGACTCCATTCCACAGTTGCGCTCCATCTCGGACACTGTTTCTGAAGGGGTCGAGCTAGAGGCTATCTTCAATCCTACCAAGAATTGGAGAATGTCCCTTTCTGCTTCGAAACAAGAGGCAGTGCGAGCAGGTGTAGGAGCGTTGGAGCTAGAATTCGCTGATACCTTCCTCCAAAACATGGAGAATGCTTACGGTCCCGCGATTTTCACAGCGGCTCGTAACCCTGCGATTGGTCAGGATTCTGGCTGGCTTCAGCAGTACCGTACGGAAACGCTATTCAAGATCGAATCTGAAGCAGGAAAGTCAGGTACTTTGCTGCCAGAGATGCCCGAATGGAAAGCGAACTTCGTAACGCGCTATCGATTCAGCGAAGGCAAGTTCAAGGGCTTCCATGTTGGTGGCGCAGTAACTTGGACCGATGAAAGGGCAGTTGGGTATGCAAACACGGTAGACGAGAACGGAAACACCGTGGCGGATATCGCAAACCCATACTTCACCTCCGATACGCACTACGTGAGCTTGAACTGTGGATACGAACGCAAAATTAACCTGTTTGGTCAGGATGTTAATTGGAGTGCTCGTCTCAACTTCGGCAACGCTCTTGGCGAAGATGACCTGATCATCACCAAGAGAAATCCTGACGGAACCACTGGCCAGGTTCGCGTCGCTCCAGAACGTACGTGGGCAATCACGAATGCATTTAGATTCTAGTTCATTAGTTGGTTAGCTAAATTGCACTAGCATACAGGGCGGATCGGTACGGGGCAGTGCTGATCCGCCTTTCTGGGTAGGAAGGAAAATAAATTAGATAATGAATACCTTTAAGTTACTTTTTGCGGGAGCTTTGCTCTCTGCATCTTCGGTTTTTGTCTCGGCGATCGAGAAACCAAACATCATCGTAATTTATGCCGATGACGTGGGGTATGGCGATTTGGGCTGCTATGGAGCAGAAGCCATTGATACCCCTAATCTAGACTCGCTGGCGAAGCGTGGAATTCGTTTTACGTCGGCCTACGCGTCGGCTTCGACCTGCACTCCCTCTCGCTATTCGCTGCTCACTGGAGAGTATGCGTTTAGAAACAAGAACGCGAAGATACTACCCGGGAACGCTCCGCTTATTATTGATCCGGACAAGCCGACAATTGCATCCGTTCTGAAGGAGAATGGATACCGCACTGGTCTGGTTGGAAAGTGGCACCTTGGTCTCGGATTGCCAACAGATCCCGTAGATTGGAATCAAGAGATCGAGCCCGGCCCCAAGCAACTTGGCTTCGAATATTCCTATCATATGGCTGCGACCGGAGATCGTGTGCCAACTGTCTTTATTGAAGATGGCCGTATTGCAAATTTGGATCCGAAGGATCCGGTTTCAGTAAGCTACCAGACAATGGTAGGCGACGAGCCGACAGGTATTTCGCATCCGCATCTGCTCAAGTCGCAAGCGGACGAGCAGCATGCCAAGACCATCGTAGACGGTACCAGCCGTATCGGATACATGACTGGAGGGCAGTCCGCACGTTGGACTGATGAAGAAATGCCCGATGAATTTCTTGGAAAGGCGATTTCGTTTATTGAAGAGAACAAGGACGAACCTTTCTTCCTTTATTACGCCGTTCATGAAAACCATGTGCCGCGTATTCCACATCCACGCTTTCGTGGTTCAAGCGGCCTAGGTGTTCGTGGCGATGCGGTTGTGCAGATGGACTGGGGAATCGGTCGAATCATGGAGACGCTCCAAGAGCTCAAAATTGCTAAGAATACTCTGATAATATTTAGTAGCGATAATGGCCCTGTATTGTATGATGGATACTATGATGGCGCTGTTGAGATGAATGGTGACCACAAGCCTGCTGGACCGTGGCGTGGTGGCAAGTACAGCGCTTGGGAAGGCGGAACTCGCATGCCGTTCATCGTTTCTTGGCCTGGAACAATAAAAGCCGGTCTGTCCGATGCCCTCATTAGCCAAGTCGACTTGATCGCAAGTCTCGCGGCCATAGCTGGGGCAGAGATTCCTGAAGGCAAAAGCTTGGATAGTCAGAATCTCTCTAGCGTCTTGCTTGGTAAGAGCGAGCGGGGGAGGGATTCCCTCATCCAACAGGGAGTTAATATGGAAGCGATCCGCAAGGGGAACTGGAAGTATGTTCCACCAGGAGAAGTCAGGAACCGACGAGGAATCGGCATCTTCGAGAGTGACAAGATATCAGCTCCAGGAGCTTTGTACTACCTGCCCGAAGACCCAATGGAGCTGAACAATCTAGCTTGGATGTACCCGGCAAAGGTTAAGGAGCTACGCAGTGCTCTTGAGAAGGAAGTCGGTCCTGTCGGGGGCAAAAGGGGCAAAGGCGGGCTTGGCGGCGCTGTCGACAAGTAAGAACGAATTTATGGTTTAGACTGAACTATGAGTACAGGTATCACAGGATTTGGTATATTGTTTAGCTTCGCGAGTTTAGCGGTGCTGTGTGCCTTTTCTCAGATTGTTGGTGCATCTGAATCGAAAACATCCAAACGACCCAACATCCTGCTTCTGCTTGCCGATGACCTCGGATACGGAGAACTGGGCAGTTATGGGCAGAAAGATATCCGCACACCCCGCTTAGACGCTTTGGCTAAGGGGGGACTTCGATTTACCGATTTCTACTCAGGGACTGCTGTCTGCTCGCCTTCTCGAGCTTCCTTGCTTACAGGCAAGGACAGCGGCAATGCGACCATTCGCGGGAATAAGGGGTACCTTGGTGACTATAAGTGGGATCGAGTCCCGCTGTTTAAGGACGAAACGACGATCGCTCAAATGCTTTCGGATAGTGGATACGAGACCGCCTTTATCGGTAAGTGGCATTTAGGAGATCCGAATGATTTGGATACGTGGGCGTTTGCTCGTGGATTTGACTTTGCGGTGCAACCGCAATGGTCGTCTCTTTTCGAAGGGGAGACCTATGATGAGGATGTTCACTATTTCGGAAACAAAGAACGTTCCCTAACTTACGATGCGGAGGAAAACGACTGCATCGATTCCTTTCGGACAGACATTATCTTAGACTATTTCGAAGATCGAAGTTGGGAAAAGCCGCTCTTTCTGTTCATGTCTTATCGTACCCCGCATACCCGCGAGAAGTACATTCGGGATCGGGAAATGTATGCTGACAGGGATTGGGAAGAGACGGAGCGTCGGCACGCCGCACGTATAACGATGTTGGATACTCAAGTAGGGCGTTTGCTTGATGACCTTCGTGAAAGAGGTGAACTCGAGAACACTCTGGTACTCTTCACTAGTGATAATGGCCCCCACTCGGAAGGGGAGCATGACTATCGATTCTTTAATAGCAGCGGAGGCCTGAAGGGGTATAAGCGCGACCTTTACGAGGGTGGCATTCGAGTTCCCATGATCGCATACTGGGAAGGGCGCATTGAAGGTGGAGGTACCACAAACCATCAAGCAGCTTTTTGCGATATCGCACCGACGCTTGCGGAGGTCGGACTAGCGGAATCAGGCGCGGACATGAGGGGGCTCTCGTTTTTGCCCGAACTGTTAGGTCAAGAACAGGATGAACCCGACTATTTGTATTGGGAGCTTCAGCTAGATGGCTGGGCTCGGGTGATGCCTGACGGAGGGTTTAGGCAAGCGATCCGAGTGGGGGACTGGAAAGGCGTACGCTACGGAGCGAGTTCACCGCTTGAGCTTTACAACTTAACGGAAGATCCAGGTGAACGACGAGATCTGGCTGCGTTGTATCCAGAAATTGCGACAGATCTAATTCGCTTGATGCACAAGGCACGAAGCGAAAACGAATTATTCCCATATGGTGGTGTGCCGCAAGGCTTCAGGGCTAGAGATCGATGGGAAGCTGAAAACAATGAAAAGAAAAACTCTTAAAGTAACCCCTTGGCGACAGTATTTTCGAACTCTCCTTACTCTCGCTATCACAACATTGGCCACTATTCTGTATTCGGCAGAACGTCCAAATGTATTGCTGATTTTGGTAGATGATGCTGGATACAATGATTTCAGCTTCATGGGGAGTAAAGACTTCGATACTCCACACATCGATCGGTTGGCGGAGAGTGGAGTTATCTTCACTGACGCCCATGTGAGTGCGACGGTGTGCAGCCCGTCACGTGCAGGGTTGATTACTGGACGTTACCAACAGCGATTTGGGCATGAGAATAACGTTCCACCACATACCACAGGAATGGACGTCGAGGAATCGACTCTTGGCGATGTGTTGGGTGGCGTTGGTTACAGAACCATCGTGATCGGTAAATGGCACCTTGGAAATCGCAGTATGTACCATCCGAATACGAGAGGTTTTGAGACGTTTTACGGATTTCTAGAGGGGGCACGCGATTATTTCCCGAACCCTAAAGTGGACGATCCTGAGAATTTCCGCGCGATGCTAGATAATCGTCTGCAAGTCGATTTCGAAGGCTACCTTACAGACGTGCTCACAGATCGTGCGATCGAGGAGGTTCAATCGGAAGATTCACGTCCTTGGTTCATGTTTCTCTCTTACAATGCGGTTCACACTCCCATGCATGCAAAGAAAGAGGACTTGAAACGATTTGAGGGGCACCCTCGGCAGAAGCTAGCGGCCATGACCTATTCGCTCGATCAAAATGTGGGGCGTATGATGAGTGCCCTCGAGGCGAGTGATCAGCTCGATAATACGATCGTCTACTTTCTTAGCGACAATGGTGGAGCGGGCATGAACAACAACCAGTCCAGCAACGAACCGCTGAAGGGCTGGAAAGGCAACAAGTTCGAAGGTGGGCATCGCGTGCCGTTCATTATGTCTTGGCCTGCTGAAATCGAGGGCGGTCAACACTACGATGGATTGACGAGTGCTCTGGATATCTTCTCCACATCGATCGCCGCAGCGGGATTGAAGGAAACGACCGGAAAGCCACTAGACGGCGTGGATCTTGTGCCCTTTTTGAAAGGCGAAGAGGCCGGCGAGCCGCATGAGACCTTGTTTTGGCGAAAAGATCAAATGGCAGCGGTTCGCAAGGGAGCGCACAAACTTGTTCGGCTCGAAGGTTACGGGTATCGTCTTTACGACTTGGAAAATGACCTCGGGGAGAGCGTTGATTTGAGCGATTCAAAGCCAGATCTGTTAAAGGAGATGGCTCAAGATCTTACCAACTGGGAGAGGGCGCTTGTTGTTCCATACTGGTGGGAAGAAGAGAGGTGGACCTCTGTCACTTACGAGATCCATAGAGCGCTTATGGATAATGAAGAGCCTCGCTTCCGGAGTCCCGATGAAAAGGAGGCTTATCTGCAGGCCAACCCCAAGAAAGGGAAGAAATCGAAACACTAATTTGTAGTCTGAATATGAAACGTTTTAGTCAAATACTAGCGGCGAGCACGATCGTCGTGTCAATGGGCTCCCTCTCAGCGGGTGAAAAGCTCGAATGGAATGATCCTGCAGTCATTCAAGTGAATGCAGAAGAGGTTCGAGCGAGTTTCATCCCGTTCGCAGACCGCGAGACGGCGCTTGCGGAGATTGATGAACCGAAGCGGTCATCACGTTATCTGAGCCTTTCCGGGGATTGGGCATTCAAATGGTCCGCTTCTCCCAGCGATCGTCCCGTCGACTTCTATCGTAGTGATTATTCGGACAACACATGGGATCAGATTACCGTGCCGAGTAACTGGCAAATGGAAGGATTCGGTCTTCCGATCTACACGAATATCATCTATCCGTTCGATACTTCAGAGTTTAAGGCGCCGGAAAATTGGAATCCGGTCGGCTCGTATCGCCGTTCCTTCGTTTTACCGGAGACTTGGTCATGGAGCGAAAATTCGGATGATTCCGTCTACCTCCACTTCGAAGGTGTCGAGTCTGCATTCTATGTATGGGTTAACGGTGAAAAGGTTGGATACAGCCAAGGAAGTCGTACTGGCGCGGAGTTTGATGTATCCAAATATCTAATCGCCGGCCGAAACCAGATCGCGGTTGAGGTTTATCGTTGGTCGGATGCTTCCTATCTTGAGGATCAGGATTTCTGGCGTTTGAGCGGCATCTATCGTGATGTTTACCTTTGGAAGTCTGAAGCGACTCGGGTGATGAACTACGAGGTGCTGGCTGATTACGATTACGAGTCCGGGGCTGGTATCTTTGGGCTTACTGCCGATGTCCGTGCGGACAAGAGCGCTACCGTTAAAGTCGAGTTGATCGACCCAGAGTCGGGAGACGTTTTGGTGAATGAAAGTGTTGCAGTAAGCAAGAAGGGCGAAATCTCTCTTAAGGAAAAGCTTGCTGAGGTCCGCTCTTGGAATGCTGAGTCTCCAAACCTGTACTCGCTCCTTTTAAGTGTCACGGACGAAGCGGGTGCGGTCCAGGAAGTGATCTCGCAACGGGTTGGATTTCGTCGCGTTGAGATTGTAGATTCGAAGTTTTTGGTGAATGGGGTCCCCGTTAAGTTCCGCGGAGTCAATCGCCACGAGCATCACCCTGATCTTGGGCATGTCGTAACTCGTGAGAGTATGATTCGTGACATCGTTCTGTTGAAGCAAAACAACTTCAACTCCGTGCGGACGGCTCACTATCCGAATGTCAGCGAATGGTACCGTCTTTGCGACCGCTACGGCATCTACTTGATCGATGAAGGCAATATCGAGACTCACGGCTTCGGACGTGGTAGCAACAACGTTATGAACCACCTGCCGGAGTGGAAGGAGCCGCATGTAGATCGTATGCGACGCATGGTTGAGCGCGATATCAATCACCCGTCCGTAGTCATCTGGTCGGTAGGAAACGAGTCGGGGGACGGTCCCAATACGAAGGCCGCTTATCAGTGGATGGCGGATCGGGATCCCACACGCGTCGTACACTACGAGAACTCCACCCATACTACCGGTGACGGCGAGGGTACTGACATGAATTCCCGCATGTACATGTATGCCAACGAAACCGAGAAACAGATGAAAAAGTTCCCCGGTAAACCGCTCATGTGGGCTGAGTACACGCACGCCATGGGGAATAGTAATGGAAATTTGGATGCGTACTGGGATTTGATTTGGAACGACGACCGAATCACGGGCGCTTTTGTCTGGGACTGGATGGATCAAGGCCTACGACAGCCAATTCCTTACGGGATGAAGGACCCATGGGGACGTTCTGATTTCATGGCCTATGGCGGTTGGTGGGAAGATCGCCTCACTGTTCAGAACGACAACAATTTCTGTATGAATGGCCTCATTGACGCAGACTGGGGTACCCGCCCTGGATTGAGAGCTCTCAAATACGTGCAGCAACCGGTGGATACCAGTTGGTCAGATCGCAGCAAGGGAATCCTTAAGCTGGAGAACCGTCTTGATAACACCGACTTCAGCGAGTTGCTGGAGCTCCACTGGAACGTGACCGAAGAAGGCGTTGTTGTTGAAGAGGGAGTTCTCTCTCTGCCATCCGCGCAAGCCCGTGCGGTAGTCGCTTTACAGCTACCTAAAAAGGCCACCAAGGCGTCTTCATCTGTGGAAACTTGGTTAAATCTTTCCTACCGCACTAAAGCACCTAGCCTGTACTGGGAGAGTGGCTACGAGTTAGCTCGGGAACAGTTGCACCTTGGTGGCGAGTGGAGCGGTCTAAGCGGTAAACCTAAGGGCAATACTCCTAACTTGGCTGAAACGTCTGATCAGATCGAAGTTTCTGGAGAGGGCTGGTCCATGAGTTTCGACAAGAAAGCGATGACGCTTGATTCCTGGATCGTAGACGGGAAGCAACTCGTCGAGCGCGGAGCTCTTCCTGATTTCTGGCGTGCACCGACTGACAATGACCGGGGCGCGGGTCTAGCAGATGCGGGGCGTGGCAAGAAGATGAAAAAGGCCCTCACTGGGAGCGGCGACTGGGAAGCCGCTAGTTCCAATTGGAAATCAAGCTCAGTCGAAACAGAAGTTTTAGATTCGGAGAAGTCCGTCGAAGTACGCTTCTCAGGAAAGGTACTACAGGGTAAGGCGAACGTTGACCTAGCGTATCGAGTTGATGGACAAGGCAAGCTGTCTGTAAGTTACAACTACAGCACTGACAAGAAACTGCCAATGCTGCCACGTGTTGGTACCGAATGGGTTCTTCCTCTCGAATACGATCAGATTAGCTGGTATGGCCATGGTCCGGACGCAACTTACTCCGACCGTCGCTGGGATCCCGTTGGCGTTTATGAAAGCGATCTTATGAGCGATTGGGTTGATTATTCCAAGCCGCAGGAGAATGGAAACAAGGATGGCGTTCGTTGGATGGAAATGAAGAACGATGAAGGCTATGGGCTGCGTTTCTCATCTTCAACGCCCCTTAGCTGTAACGCCCTTCCTTTCAATAAACAGGATATCGCTGATGCCCACTATTCGTGGCAACTGCCTCAACCAAAAAACATCGTTTTCAACGTAGACTACGCTCAGATGGGTGTTGGCGGTGACAATAGCTGGGGTGCTATCGCTCTTCCGCAATATCGTCTGCAGAAGAAGAACTACAGCTACAGCTACTTGGTAGAGCCTATCACTGGAGAGTAATTGCTAATGAAGATCCCCGCCGCAAGCGGGTAGGTTTGACAAAATACAATCTGTAGGGCGGGGCGCTGACCCGCCATCCCCGTCGCCTCAGACGCGGAGATCTACAAGCTCGCTGCGAGCGAGTGCGGTTATCAGCCCCGAATTTCAATGAAATACGCTCTCTCATTAATCCTCTCGCTGCTCGCGAGCGCTCTACTCTCAGCCAAATTACCAAACCTGGTCGTCATTCTAACTGACGATCAGGGCTATCACGATGTGGGGTTCAATGGCTGCAAGGACATTCCGACTCCTCACATTGACTCTATCGCTGCGAATGGGGTGCGTTTCACAAATGGATACGTAAGCTATCCTGTTTGTGGACCGAGCCGTGCTGGACTGCTGACAGGGCGTTATCAGGATCGCTTCGGATTCACCACGAACCCTACTATCGACCCATCGGTTCCTCATGCGGGTATTCCGCTAGAGGAAAAGAACATCGCGGAGCATCTTGCTCCGGCTGGGTACAAGAGCGCGATTATCGGTAAATGGCACATGGGTTCGCATCCACAGAATCATCCGCTAGCTCGTGGCTTTGACGAGTTCTTCGGTTTCTTGTCAGGAGGACACAACTACTTCCCTGAAAACTATGTCCTGGAAGACCTCTCTGAGGTTAAGAAGAAGTGGGATTGGTACCGTACTCGGCTAATCCGCAATCGTGAACGGGTCGACGAGACCGAGTACTTAACCGATGCTCTGAGCCGAGAAGCGGTGGACTTCATCAATCGACAAGCGGACGACGAGAGTCCCTACTTCCTCTATCTCGCCTACAACGCCCCGCATACGCCGCTACAGGCCTCAGAGAAGTACTTGAGCCGTTTTGAGCATATCAAAGACAAGCGTCGTCGCACTTACGCGGCGATGGTCAGTTCAGTGGACGATGGCGTGCGAGATGTACTCGCTGCTCTTGAACAAAACGG
Organism: Pelagicoccus mobilis; assembly: GCF_016595505.1. GTDB lineage: Bacteria > Verrucomicrobiota > Verrucomicrobiia > Opitutales > Opitutaceae > Pelagicoccus > Pelagicoccus mobilis. Next base: position 161,183 of record NZ_JAENIL010000004.1, on the reverse strand, counting down.
TATGACCGAAGACACGATCATCTTCTTTCTCTCCGACAATGGAGGAGCATCGAACAATACGGCAGACAATGCACCATTCCGTGGATACAAGGGAACGATGTGGGAAGGTGGTCTCCGTGTTCCGTTTGCGATGCAGTGGAAGGGAACCGTTCCGGCAGGAATCGATTTCGATGAACCGATCATTTCATTAGATATCCTCCCTACAATAGCTGGCTATGCAGGGGTGGAGGCGACTGAAGGTAAGCCCTTTGATGGAGTGAACCTAGTCCCGTTTGTGAATAGCGAGAAAGAAGGAGCTCCACATCAGTCTCTGAAATGGCGTGTCTTCACAAACGGTGACTTTGCGATTCGCAGGGGAGACATCAAGCTTCTGAGCGAGACGAAGGATAAGATAGATTCCGAATTGTTCGACCTTTCGGAAGACCTTGCTGAAGAGAGCCCCATCTCAGGGAAAAAGCGTAAGAAGGCGCTACAAAAGGAATGGAAAGCTTGGGAGAGGGAATTGAAGCCACTCGCTTTCCCGACCTTGGCTGACGTCTGGTGGACGGAAGAGAAACGAAAGAAATAGGTCCTCTACGTTAGGAGCGGTCATTACTATCTCATGAAAACGAAACGATTTCGACTTACATTGCTCGCTACCATGTGGGCAGTGCTTGGCACTCTTGTGCTCTATTCCGCCGAAAGGCCAAACATACTCTGGCTCACGAGTGAGGATAACTCAGTGCACTACCTACGTTTGTATTCGGAAGGTGGCGCGCCTATGCCGACTGTAGAGCGTCTCGCCGAGAGCGGCTTGGTTTTCGAGCATGCGTTTTCGAATGCTCCCGTCTGTTCAACGGCTCGGAGTACGATCATCTCCAGTTGTTATGGGCCACGACTCTTCTCGCAACATCACCGACGTGAAGAGCTTGTTCCGATGCCGGAAGGCCTTCGCATGTTTCCCTGGTATCTAAGGCAGGCGGGGTACTACACGAGCAACAACTACAAGGAAGACTACAACTTCATCAAGAGTGATGGGGTTTGGGATGACTCTTCCAGAACGGCTAGTTATCGCAATCGAGAGGAAGGGCAGCCATTCTTCCACGTTCAGAATTTCCATACGACTCACGAAGGCAGACTGCACTTTAACAAAAAGCAGATGGCCAATCGTAAGACGAAAACCGATCCGAAAACTGTGCCCGTTTTTCCGATACACCCAGATACAGAGACCTTCCGCTACACCAACGCCTATTACAGAGACTTGCACCTGAAAGTGGACCGCGAAATGGGGGCGTTTCTGAAGCAGTTGGAAGAGGATGGTCTCATGGATGATACAATCATCTTCTACTATGGGGACCACGGAGGCGTTTTACCTGGAAGCAAGGGCTACGCCTACGAGCGTGGATTACATGTGCCGATGGTGGTCTATGCTCCGGAAAAGTGGAAACACCTTCTCCCGACAGAGCGTGGCTCTCGCGTAGAAGGATTTGTGGAATTCGTTGATCTCGGTCCCACTGTATTGAATCTAGCGGGCGTCGAGGTGCCGGAGAAGGTGGATGGCGAAGCCTTCCTGGGTAAAGGTGTCGAGCTTGGGGAACTTAATCAACGGAACCGGGCTTTTGCCTATGCCGATCGATTCGATGAGAAGTACGACCTGGTGCGAACTCTGCGCATTGGAAACTTCAAATACATGCGCAACTTCCAGCCCTACAACTTCGACGGTTTGCAAAACAACTACCGCTACAAGAGCCTCGCCTACAAAGAGTGGCGTAAGCTGTACAACGAGGGTAAGTTAAACGAAGCCCAGAAACTGTTTTTCGAACCTCGCCCTGCAGAGGCGCTCTATAATTTGGATACAGATCCGTTTGAGCTTAACAATCTTGCAGAAGACCCAGCATACGCCAGCGACCTCCTGCGTTTGCGTAAAGAGTTGCAAGCCCAACTTAAAGGGATGCCGGACCTTGGTTTCTATCCTGAGTCGTTTGCTCTCGAAAAGTTTGCGGACAATCCTGAAGCCTATGGGCAGGCCAGACAAGAGGCTATTGCTCGACTCATCGATGTCGCGGATTTGAGTCTGTTGCCGTTCGAGAAAGCGCAAAAGCGTATCGTGAGGGCTCTCGCTTCCAAGAATCCATGGAAGCGGTATTGGGGGCTGATCGTGTGCAGCAGTTTTGGTGAAGAAGCGAAGTCTTTTGCCGCGAAAGCTCAAGAAATGGCGAAGCAAGATGACACGAACCTTGTTAGAGCACGCGCTGCGGAGTTTCTTGCGTTAATCAAAGAGGAAAATCCAAGCTCTGTTTTGCAGGAGTGTTTGCGAAACTCTAAGACCCTACCTGAAGCGAGTTTAGTTTTGAATACAGCGGTCCTTCTCAAGGACCTAAATCTGGGTTATCAAATTGACCTAGACAGGAATGAGGTTCCGGCGGATTGGCTCGAAGACAAGCTTTCGAATGTGCTGAGACGCTTCGATTACCTCGACGGGAAACTCTAGAAGATGATCCATAGGATTTTAAGATACGCTGTTCGTGTCAGCCTGTTGGTTACCGGATATTCGGCCGCGGCTAATCCAGATACGTCGGAGGAATGGCGGTTCATCTTGCTCGCGGATTGGCATTGGGCGGAAAAATATACGCAGACCGAACGCAATCCAGCAGGCGTAGCCGAAGCGATTGCGGAAGACGTCGCTAGCGTGCGTATGATCAAGCAACGCTATGGTGGCGACTTGATTCTAATGCCTGGCGATAGCAATGGGGGGCACTGGGATACGCCAAAGTTCATCAATGCGAATTTCCCTGGGGCTACGCCCGAAGAGTCGATATTGAAGGCGGGCAAACTCTGTTACGAAGGGATGATCGATAGCTTCCGGAAAGGCGGCTATTCCAAGCTCATCATGGCAGTAGGAGATCATGAGATGGGTGATAATCCTTGGCCGCAAGGTTCCGCGGTCGCTCGCTGCCAGCCCCAATTTCGGGAAGCGTTCGCGAACGCTTTTAACCGAAGCCGGGATGGGGGGCGTTTCTTGTACGAGAAGCCGATAGGCAATGCTCCCTCGCGTCCCCTAGGCACGAAGTATCAAGATACTTCTTACGCTTATCGCCACAAAAACGCTCTGTTCGTTACGGTCGACGCCTTCCACCAAGAAGACCCTAATCTGAGAATTGGCGACGAAGGCTCGGTTACAGGGACCGTTGTCGGACTTCATCTTGATTGGTTAGAGTCTGTACTTTTGGAGGCCCGAAAGGACGAAGGGATTGAGCACGTTTTTGTGCAGTCTCACCTGCCTGTGATTCATCCGGTACGAAAGGTAAACAGTAGTGGAATGTTGATGGACGACGGCATGGATAACCCCTTCTGGAAACTGCTGCGGAAATACGAAGTGGATATCTATTTCGCAGGAGAGGTGCATGCGAACACCGTGACTAAAGACCCGGAGTCGAACGTAATCCAATTGGTAAGTCGCGGCAATTTCTTCGATAATATCCAAACTCTGGATATATCTGATGACAAAATCGAGGTGACTTGCTACCAGCACATTGGCGAGAAACCTTCCGATGGAAAGTACGAGGTTTCGGGGAAGCTTCTTATCGATAAGACGACTGCCGAGACGAAGATCGATGGAGATGGCGAACTCGCCTTGCTCGATCCCTCCGACCGGCATTTTTACTTCGATTTCGAAGAGACCCTGCTCTTGGAAGAACACCCGATCATGGGAATGAAAAACAGGAAGAAAGGGGACCCTCGAATTATCAGAGGAGTAAGGTGTTCGGAGTTGATCCCCAATCGAGGTGGCTTTGGTTCGCACTACAATGCGGTCGCCGGAAACGTAGCTCTGGTAGACGGTGCTCGTGGACTAGGGGGTGAGTTTAGCAAGCGTAGCCGAATGGGCGTGTTTGGGATGGGGCCCTTGCATGGCGAGTATGCGGCTTCTTACGCCCTTTGGATTAAAACTTCCTCATCAGGAGATATGATGCTGATCAATACCGGATCAATCTGGGGAACGAACTTGGACCAGTTTTTCAATCTGCACTTGGCTGATGGAGTACCCGCAGTTGTCGTATCGGACAGACAGCGTTTGCTTGGCGACGGATACAAATTGAACGATGGCGAGTGGCACCACATCGCAGCGGTGATGCCGGAAAACGGCTGCCGTTTGTCGGAGGTTCAACTTTATGTAGATGGGGATCTCGCAAAGACCCGAGTTGTGGGAGGCGATTTATCCCTGAAATTCAAGCAGTCGGTTCGCTTGGGATTTGGCGGGTTAAACTACAGCAGCAGTGCTTTTGATAATCTGGGAGGCTCCGCCTTTAACGGTACAATGGATGAGATCTCGATTTGGACTCGACCAATAAGTAGGGAAGAGGTTCGAAGCCTTTACTTGAAATGATTTCAAGAGCCCCACAGCTACCCCCTCGCTCGCTAAGCAAGTTGCTTAGATATCTGGCGACGACGCTTATATGCTGCATTATCGCGTCCATCGATCTGTACGCGGTTGACTACTACGTCGACTCAGAGGAGGGCAAGGATCGCTGGTCCGGGACCAGTCCTTCGCGGGCGTGGAAGAGCTTGAAAAGGGTTAACCAGAAAACCTTTGAAGCAGGGGATCGCATCTTGCTTCGAGCGGGCTCTGTTTGGAAGGGGCAGCTTTCGCTTAGAGGCGAAGGCCAGTCGGGCAGACCGATCACGCTGTCCACCTATGGAGACGGGGATCGCCCATTGATCGAAGGTGAGGGAAAGCGGGATTATACGCTGCTACTCCGTAACGTTCAGTATTGGGAAGTTAGCGGTATAGAGATCACCAATACGGGTAAGACTCGTGGCCCCGGAAGGCGTGGCGTGATTGTACAGGCCGAGGATTTCGGAGAGAGTCATCACATACACCTTTCTGATCTTGTTATTCGGGATGTAAACGGAAGTTTGCGGAAGAAGGAGCAACAAGGCGGGAGCGGTATCTTAGTTCGTTGCGAAGGGAAAGAGGTGCCAAGCCGTTTCGTTGATCTGATGATCGAGAACTGCCATATTCTTCGATGCGAAAGAAATGGGATTAACTTCAGCGGTAATTATCAGCGAGACTCTTGGTTCCCAAGTTTGCAGGTCGTTATCCGAGGAAACCTCTTGGAGGGGGTGCCGGGTGACGGGATCGTGCCAATCGGTTGTGACGGAGCCTTAGTTGAGCACAACGTGATGCGCGATTGTCCAGACGTCTTGGAGCCGAGTGAGGCAGCTGCAGGCATTTGGCCTTGGAGTTCTGATAATACGATTATCCAGTACAACGAGGTTAGCGGGCACAACGCCAAGTGGGATGGGCAAGGTTTTGATGCGGATTTTAATTCTTTCGGAACCGTCATCCAATACAACTACAGCCACGACAATGCTGGCGGATTTATCCTGATCTGCAATCGCGGCGACACTTTAGGCACTCCGGGAAATATGGGGACCAAGGATACGGTCGTGCGTTACAACGTGAGCGTGAATGACGGCATCCGGGAGTATCCAACAAAGCAGGCGGGATGGTTCACTCCAGTCTTTCACATCACAGGTCCAGTCGAGAATACGAAGATCTATAACAATCTGATCATTCTTCCCAAGAAACGCATAGATGAGATCGATTCGGAGATTGTTCACTTCAACAACTGGGGAGGCCCTTGGCCCAAGGATACTCTCTTCGCCAACAACATCTTCATAGCCGAAGACTCGGTTGGTTTTCATTCCGAGGAAGACGAAGGGACTGTGTATACGAATAATTGTTACTTCGGCACGTTCGAGCGCCTGCCTGATGATGAGGCAGCAATCCTAGAAGATCCGGCTCTTGCGGATGCAAGCGCTCGTGGAGACGGTTTCGAAATTCTGAAAGCGTTTATGTTGAGATCCGATTCTCCCTGCATTGAGGCAGGACTTCAGGGGCTGGAGGATGTAAGTGATTTATTCGGAAATGTCATCGGAAACGAGGCGGTTCCGAGTGTTGGAATTCATCAATTTTGATAAGGCAAACTATGAAACGATCGAAATTTGGATACAGAGCGACAACTGCTGTGTTGTGCGCTGTCTTTTTCACCTGCGGTATTTGGGCAAATGCGAATCGCCCAAACCTGATCGTCATCCAAACGGATGAGCACAATTTTCGTACGCTCAGCTGCTACCGTGAACTGATGTCCGATGAGCAAGCATACATCTGGGGCGAAGGCGTTAAGGTGAATACGCCTCACATCGATACGATCGCAAAGCAAGGGGCTATTTGCACAAGCTACTACGCGGCATCCCCTGTTTGCACGCCATCGCGCGCGTCTTTAATGTCTGGGCTTTATCCACAAGCGACTGGATCTCCGAATAACGACATGCCTCTCAATGATGACATCGTAACTTTCGCAGAAATTCTGAGAAGGGAAGGCTATGCGACATCCTACGTGGGAAAGTGGCATCTCGATGGCGGTGAGAAACCTGGCTTCGCGCCGAAACGTAAGTTCGGGTTCGAGGATAATCGATATATGTTCAATCGCGGTCACTGGAAACTCTTCCAGGAGACAGACAAAGGCCCGAACTTCATCGGCTCCTTCAACGCCAAGAAGAACAGCTACAAATACGATATTGCGGAAGCGGACGAGGAGTCGTTCGCCACAGACTTTTTGATGGATCGTAGTATCGAAATCATCGAGCGCGATAGGGATCAGCCCTTTTGCTTGATGCTCGCTATTCCGGATCCGCATGGGCCAAACACTGTTCGTGCGCCATATGATGAAATGTACACCCACATGTTTTTTGAGAACCCACCTTCGATGGCGGGAACCTTGAAGAATCCGCCCAAGTGGAATTCAATGAAGGGGAAGAACCAAGTGCTTGCCCTGAAGCAAAGGGCCATGGCTCAGTATTTCGGAATGGTGAAGTGTATCGATGACAACGTCGGAAAACTTCTAAACTACCTGAAGGAGCAAAATCTGGAGCGAAACACGATCGTGGTATTCACTTCTGATCACGGAGATTTGATGGGCGAACACTGCCGCCAAAACAAAGGACTGCCATACGAAACATCCGCTGGGATCTCATTCCTGATTAGGTATCCAGAAAAAATAGACGCGGGTAAAGTCGTTCACAGTGCTCAGACAAATGTCGACTTTGTCCCTACGATCCTAAGTCTGATGGACGTCGAACAGGATGGATTCGCGTTTCATGGCCGCGATACATCGGGTGACTTTTTGAGCGACAAGCCAACCGTTATCGACGATGAGTTTGTTTACTATCGCCATTCGAGTGGACAATGGACTGCGGCAGTCAGCCATCGCTACAAGCTTGTGCTTTCTACGATGGATGAGCCTTGGCTCTTTGACCTTGAGAGGGATCCTGACGAGTTGGTTAATGTTTACCGCAACCCCGAATACGCTCCGATAGCTAAGCGGGCGAAGAATGCTCTCGTCGAAATGATGGAACGGTTTGAAGAGCCCATACTAGAGAAAGGAAAGCTACGCTATGAGTAGGCATCGAGTTCGAGTTATACTTTTTGCGTCGATTCTAATCGGTGCATTTGTCTGGTTGCGGACGGCATCGGCGAACGAACGTCCGAACCTGATCGTGATCATGGCTGATGACCTAGGATACGCCGATGTTGGCTTTAACGGATGCGAGGATATCCCAACTCCACACATTGATTCGATAGCAGATGAAGGCGTCGTATTCAGTAGCGGATACACTACGTATCCGGTTTGTGGGCCTAGCCGCGCTGGCTTCATAACCGGACGCTATCAGCAGCGTTTTGGCTTCGAGCGCAATCCGCAATACCGGATGGATGACCCAAACATGGGGCTGCCTCTAAGCGAACGCACGATTGCGGATGTGCTTGCTGAACGAGGTTACCGGAGTGGAATCATCGGGAAGTGGCACCTGGGCGCTCATGAAACGCTGCATCCACTGGAGCGTGGTTTCGATTTCTTCTATGGACACTTAGGGGGCGGACATCGCTATTTACCGGAAGAGTTAACCATCAAAGAGAGCAGAGTCGCGAAAAACGAAAGTGAAAGTTACCAAACATGGCTCCTAAATGGACATGAACCACAGGAACCCAGTGGCTATGTGACCGATGTGTTCTCCGACGAAGCATCGCTGTTTGTGGAGCGGAACAAGGACAACCCGTTCTTCCTTTTCCTTTCGTACAACGCTCCCCATGGACCCTTGCAAGCGACCGAGGAGTACCTCGCTCGTTTCTCGCACATCGAGGACGTGAAGCGACGTACCTACGCAGCGATGGTGAGTGCAATGGATGACGGTATTGGCCGCGTCTTGGATACTGTCGATCGTTGCGACCTTGCGGAGGACACTCTCATTTTCTTCCTCTCAGATAATGGTGGCCCAACAACAAAAAATGGTTCCAACAATGGACTGTTGCGAGGCAACAAGTCCGATGTCACGGAAGGTGGATACAGAGTTCCGTTTGCTGCTCGTTGGACTGGAAGAATGCCTGCTGGCACTAAGTTCGGCAATCCAGTCAGTTCCTTGGATATTATGGCGACGATTTCCGCTCTAAGTGGAGCATCCATTGATCGTGACCGTCCTTTGGATGGCGTGAACCTACTGCCTTATCTAGAAGATGATGAAGCAGGTATTCCACACGATGCCCTCTACATCCGCAAGTTCGACCAAGGAAAGTACACCGTTCGCCAGGGGGCCTATAAGCTGATCATCAACGGAAAAGGCGCTGCACCTGAATTGTATAATTTGGACAAAGACATTGGCGAAAAACAGAACCTCGCTCGTGTCATGCCGGAAAAGGTGCAGGAACTTGAGAAACTTCGACTGTCCTGGGACGAGGAACTCATCGAACCACGTTTCCTCGGACTAATGCACACTAAGGAGTGGATCAAGAAGGCTGAACGACAAGCAGCTAAGAAAAAGAAGAAATAGGAACCGATGAGAGCTGTATCGATATTTCTGATAAGTGTCGTTTCTTTCTTAGCTCAATCCTGGGCGGATGAGCGACCTAATGTTGTCTTGATTGTATGTGATGACTTAAACGACTACATTACAGGGATACAGGATGAAACGGGGCATCCTCAGAGTATCACGCCTAATATGGAGAAATTGGGTAAGTCGGGCGTCTCTTTCCGCCGAGCTTACTCAAACAATCCTGTTTGCGCTCCATCTCGGTCGAGTTTTCTAACTGGGATCTACGCCCATACATCCGGGAATCTGTTTTGGAGCAAATGGTTTGAGAATGATGTATTGAAAAACTCACGCACCTTGATGGATCATTTCAAGCAAAACGGGTACCATGTGGCAGGCACTGGGAAGCTGATGCATCACGGGCGACCTGGAGAGTGGAGTGAATTCAAGCATAAGGCGGATTACGGTCCTTCAGTATTTGATGGTGAGAAACGCGTGGCTCATCCGAGCGTACCCAAACCCTTTGGCAGCATCGGGGCGGTTGATGGTTCATGGGGAGCCTTGGAAGATATTCCCTATGCGAATGATGGTAATCCGAAGTCGGGATGGATCTATGGGGATTGGAAGAACACTAAGCCCTTTGAACCGTCAAAAGACCCGACCCCCGATGAACGCAATGCGGCTTGGGCAGTAGAGAAAATCAAACATTTTTCAGAGCAAGAGGATGAAAAGCCGTTTTTCTTGGGAGTGGGTTTTATTCGCCCGCATACGCCACTACATGTGGCACAGAAGTACTTCGACATGTTTCCGCTCGATGAGATCGAGATGCCTCTAATCAAGGACGGGGACGCTGAGGATACACATTATCGAGACCTCTTTGATCCGGGGCAGAAGGGATTGCGTTACTACCGGACCTTGCTCGAATCCTTCGATGGCGACAAGGAGCTCGCGATCAAGACTTTTACCCAAGCATACCTCGCCTGTGTGGCTGCAGTTGACGAGTGTATCGGACAAGTGGTGGATGCCATCGACAACAGTCCACTGAGGGACAATACAATCATCGTTGTGACCTCTGACCACGGATGGCAGATGGGGCAGAAGGACTACATCTTCAAAAACTCCCCCTGGGAGGAGAGTTGTCGTATTCCCTTTGTCGTTCGCGCACCAGGAGTTGCAAAAGCTGGAGGTGTCGCAGAGCATCCGATTTCGCTAATCGATTTGTATCCAACTCTTGTAGACTTGTGTGGCTTGCCAAGGGACACGCGAAAGAACGACAAAGGGGCTCCTCTCGATGGTCACTCGGTAAGACCGTTTTTGGAAAATCCTAAATCTACGACCTGGGAAGGCCCGAAAGGAGCTCTTTCGATGATCTATGTGGGGGATTCCAGGAAGAGCTACTCCGCGAAAGAGAAGAGGCAGTTGAAGAACCAGCACTGGAGTTATCGCACGGAACGTTGGCGCTACATCCGCTATAACGATGGTGCAGAAGAACTGTACGATCACGATTCTGATCCTAAGGAATGGAGCAATTTAGCGGACTCGCCCGAGCACAGGCCAATCAAGCGTCAACTGAAAAAACAGATGGAGGAAATCATTGATTCAAAGATGTAAGTGAAAAATGGATCACATCTTAGCTACTGACTTGAGGAATATATAACGGTCGTGATTTGAAATTAGAATGAATCAGAAAACAGTTCTATTAACTCTACTTTGTGCTGTGTTGCTAGGCTTGTCTCTAAGTGCTAGTACGAGGCCGTCTAAAGAGTCTCAGGATAGGCCCAATCTGATCTTTTTCGCGTTTGATGACCTAAGGCCGCAGATTGCTGCTTACGGCGAGTTGGAGGCGATCACGCCTAACTTGGATGCTTTGGCGGCGGAGGGCGTACGGTTCAACCGCAACTATGTGGCCTATCCCTTGTGCAATCCGTCCCGGGCGACAATGCTAACGGGTATTCGTTTCGACAATCGCCCCGTTACAGGATGGAAGCCGATGTCTCACACGGACATGATTAACACGCAGATGACTTGGCCGCGTGTATTGCGGGAAGCTGGGTATTGGACCGCGGCACGAGGCAAAGTCTATCACAGCGGCGTACCGAATGCCGATAAGTCGGCATGGGATGTAGCCGGCTCAAAGGGGGGAGCAAATGAAAAGAAAATGGCTTCCTCGGTCGTAGAGTCAGAGGGGCGTAAAGAGCATGTCGAGCAATATCTGAAGACAGGGAAGGGACCGGCGGCACTGGCCTATTTCGTTTTGGATGGTCCTGATGACCTTTTGAATGACGGGCAAACCTGCGACGATGTGATTTCCTATATCAAAGAGCAACGTGACCCGAAGAAGCCCTTTGCGATCGCCTGCGGATTTCTGCGGCCGCATATGCCTTGGGCGGCTCCGAAAAAGTACTTCGATATGTATTCAGAAGATGCAGGGGAGTTGGCCTATCGTCCTCGCGATGCTAAGAAGAAAGTTGATTTGGAGGAGGTCACCAAGAAGAACAAGAATGATGTTTGGAACGAAGGCGTTGACGACGAACTCGCACGGAAATTGATTCGTGGATACATGGCTAGTACGTCCTATGCCGATGCGCAAATGGGAAAGGTAATTGAGGCGCTCAAAGTCGAAGGCATCTATGAGAATACGATTATCGTGGCCTGGGGGGATCACGGTTATCATCTGACTGATCATGGCTTGTGGCGAAAGAACACCGCTTACCATGTCTCCATGCGTTCGCCCCTGATCGTGAAAGCCCCTGGGGTAGCAGGTGGTCAAGTCGTCGATGCGGTAGTCGGAAACGTTGATTTGTATCCGACCTTGTTAGAACTGACCGGAGTCAGGAAACCGGAGGGCGTCCATCTTCATGGTAAAAGCCTGGTACCGCTTCTATACGATTCGGAAGCAGATTGGAACAACCTCACCTATACCTGCGCGAAGCAACGCTACGGACTCGTTACTGACCGCTATCGATTTACTATTTCGGAAAACAAAGTGTCGTTATATGATCTTGAGAACGACCCACATGAGTGGAACAATTTGGGAAGTCACCCGGAATACGCGGGACTCGTAAAGGAGTTCACGGCGAAAGTAGATGGTGTGGTTTGGAATTTACCTAAAAATCATTCCGGAACAGATGAGGCGACGCAGTTCTCTGAAGCGAAGTCCAATAAAAAGTCTGAATCGGAGTGGGATTGGTTTAGCGCTCTAGATGCGAACAAGAATGGTTCGGTAAGCATGACAGAATGGCTCAAGCGAAGTCAGGCGAAAGCGAAAAAGAAGGGGGACGCTTACAACGAAGCGAAGCAAAAGAGAGTTTTTGCTGGCTTCGATCGTGACGGTGATGGACTAATCTCGCGAAAGGAACTCGAAAGGAGGAACGGGTAGGGCTCCATTTTTTGGAGACGCTCGTTAGCGGAGAACGATGAAGTCATTGCGTGTCCTATTCCTGTTCTTGTATCCACTTGTCGGAGTCGCTGCGCAGCATTTGGAGGTTCGTACTGAAAAGATTACAGGTATCGAAGTGAGTCCCTTGCTCGTAGGGGCAAACATTATCTATTCGCATGAGGACGGCCGGGAGTGGAATGATGGTGAGAAGGTTCGAATCTTAAAAGAGTCTGGGATCCAAAATCTACGGTATCCGGAGGGACACCAGGTTTCCTTTTGGGATTGGGAGTTCCCTTATCACGAGGCGTATGAGGATATCTGGAACCCGAGATATGAAAAGAAGCTAAGCCCAAAGAGAAAGGCGAAGCTGAAAGCCAAGTATTCAAACCGATTAGGACTAGATCAGTTTTTGAGTATTTGCGAGGAATCAGGAGTTGAGCCGATCATAGGTATAAACATGTTTCAGGGGTACAAGTACGATCGCATTGAGGAGTCGATCGCCAAAGCGGTTAAGCTTGTTCGTTACTGCAAAAGCAAATCTCCAAAAAACCGCTACTATTTTTTGGATAACGAGGCTGGGCATCAACCAGCGAAAAATAATCACATCCCGATTTCGGCATATATTAAGTTGATTCCTCAATATTCCAAAGCGATCAAGGAAGCGGATCCTGAAGCTCAAATCATAGCGAATGTGATATCGTGGGGAAAGGTCGAAGCCCTGATTCGCGATGCTGGAGCGTATGTCGACATCTACGAGCATCATTGGTACTACAGTAATCGAAAATGGGGTGAGTTTTACTTGGAGGATTGGAGAGCTGAGGCGTTCGACGATGAACAGGCGAAGCGCTTTCTCCAGTTCAACGAATGGAAGACGACGTACGGTCAACCGCATTTGAAATTCGGCCTTTTGGAATGGAATCTAGGACCGGCAAAAGCGGTAGAAGGGGCTACCTTGGGAAACGATTTGTACCAAGGTTTGGTTCAGGCGGACATGCTAATCCAAATGATACGAAATGATGTGTTCATGGCATCCATGTGGCCTCTGACCTGGAAGTCTCGTACCAAGAAGAGTGAATACCGAAATCTGATAAACTCCCGAACCGGCGAAGTTTCGCCTTCGCAGCACATCTTCAGCTCCTTTGCTAAGGCAGCTAAGGGGCGAGTCCTGGAGGTCGATCGGACTAGTACTCTTGGGTTATCTAACCTTACGGTTCTCTCGCCCGGTCGACAATCCGTCATGATTTACTTTATCAACAAAACCCCGGAGGAAAAATCAGTAGATATTCTAATTGATAGACCGGTAGCAAGTGTTCAAAAATTGATTTACAGAGGTCGTGGTCACGGTTTGACCGAGGTTGATAGAGGTAATGCAACTGTAGGAGGAAACAGGATACATTTGCTGCTTCCTGATACATCGTTTGCTTTCCTTGAGGTGAAGTTGAGCGGTGACGAGAAAGTCATCCAGCTAAAGGAGGATAGCCAAAGATGAGACGAGCGGGAAAGATGTTTTTTATGTGCGTTACTCCTATTGTCGCCTCATTGTTTAGTTCAGCGATAGCGGCAGACGAAGCGGAGGAACGTCCGAATGTTCTGTTTATCTCGGTGGACGATTTGAAGCCTTGGCTCGGCTGTTATGGTGATTCGGTAATCAAAACTCCGAACATTGATCGCCTTGCGTCGCTTGGAACTGTATTCAAACGCAGCTACTGCCAGATTGCGTTGTGCGGCCCGAGTCGCCTGAGCGTAATGACGGGGCTTCGTCCAGATACTACTCGTGTTTACAGCATGGGTGGAGAAATATTTCATATCGACACCGCACGAAAACGTGCACCGCACCTACGGACTTTACCTGGGCATTTTAAAGCGAATGGGTATACGAGTATTGGTTTTGGCAAGCTGTTTGACAATCGCAACACGGGCAGCGGACAAGATGTAGTGAGTTGGAGTGGGCGTAAGGGCGTTAGGTGGGAGTTTAATACGGACTTGTATCCAGAGCAACCGACACGCGGGGGGTATCAAGATCCAGAGACGCGAGCACTCATAGAGGAAGCGCTTAAAGAAGCGAAAAAGAGAGGGATAACAAAGAAACGTGCGGTTTCCGACTTTCTTTCTGGAATAGAAGGGACGCGTCCTTTCTTCGAATGTCTTGATATTCCAGATGAAGCTTATCCGGAAGGGAATCTTATGGCGCCACCTGCTGTCGAAGCGATTAAGCGTTTTGCGAAGACGAAGGAGCCTTTCTTCTTAGGAGTTGGTTTTTATAAACCGCATTTACCTTTTATCGCTCCCAAGAAATATTGGGACCTCTACTCTCCGGGCGACTTCGATTTGGCGTCATTTCAATCCTACCCAGAGGACGGTCTCGCCGTATCGGAAACGGATTTCATCGAGGGACGCGTTTTTCATCCCATACCCACAAGTGGTCCCATCTCAGGGGAACTGCAACGAAAGATGCTGCACGGCTATGCAGCTTGCGTTTCCTATGTCGACGCTCAGGTAGGGAAGTTGCTCGACGCTCTTGAGGAAACGGAATTGCTGGACGATACGATCATTTGCCTATGGGGAGATCATGGCTTCCATCTTGGCGATAAGCAGGTCTGGGGGAAACATACGAACTTCGAGCAAGCAACTCGTTCCCCCCTAATCATCACATCCCCATTTATGCAGGGGGGCGTCATGAGTGATGCGGTGACTGAGTTTATCGACGTCTTTCCAACTCTTTGTGAATTGGCCGGTCTGGAGTCGCCGAGGGGGCTGGATGGCAGAAGTCTCGTCGCTGAAATGTCGGGCGACTCGCCTCGTGAAGCCGGAGCGGCGGTAAGCCAATATATGCGAAATACCGATAACGGTAAGGTAATGGGGTGGGCGATACGCACGCCTCGTTATCGCTATGTGGAATGGAGGAAAATTTCTGTGAAAAATTTGGACTACGAGTTTTCGGGAGACGTTATTGGGCGTGAACTCTATGATTATAAGTTGGACCCAGAAGAAACCCGAAACTTTGCGTCTAGCCCTGAATATAGGGACGTATTAAGAAATATGACACAGGTCTTTGATGAAACCTTAAAGCACCTTCCAGAAAGAAACTGAATTTTGAAGAGCTAAGAATTATGAGAAATATAGTAAGTTTAGCAGCAGTCCTATTTTGTGCCGTTGCCCTATCGTCGAAAGAGAGCAGGCCCAATATCCTCTTTATTGCGATCGATGATATGAATGACTGGACAGGATATCTCGGTGGCCATCCACAAGCGATAACGCCGAATCTCGACGCCCTCGCGAGGAGAGGAGTGAATTTTTCAAATGCTCATTGTCCGGCACCGGGATGTTCTCCTAGCCGAAACTCCATTTTGTACGGAGTGGAGCCGTTCAACTCGGGCCTCTATGCCTTTTACGATCAAGAGGGATTTACCAAGGAGCAAAAGTCTCGTTATACAGCGATGACCGAGTTCTTTAAAATGAACGGCTACAACACGTATGGTTCGGGAAAAATTCACCATCGCCGTGAGCCAACTTCCGTTGAGTGGACAGAATTCTACGAAAGAGAAAAAGGCCCTCAAATTGTATACGATCCAGATATTGGATACCAACAAGGGAAGTCGTCGAAGATGAACTTCAAGCCGACCCTCAATCCATTGGAAGATCACAATGACTATAAGAATACCAGTTTCGGCGTGGATGTATTGAACCGGGAGCACGACAAACCATTTTTCCTCGCTGTTGGTATCGTGAAGCCGCACCTACCGTTTGTCGCTCCAAAGCGTTTTTTCGACATGTATCCAGATCCGGTTAAAGCTCCCGCTATCAACCCGAATGATCACAACGACATACCTGCGGTCGGCCGATCTATGGCGAAAGTTGGTGACGATCGTAAGTTCAAAGCGGCCAAGGCTTGGGATGACGTGCGCCGTGCTTACTTGGCTTGCATCACTTGGGCTGATTACAACATAGGGCGCTTGATCGATGCCCTTGAGGCGAGTCCGTACGCCGATAACACGATTGTGGTACTCTGGTCTGATCATGGCTACGGGATGGGTGAGAAAAAGCACTTTCGTAAGTTCGCGCTTTGGGAGGAAACCACGAAGGTTCCGTTCATTATTTTGGATACGCGTGATGATGATGCTCCGGAAGGTCGAGAAGTCAGGGGAGGTGTTTCACTTGTGAACATCTACCAAACATTGGCCGACATGAGTGGTCTTGAGGCTCCCGAACATGTGGATGGTTTTAGCCTAGCTCCCCAGTTGGCGGATCCTGACGCAACGCTCGCTGGCCCGGCTATTTGTAGTTGGGGACGAGGGAACTACACGGTGCGTGACGAGCGTTGGCGGTATACTCGCTACTATGATGGCGGAGAGGAATTGTACGACCACTCAAAGGACTCCAATGAGTGGGACAATCTAGCGAACAATCCAGAGTACTCAGGAATCAAGGGAAGACTAATGTCACAGCTCCCGACGAATGAGGCTCCCTTGATTATGGACGGAATGGAGGAATGGAGTCTGCCAGTAAGCTCTGACAAGCACCTGAATTCTCGAAAGTGAAATGACGTTCGCGCCAATGCGAACTTAGTTTAGGAGCCTCAGAACCCTCAGGGGCAAATCTGAGTGATTCTCCTTGTATAGAATCTGCAGCCCCGAGCTGAGACCATTCTTGAGGCGGATGGGGATTGTAAGGATAGGTAGACGGGAAAAGCTCCCTGGAGCGGTAATCTCAAGCAGTCTCGCCCTGAATTCCTCTGTGTGTTGGGATGCCGTGATTGCGGGGGATTGAGTCGCTGGAATGGCGACGAAGTCGTAGTTGTCTAAACAGTCATTGAAGAATCTCTTTATTCTCTGTTCGCATAGGCTTGCTGCCTTAACCTGCTCCTCGCTCCAATGGCGTGCCCTTTCGATTCTTTGCCACACGGGGAAATCGTACTGCTTCTGCCGGTCGTCTAGCCATTCTTGGTGAACTCCTAACGCTTCAATGCTCTGCAGTACGGCGTAGTGCAGAGCGACAGATCGAGTCGCATCCTGGTAGGCTTGGGTCGCTTCCTCAGAAGTGACAGCTCCGATTTTCTCAAGGAGAGTCTGCATCTTCCTACGCGATTCTGGACACAGTTCGGGTACCGTATCGATTAGATTAATACCTTTGGGAGCACCATCTGTTACCTTGGTCGGTTTCACCAGGGTCTCGATGCTGAGAGCCATGTCGGTAGCGGAAGCGCAAAACCAACCTGCTGTGTCAAAACTGGGAGCGAGTGGGAAGCAGCCTTGGGTTGACCAATGATTCGGCGAGAGTCTGAGGCCAAAAATGTCGCACCAGGCCGCCGGCACTCTAATGGAGCCTCCGGTATCCGTTCCAGTGGCGATTGGCACTAGACCTGATTTCACGGCCCACGCGGATCCGCTGCTGGATCCTCCGCTGAGGCGATCGGGGAAGAGTGGGTGAGGGCAATTGCCGTAGTGCAGGTTTTCACCAGATAGTCCGTAGGCGAATTCGTTCAGTTGGGTCTTGCCTGCAAAGACGGCTCCTTGCTCTCGAAACGAACGTGATAGCGACGACTCTTCGCTCGGGGTGGGCCGGATCTCGCTGAGAAAGGAGGATGACGCAGTGGTCGGAAAGCCGGGAATATCGTAGAGGTCCTTCAACAGGAACGGTACGCCAGCCAAAGGGAGCTCGGGGCTTTGCGAGCTTACCTCGAATGCAGTGGAAAGACCCTCGAGGCTCGGGGTGGTGGCGATAATGCTTTTCCGGATACGGGAGGGAATCGATTCAATTTGCTTGAGGAATTGCTTCGCCGCTGATGCGGGCGAGTTGGCTGCTCGTTCTTTCCAAGCGTTGAGGTCCATCGGTTTCTGATTCATTTCTACCATCACGTTGAATGAACTAGCTGCCTTATCTCGCTTGGCCAGCGAACAATGGAGTGAGGAATCCTGCGAGGAAGAGCTGAAGGGGGTGAAAGCACATCAAAGGCAGAATGATGAGCCCGAGGGTTAGGTCGCTCTCCGCAGGCAAACTGGAGAAGAGTATCGACGCCATGGGGACTCCGGCGGCCAGGGTTTTGTGGGACCCGCAAAAGAAGATGGCGATCCGTTCATCTATCCGATTGGAGGCCATGGGAGAGGTTAGCCAGACGAGCGCGGAAAAGAGCAGCAGGAATGCGATGGCGATCAGGAGAACCGCAACAATGGTAGCCGCTCCGACTTCTCCCCAGATTCCGCTTTCGACACTTTGGCAAAATGCGGCGTAGACGATGAAAACGACAAGGCTGTTGCTGACTCGTTTGAACGAGGCCTTCGATTTGTTCGCCCACTCGCGTATCCAGGGGCGTATTAGTTGGCCCACTATGAGTGGCGTTAGTACGAGGAGGGCTATCTTGCCAATTGTAGTGCCAAGAGAAGGAGCTCCATCTGATGTATACAGGATGAGTTCAGCGCAAAGGACGGGGGTAATGAATACGCCAAGCACATTAGCCAAGGTCGTGGAGAACAGAGCCGTCGAGCTGTCACCTTCACTGCTTGAGGTCATCACGATTGCCGAGGAGATGGTTGTGGGCAGAATCGAGAGGTAGAGGAATCCTGCTTCGAGCCCAGGATGTATCCATTTGCCCACAACAGCGAGAAATGCGATCATGAGCAAGGGAGCGAAGCAGAAGTTGCAAAGCAAATTGAACGAGTGAACTTTGAACTTGGTGGCGCTTCTTAGAATCTGACGCGTTGGGAGCGAGAGGCCTTGGACTAGAAAAGTGAGGGCAACTGCTATTTTGCTTGTGGCTTCGGTCCTGAGCGGACCCTCAGCGACACCGATCCATGGGGCGACAACAGCAGCGATCACCGCTCCGATGAGAGCGAGGGTGAAGGCTTGGCTTTTGAATACGTTTTTGAGTCCGTTTGCCATCTGGATAAAGTTCGCCCTACAATGGGCGGAATTCTGTCGGCGAGGCGAGCCGGAATCAACTAAGCGCTCACATGCCTAGATCAAAACTGTAACGGTAACGGGTTTGACGGGAGAGGGAGATGGGGCTTAATTCAATCAAAAGCTCACAGCATGCCGATTGTTAGACTATCAGGGACCATAGAAGGGAAGAACGATCCAAACCGAGAGACTAGAGCCCGGATGCTCTACCAGTTGTTCGCAAGCGGCTGGGATATCTACAACTCGAATGGCGACCAGAGAATAACGCTGTCCAACATCGAGAAGAAGGTGGTGGAGTCGGATGCATTCGTCTTCATGCCCGGAGCTACCCTAGAGGATCTCTTTAAGGCCGTTTCGATCTTCGTGGGGTATCAAACGCTAGACGAATACCTCTTCGGCAAGGCGACCGTGATCCTCAACTCCGACAGGACGTGGGACCCCATGTTTGGTCTTCTCGATCGCTTGCGGGAGCTTGGCACCATAAAGCAGGATTACCGTGGATTTTTGTTGCAAGCCGGCTCACCGGAATCGGTCGTTGGTTCTCTGGAGCGAGTGCACGAAGAGGGTCTGCCGGACGTGGAACGGAAGAAGATCATGACTTGCGACACTGATTCGTACGAATTGGAGTACTCGGGAGATTTGTTGGCTAACATCTGCGTCTTCTGTTCGGCGAGTCTGCGAGATCCTTCGTATTTGGAAGAGGGATACGAGCTCGGCCGAATGCTTGCGGCCGGTGGCTATGGTTGCGTCTCCGGAGCGGGCACTACGGGGGTTATGGGGGAGGTCGTGCGCGGATCCGTGGAAGCGGGAGGTTGGACAGGCGGCTCAAACGTGCCGCACATCATCGAGCTGGAGGGCTTGCCGAAGGGATTAACCAGCTTCTGGTTGAAGCCAGATATTTACACGCGCATGGAGGTGATGATTGAAAACTCTGACGCGTTCGTCGTTTTTCCGGGTGGAGCGGGGACGGTGCAGGAGATGCTCGCTCTGCTCATTTTCCGGCAAATGGGGAGCCGCCTAATGGCGCAGAAGACGATCATCATTTTTAACCGGCCACTCCCGGATGGGGGCGGTTTTTGGGATCCATTGGTGCAAATGCTCGCTCCTTGGGCTCAGTCCGGATTTTTCCAGGTCGCCGAATCGCTGAGTGAAGTCATGAGAATCATCGGCACGCAGGTTAGCAAGTAGGGGCTGTCGGGAGCTTATCAGAGTAAGCCAAGCTCCTTGCCGGCCTCGGCGAAGCTTTCGATCGCGTGGTCCAAGTCCGACCTCGAGTGGGCTGCGGAAATCTGGGTGCGGATACGAGCTTTGCCCTCGGGTACGACTGGATAGCTAAAGCCGATGACGTAGACGCCTTTTGCGAGCAGGCTGCTAGCGAGTCGATTAGCAAGTCGAGCATCTCCGATCATGACGGGCACGATCGAATGTTCGCCAGGCAAGATCTCATACCCGAGCTTGCTTATGCGGGTTCTGAAGTAGCTTGTATTGTCGCTTAGCCGGTCTCGAAGCTCGGTCGATTCGGTTAAGAGTTCGAGGGCTTTGAGGGTTCCGGCGACAATGGCAGGTGCAAGGGTGTTGCTAAAGAGATAGGGACGGGATCGCTGGCGTAATAGCTCAATGATTTCTTTTCGACCAGAGGTGTAGCCTCCGCTAGCGCCTCCAAGGGCTTTGCCAAGTGTGCCGGTAATGATGTCGATGCGGTCTTCGACTGCGTAATGCTCGTGGGTTCCACGTCCGTGTTTGCCGAGTGTTCCAACCCCGTGGGAGTCGTCTACCATAACGAGAGCGTCGTATTTGTCTGCTAGATCGCAGATCTCCGGGAGTTTAGCGATGTAGCCGTCCATCGAAAATACTCCATCCGTGACAATGAGTTTGAATCGCGAACCAGATGCTTCTTTCAAGCGGGTTTCCAGTTCATCCATATCCCCGTTAGCGTAGCGGTAACGGCGGGCTTTGCAAAGTCGGATGCCGTCGATGATACTCGCATGGTTCAAGGCGTCCGATATGATCGCGTCCTCCGCTTCAAGCAGCGTCTCGAATAGGCCGCCGTTAGCGTCAAAGCAGGAGGAGTAGAGAATCGTATCGTCGGTCACCAGAAACGCGCTCAGTCGCTTTTCGAGCTCCTTGTGGGGCGATTGCGTACCGCAGATGAAGCGAACCGACGCCATGCCGTAGCCCCAGTCGCGAATCCCTTCTACGGCAGCCTTGGCTACCTCGGGATGTTGGGCGAGCCCGAGGTAATTGTTGGCGCAGAGATTAACAACCTCTTGTCCGTCCTTCACACGGATGCGAACCGACTGGGGGGACTCGATGACCCGCTCTGTTTTGTGTAGCCCCTGGTCGTGTATTTGCGTGAGTCGCGCTTGTAGGTGATCTTTGAATACGGTGTTCATGGTCGTAGCCTTTTATGACTTCCAATCCAAAATAATTTTGCCTGATCCCCCTGCTTTCATGACCTCAAACGCCTTTTCAAACTCGGTGTAGTGAAAGTGGTGCGTGATCACGGGGCTTATGTCCAAACCGCTCTCAAGGAGGACCGTCATCTGGTACCAAGTCTCGTACATCTTACGGCCATAGACGCCTTTAATCGTTAGCATGTTGAGGACAAGGTGGCTCCAGTCTATGGCGATGCTCTGAGACGGGATTCCTAGCATCGCGATCTTGCCGCCATGACACATGTTGTCGATCATGTCGTTGAGGGCTTGCGGGTTCCCGGACATCTCGAGGCCCACGTCGAAACCTTCCTTTAGCCCCAGTTTTTCTTGCGCGGCCTGGATGCTGGAGTGTCGTACGTCTACAGCGAGAGTGGCCCCCAATTGATTTGCGAGACCGAGGCGGTAGGGGTTGACGTCTGTAATGACGACGTGTCGAGCTCCCGCGTGCTTCGCTATCGCGACAGCCATTACGCCAATCGGACCCGCTCCGGTGATCAGGACGTCTTCGCCCAGCACAGGAAAGGTGAGGGCGGTATGGACGGCGTTTCCGAAAGGGTCGAAAATGGAGGCGACGTCTAGGTCGATCCCGGGTGCATGGTGCCAGATGTTGGTCATTGGCAGGCTGATGTACTCCGCAAATGCTCCGGGACGGGTGACTCCGACTCCTTTTGTATCCGCGCAATAATGACGACGTCCAGCCATGCAGTTTCGGCAGCGTCCACAGACTACGTGCCCCTCTCCGCTAACGACATCGCCAACCTTAAAGTCTGAGACGTTCTCTCCTAGAGCAACGATTTCCCCAACGAATTCGTGCCCAATGACCAGTGGGGGCGGTATGGTCTGCCTAGCCCAATCGTCCCAAACGTAGATGTGCAAATCCGTACCGCAGATTCCGGTTCGATCGACGCGGATCAGAACGTCATTGATGCCATAGCTCGGCGTTGGGACCCGCATCAGGTCTAGGCCTGCGGCAGCGTTTTTCTTCACGAGAGCATTCATTTCGACAGCAAACTTAGGGTGACTCCGCTAAACTTAATTTCGATTTCCGTTTTTTGCGAACGGCGGATGCGATTTCAGGTAAAACGGAGGCGCTCAATAGATAGAGCGGGCTAGCGAGTTGGTCTGCTTGACCTTTCCAGCGGGGGGAGGCATTACGGACGAAGTACTCTAAGCATCCTGGAGTTCTGCGAAACGTCTGATTGAACGTTATCTGTAGTTTTACGGAAAATACGGCCCTCTCAACTGTGATAAAAAAACTGCGTTATTCGTCTCTTATTTTTGCCGCTACTTGCATGTTCGCCTTGCCATCGATTGTGGATGGCGAGACGCAAGCGAAGAAAAACGTGATGATCTTCATGGTCGATGATCTCCGCCCGCAATTAAATGGGTTTAGTTCGACGCCCAAGTTGCATGGAGGAAAACAGATGGTGACCCCGGCTCTCGACCAACTGGGGGCGGAAGGCACCATTTTCGAACGAGCCTATTGTTCTGTACCTATTTGCGGGGCTTCTCGCCTTAGCTTATTGACTGGCTCCCGCCCATACAAGGAGCCCGGAAAGGACTGGGGGCGGCATTGGACCTACTATTCTCGCCTCGATGAAGCCGATCAAACCACGCCTGCCGGCGTAAACCACCCCGGAGTGACCTTGCCTCAGCATTTTAAGGACAACGGCTACAAGCTCTACTCGATAGACAAGGTGTATCACAATAAGGATGACGACAAGGACGTTTGGGACGATCTGGTGAAGGTGCAGCACCCGTGGCAAGGAGTGCCTGCGTTTGAAATTGGAGAAGGTGACAAAAACGACGATGAAGCCTACCCGGATGGAGCGAATGCTTCTGACGTGATCGCTAAGCTCAATGGTTTGAAGGATGATCGGTTTCTGTACTGTGTTGGTTTTCCGCGACCTCATCTTCCTTTTTGGGCGCCAAAAAAATATTGGGATCTATATCCCGAGGACTCCATAGAGCTTCCCTCCAACTACTCCTTGCCGGTGAATGCACCACGTCAATCAATACATAATTGGGGAGAGTTGAGGAACTATTCGGAAGTCGACTATGAGGATGAAATGAAGTCCAGAGTGACGGATGAATACGCGAAAACGTTGATTCGTGGGTATTACGCGACCGTGAGCTACGTCGACGCCCAGATTCGGCGGATTGTCGCTAAGCTCAAGAATACCTATGATTCGAATGGCGTATCCCTTTACGACAAAACTGTAATTGTCGTTTGGGGCGATCATGGTTGGAACTTGGGAGAGCATACGCTCTGGGCTAAACATGCCCTTTATAATACGTCTACCCAGATTCCCATTATTATCCGGGATCCCGATGTCGGGCAGGGAGGACGCGTTTCGGCCTTGGTTGAGTCGGTCGACTTGTATCCGACTCTTTGTGACCTGGCCGGACTAGACCGGCCGGTTACGACAATCGATAATGATGGGAGCGCCTTCAATTTGCATGGCTCGAGCTTGTTGCCGCTGCTGAAGAACCCAGAGGCGTCATGGAAACCCGCGGTGTTTACTCGTTACGACAAGGGGGACTCGGTACGAACGGAGCGCTATTCGTTTACCGAATTCACTAATGTCGCGGACGAAGTTACGGGACGAATGCTGTACGACCTGAAATTCGATCCCAATGAGAACTACAATATTGCTGAAAACAACCCAGAGCTCGTGAGTAAGCTAAGTCAGTTACTAGGAACCAACCCAACGGAAAAGAGAAACGCATGGCGAGCTCTGGTGGATGAATCGCAAAACAACTCTCCGATTGCAGAGGACTTGAACCTTCCGGAAGCCATACACCCGAACGACTATGAGCAAGTTCTCGCTCGATTCGATTGAGGAACGTGTCAGGGCTTAATTTAAAAGCTTGGCACGGTAGGTCTTGGGGGCGCTTCCGGTGGCATTACTGAAAAAGCGAGAAAACGCGGCGAGTGTCGTAAATCCAAGTTCGTAAGAGATATCGGTTAGGCTTAACGCCGGGTTTTTTAGGAGCAAGATCGCTTGGTGCGTTCGGAAATTGCGAACGTAGAAGCCGAGGCTGAGCCCGAATTGCGATCGAAACTTCGCGCGTAGATTGCTTTCCGACATATTCAGTTGTGCAGCAATTTTGGATACGGTGTGCAGTTCGCCGGTTTCATGCCTTAGGCACTCTTGGACCTGCTGTAAAAGAAGATTCTTTTCGCTTTGATCCCCTGATTGCTGTGAAATTGAAGTCTTTGGAGAGATTGCGAGCTGTTCTCGTAGGCGGTTGAGAAGATAGGCGATTTCAAGCGTGAGCGCTCGTTTGTTTCGTTCCGTTCTTTGGGAGTGGTAACGATCGAGAATCCCATCTAACGATTCTAGCATCCGTTCATCGACCGCGAGGATGCGATGGCGAAAAACCTCCAATATCGAGGGGATCTCGATCTCGAAGGTAATGAAGAGCCAAACGATCCTATCTTTCGCCAATTCGGTGAACTGATGGAACTGATAGGGAAATATGAGAAACGCCTCCATTGGGTGAATTCTCCAAGGAATGCCATCTGTGGTGATCGTACCCTCTGTTTCAAGGTTTATGGCCAGGACGAAACGTTGGTGTGGATGGCTCTCGAAGCTACGTTTCTGAAGTTCGTCACGCGTGGTTCGCGAGAATAGGATTAGGTTCTCTGGAATGCAGAGCTCACTTGGGGTAAAGCCCTTGAAGTAGTTTTTAGGAGCGGGGAGCGAGCCAGCTCTTTTTTTGAGAGAATTAAACGTCTGGGAGGGCATTGGGATAATCGAAAGTGTTAAGGATATAGCTAAATATGGCTAATATTTGCAATAAAGATTATGCTAGAATGCTGTCCGATGAAGGTTTTTGGATAAAATCCAATAAGTGGATACGGAGATTTGATTTCTATGAGCGTAAGAGATGATTTGAAAGGGGTTCTTGTTGGGTGCGGCTTCATGGGAGGGATGCATGCCCAGGTTTATAGGTCGCTGCCCGGAGTGAGCTTAGTCGCTGCGGTCGATGGAATGGTCAGTGAGTCCAAAAAAAAACTCGAGGGATTTGGATTTGATATCCCTGTTTATGCAACCTTAGCGGAGGCGATTTCGACGGAGGAGTTAGATTTCGTGGACGTCTGTTTGCCGACTGACTTGCACCGGGATTCGGCAATCGAAGCGATCGAGGCAGGAAAGGCCTTGTTTTGCGAAAAACCGCTTACCCTCACGCTTCAGGAGGCTGACGCAATCATCGCTGCAGCTGAGTCAAAGGGGACTTCTGCTCAAGTTGGGCACTGTATCCGTTTCTGGCCTGAGTACGCGGCATTGATGGACTTCCACGAAAGCGGGAAGGGAGGAGGCCTGCTGAGCCTAAGTCTTGTACGTAGGTCGGGAAGACCTGGATACGGAGTTGGGGATTGGTTGAATGACGAAAACAGGTCTGGCGGGGCGGCTCTTGATCTCCATATTCATGATACGGATTTCGTATTGGCTTTGCTTGGAGAGCCGGATCATGTCTCGAGTCGAACGACTGAGGATTTCAGTGGGCCTTCCCATATCTTTAGCCAAATGACGTTCGGCAATACATTGGTGAATCTCGAAGGTGGCTGGAATTACCCGAAGGAGTGGGGATTTCAAATGGCATTCCAGGCTGTTTACGAGGATGCGGTGATCGATTATGACTCACAAAACGGAAAAGGGCTGTTGATTACAGAGGGTTCTGGGGCGGCGAAAGAGTTGGCGGTCGCGAAGCCTGAAGCTGGTACTTCCAGTTCTGGCGAAGGGAATATTTCCGATCTAGGGGGCTACTACAATCAGCTCCTCTATTTCACCGATTGCCTTAAGAAGGGAGAAGCTCCTCGTAAAGCGACCCTTAGGGACGGTAGGGCCTCGTTGCAGCTTTGTCTGAAGGAAATCGCGTTGGGGAAATTGGCAAATAACCCTGCGGGCGTATAGAGATTTAGGAGACTACATTATGAAAAAATCGATTAGTATTTGGTCTTTTTATGGAGATTGGGATCTTCGGCAAAAAATGCAGCTGGCGAAAGATGCGGGGTTCGAGGGGATCGAGCTAGATATCAGCGACGAGGGTCCCATTTCCCTGAACACCTCATCCGACGAACACCGGCAGATTCGCGAGATCGCAGAGAATGTAGGGATCTGTATTAGCGGAATGGCGACAGGGCTCTACTGGGGGAATAATCCGGCCAGCGCTTCTGCAGAGACGAGAGACAAAGCCAAACAAGTGTTGTTGAAGCAAATCAATGCTGCTGCGGACCTGGGAGTCGACGCTGTGCTTGTAGTGCCTGGCTCAGTAGGGGCTGATTTTATTCCAGGCTGCGAAGAAATCCCTTACGACCTAGCGTGGCAACGGGCGAGCGAGTTTGTGAGGGATGCTTTGCCACTTGCGGAGGAACTAGGAGTCACAATCGGAATCGAGAATGTTTGGAACAAGTTTCTCCTAAGCCCGCTAGAGATGCGCTCCTTCATTGATCGGTTCGAAAGCGAGCGAGTGGGAAGTTACTTTGATGTGGGGAACGTTTTGGCTACGGGATACCCTGAACATTGGGTGCCGATTCTGGGTGATCGAATAAAACGCGTACACGTGAAAGACTACCGTCGAGCGGTGGGCTCGGTAGATGGATTTGTGGATCTTCTCTCTGGCGACGTGAATTGGCCAGCGGTTGTGCGTGCGCTAAAAGAGATTGGATACAGTGGTTGGGTGGCTGCTGAGATGATTCCGCCCGTTCCATTTTACAAGCACGCTCCAGAAACCTTGATCGACAATACCTCACGTGCGATGGATAAGATACTTGCAATGAGCGGCTAGCACCAATTTCACGTGCCTCAATTTAGTACCCCTACCTCTTCTTATGCAGCTTGAAACGATCGACTGGATCATCATTTGTGGATATTTCCTTATCGTCATCACCATCGGGATCGCGGTTTCCCGTATTTCCGGAAAGGATACAGGACAGTTTTTCCTAGGTGGACGAAAAATGCCTTGGTGGCTTCTCGGTTTCTCTATGGTGGCCACGACCTTCTCGACGGATACCCCTAATTTGGTAACTGATATCGTTCGCCAAGATGGAGTTGCAGGGAACTGGGCCTGGTGGGCTTTCCTCGTTTCCGGAATGGTTACTGTCTTTCTGTATTCGAAGCTGTGGCGCAGGTCAGGGGTTATGACTGATATCGAGTTTTATGAAATGCGGTATAGCGGTAAGAGCGCCGCCTTCCTGCGAGGCTTTCGAGCGCTGTACCTTGGACTGCTTTTCAATGTTATGGTGATGGCGACCGTCTCCCTCGCTGCGATTAAGATCGGAGGAGTGATGCTTGGAGCGAGTCCGCTTCAGTCTATCCTATGGGCTCTAATTGCCACCGCGATTTTCTCATCCATTGGCGGGTTTCGTAGCGTCGTTTTCACCGATTTTCTCCTGTTTGGAGTGGCAATGGTAGGCTCTATTGCCGCTGCTTATTTCGCGATTGGACATGAGGATATTGGATCTTTGAAGGCACTTTTCGAGCACCCGGCTCTAGAAGGGAAACTATCGTTCTTTCCTGAAGTTGATAAGGATGAGAATGGAGCTTGGAGCGATGAAAGTCTCAACGCCTGGGCAACCTTGATAACGATTCCATTGCTGGTCCAATGGTGGAGCGTGTGGTACCCGGGCTCGGAGCCGGGAGGAGGTGGGTATGTAGCCCAGCGAATGCTAGCGGCAAAGAATGAGAAGCATGCTACGGGAGCCGTTCTCTTTTTCAATTTTGCACACTACGGTTTGCGCCCATGGCCTTGGATCCTCGTAGCCCTCGCATCTCTGGTCGTGTTCCCAAGTCTAGAGAGCATTCAGGAAGCGTTTCCGCATGTTGACCCGCGCATGCTTGGGCATGACCTAGCGTATCCAGCAATGCTGACATTTCTGCCGAATGGTTGGCTCGGTCTCGTCATCGCGTCCTTGATCGCTGCCTACATGTCGACGATTTCGACCCAAACAAACGGAGGTTCGTTCTATATCGTAAACGATTTCTACAAACGTTTCGTGAACCCGGATGCGACGGAAAAGAAGCTAGTCCTAGTCGGTCGTATATCCACGATTGTGATGATGGTTCTCGCAGGGTATATCGCTTTGCAACTCCGGACTGCGCTGGATACGTTTAAAATTCTTCTACAGGTGGGGGCTGGGACTGGGCTTATCTTCCTTCTACGTTGGTATTGGTGGAGGATCAATGCGTTTAGCGAGATCTCTGCCATGGTTTCCTCGCTTCTTATCGCAGTATTTTTCAGGGTCGCGGATTTGGGGTTTCCATGGTGGCTCGAGCTATTGATTGGTGTATCCGCTACTTCCATTGTTTGGTTTTCGGTTACGCTGCTCACTTCCCCCAGCGAGCGGACGGTCTTAGAGCGGTTTTATCTTAAGGTTCGCCCTGCCGGTCCTGGTTGGTCGTCTGTCCGGTCCCGTATTGGAATGTCGATACCAGAGAGTGATCCTTTAGCTCCTCAGTTTGTGAACGTCGCTCTGGGAATTGCGGCGGTTTATGGGTTCCTGTTTGGAATCGGAAAGATGCTCTACGGCGAAACCGTGTTTGCTTGCTGCGTTTTAACGGTTTCTGGCCTGTTCGCATCCAAGCTCGTTCGAAGCGAATCCAGGGGCCCCGACACAGAGAAACGTTAGTCCTGCTCACGACACAAACTTCAAGTATTCACTTTTTTAAACACCTCATATGCAAATGAAGACATTTTTGAATTCTAGACGCGGATTCTTGGGACTCCTAGCGGGGATCGGAGGAGCGGTCGTTGCTAGCTCAACGTCGCAGGCGGCCACTCGACGCAAAGGCCAATACATGGGAGATTACGCTGCAGAGAAACTTGATACCATCAGGATTGTGTTTATCGGAGTCGGCGCTCGCGGACGAGGTCATGCAAAGCAATTCGCCACGATCGAAGGCACTGAGGTGGTTGGGATCTGCGATCTGTATGAGGATTTAGCTCTGCAATCGCAAAAGGATTGCGAGGAAGTGGGCGCGGGTAGTCGACACAGATCGATCAGCGTCTACAGCAGAGGAAAGAATCAATGGCGCAAGATGCTCGCGGAGCAAAAGCCAGACGCAGTTGTGATAGCGACTCCTTGGAAGGACCATGCTCCGATGGCGATTGCGACAATGGAGGCGGGAGCTCACGCTTTTGTAGAGGTTCCTCTTGCTCTCACGAATAATGAACTGTGGGACGTCGTGGATACGTCGGAAAAAACGCGAAAACACTGTATGATGATGGAAAACGTCAACTACGGTCGCGATGAGCTTTTATATCTGAATATGTGTCGACAGGGGGTCGTTGGCGACTTGCTTCACGGGGAGGCCGCATACATCCATGAGCTCCGAGGGCAGATGGTGCATGAAAAGCGGGGCACCGGCTATTGGCGCACGCATCATTACGCGAAACGAAACGGGAATCTCTATCCAACGCATGGGCTCGGCCCTGTAGCCCAGTATATGAATTTGGCCCGTGGCGAAGACAATTTTGGCTCATTGGTTTCTTTTTCAACTCCAGCGCTCGGGAGAGCCCAATATGCGAGCGACAACTTCTCAGATGGCCATAAATGGAATAGCCTAGACTACCGTGGTGGAGACTTGAATACGTCGATCATAAAGACTCAGCTTGGCAGAACGATAATGGTTCAATGGGACGAAACCAGTCCAAGGCCCTATTCTCGATTGAATTTGGTCCAAGGGACCAAAGGGTGTTTGGCTGGTTTTCCGACGAGAGTCGCACTTGAGGGAGGAGTCGAAGGAGCAACTGAAGACCATCACAAATGGGCTGAAGGGGAAGGTCTGGCGGCGATTTACGAAAAATATGAACACCCATTACAAAAGCGGCTTGGGGCTCTTGCAAAGAAAATGGGCGGACACGGCGGCATGGACTTTATGATGCGTTACCGCATTGTGGAGTGTTTGCGAAAGGGCGAGCCACTTGACCAGAACGTCTATGAGGGGGCTTTCTGGAGCGCTGTTGCTCCACTGAGTGAAGAATCAGTTAGGCAGGGCGGAGCACCTCAAGCGTTCCCGGATTTTACTCGGGGAGACTGGAGTGAAACAAATCCGTTAGGTGTCGTAAGCTAGCTTATTGTCCATGAAGCAGCTAACCTATCTACGAGTTTTCGTTCTAAGCCTTATAGGGTTGTTGGGGGGTGCTGTATTGGCCTCTGATGATCGGCCGAACATCATCTATATTCTCGCCGATGATCTTGGTTACGGAGAACTCGGCTGTTACGGACAGGAGAAAATCGAGACGCCCAACATTGATTTGCTAGCCCGCCAAGGGATGCTCTTTACCCAGCATTATTCTGGCTCGGCTGTTTGCGCTCCTGCTCGTTGCGTGTTGATGACGGGCAAACACACTGGGCATGCTCACATTCGTGGAAATGATGAATGGGGCGAGCGAGGGGATACCTGGAACTTTGCCAAGGCAGTTGACGATCCCAATCTAGAAGGGCAGCGCCCGCTGCCGGAGGGAACCGCAACGATAGGACGATTGTTACAGTCGGTCGGCTATCGTACCGCTGTAATTGGAAAATGGGGACTCGGGGCTCCGTTGACGGAAGGAATCCCCAATAATCAAGGATTCGATTTCTTTTTTGGATACAATTGCCAACGTCAGGCTCACACCCTCTACCCGAAGCACTTGTGGCGAAACGAGGAGAAGGTTTGGCTTAAAAACAAGCTGGTGGTACCAGGAACAAAGCTTCCGGACGAGGCAAATCCAAATGATCCAGACAGTTACGGCGACTATGAACTTGAAGACTATGCTCCGACTTTAATGTTAGAAGAAACGCTCCAGTTTATCGATAGGAGTCGGAACCAACCGTTCTTCATCTATTTTGCTACTCCGATACCCCACGTCCCTTTGCAGGCCCCGCGACATTGGGTGGAGCATTACCAAAAGAAGTTCGGTCCTGAGGAGCATTATAGCGGTGATCGCGGCTACTTTCCGAATCGATCGCCACGCGCGACCTATGCCGCTATGGTCAGTTATCTCGACGAGCAGGTGGGTGCGATCGTAGAAAGGCTCAAGGAGTTGGGAGAGTATGAAAATACACTGATCGTATTCTCAAGCGACAATGGACCCACCTACAACGGAGGAAGCGACTCAGCTTTTTTCGACAGTGGAGCCCCCTTCAACTCAGAGAGAGGGTGGGGAAAGGGCTATCTTCATGAGGGCGGAATTCGTGTTCCCATGATCGCTCACTGGCCTGGACGGATTGCCGCGGGAACGACGTCTGATCATGTATCCGCCTTTTGGGACGTCCTACCAACTCTTTGCGAGCTAGCCGATGCGGAAGCACCTGCAGATACGGACGGAGTGAGCTTCTTGCCCGAATTGCTCGGCACGGGAAAACAGGCTGAGCACCAGCACCTCTATTGGGAGTTTCCATCATACGGTGGCCAACAGGCTGTTCGAATGGGGAAATGGAAAGCGATTCGGAGGGATATCTTCAAGGGCAACATGGCACTGGAGCTTTATGACCTTGAAGCTGACCCCAAGGAACTGAATGACCTAGCATCCACGTATCCAGGAATCGTTAGAAAAATGGAAACGATTATGGCAAGCGAGCATCAGCCTGCAGCGCTTGAGAGGTTCAAGATAAAAGAACTCGGCGACTGAGGATGCCCTCTCACTTAGGCCGACTAGGTCTTCTTGGTAGCGTTACGCCGCTTTTTCTTGTACTGAATATCTAGATACGTCTTGGATTGAAGTTGCTGCTCGTACAGCTCCATGAATCTGACGCCATCTCGCGGCTTCACAACATCGGCTTTCGTGGCCTTGTCGATTTGCTGCTTGAGATTGCGGCAAAGGTATTTGGCTTCGTATTGCACTCCTTCGAGCACGTCTTTCATGCGATAGCCCTGAATCGTGTCTTCGATGTAGAATCCGTCCTCTTCGTCTTCCTCGAGAAATACGTGTACCTCATTCACACGGCCGAAGAGGTTGTGGTTGTCTCCCATGATGTCTTGGTAAGCTCCCACCAGGAAAATGCCGAGGAAGTAGGGCTCGTTTTTCTTAAGCGGATGAAGCGGCAGGTAGGACTTCTCGTCTTCCAAGCCGATGAACTTCGAGACCTTGCCATCTGAATCGCAGGTTATGTCTGCCAGGATCGCGTTGGTGGTTGGGCGTTCGTTCAGGCGAGATATGGGTGCGATCGGAAACAGCTGGTCGAGCGCCCAATGATCGAGCAGGGACTGGAAGACGGAGAAATTGCAAACGTACTGATCGGAGAGCAGCTCCGAGAGGCCTATCAGCTCCTCCGGTTGGTAGCCCCGCGCCTTGCTCATCTTCTTCTCTAGGCGAGAGCAGATTTGCCAAAAGAGCGACTCGGCTTGGGCTCGGCCCTCTAGGTCGAGGTATCCGTGCGAAAATAGCGAATCTGCCTCGTTCTTCTTTTGGAAGGCGTCGTGGTAGATCTCCAGATTCCCGTAGCGAATACGGCCGTGCAACATTTCGTGAAGATCGGCGACCACCTGATGTTTGATGTCCTCTTTGAGAACCGGGACTAGCGAGTCACGCTTTGAAATGCGATCGAATACCTGGGTGATCAGAATACTATGCGGGGCGACGATTGCTCTGCCACTTTCAGTGACCAGGTCCGGGCAGGGAACCTCCATCGTCGAGCAAATCTGCTTCACATTGTAGACGACGTCTCGGGCGTACTCTTCGAGACTGTAGTTTGTGGAGCTTTCGTAATTGGAACGAGAGCCGTCATAATCGATCCCAAGACCGCCTCCCACATCCAGAATTCCCATCGGGAAGCCCATCTTTTGCAGCTGACAATAGTATCTGGTCGCTTCGACGACCGCGTTTTTCAGCGTGATGATATTGGGAACCTGAGAACCGATGTGGAAGTGGAGAAGGCGAAGGCTCTCCGAAAGACCCGCTTTTTCGATCATGCGAGTTGCCTCTAGCATCTCCATCGAAGCGAGTCCGAACTTAGCGTTGTCTCCGGTCGACATCGCCCATTTTCCCTCGCCGCGCGTGCCGAGCTTTGCCCGCAGGCCAATAAGCGGTTCTACTTTGAGCTCTTCTGAAACTTCGATGATCTTCTGAACTTCGCTCAACTGCTCGGCGACGATGATGATCTCCTTGCCAATCTTGCGGTAGTTGAGGGCCAGCCGGATGTAGTCTTCATCCTTGTAGCCGTTGCAGATCAAGAGTCCGTCGGAGTCTTGGTGCATCGCCATCGCGATGAGGAGTTCCGGCTTGCTGCCAGCCTCGAGGCCATAGCTGTGATCTCCGCCCGCATCTTGTATTTCCTCGATGACTTCGCGTAGCTGGTTGACCTTGATTGGGAACACGCCGCGGTAGCATGCTGGGTACTCCTCCTCTTCGATCGAAGCGGCAAAGGCCTTGTTCAAGCGCTCGACTCGATGTCGCAACAGATCCTGAAAGCGAATGACCATTGGAGCCTTGAGTCCCTTGGAGGCGGCTTCCTTTATAACGTCGGCAATTCGGACGGTCCTTTCGTCCGCAGCGGGGTGAGCGCAGACGTGTCCTTCTTTGTCTACAGAGAAGTAAGGGCTTCCCCAGCGGTTGAAGCCGTATAGCCGTTCCGCTTCTGCGGTGGTCCAACGTGATTTTGCACTCGTGCTCAAGGGTCTTGCAGCGTACAGGTTATGGCTTGCTTTTTGAAAAGCCGCTAGATTGAGTACGCGCCTTTCAATTTCAAGAACCCTTTAGAGTTAAAATTCCCGCTTTCACAAATGGATATTTCTACAATCTTCTTCGCACAAG
This sequence comes from Pelagicoccus mobilis, assembly GCF_016595505.1. Classification (GTDB taxonomy): domain Bacteria; phylum Verrucomicrobiota; class Verrucomicrobiia; order Opitutales; family Opitutaceae; genus Pelagicoccus; species Pelagicoccus mobilis. The sequence continues at coordinate 126,887 of NZ_JAENIL010000004.1, read as the reverse complement.
CTGCTCAGCCACAAGGAGGTGGAATCCCGCCTCTTCTCATCATGGGCCTCATGTTCGCCGCGATGTACTTCCTGATCATCGCCCCGCAGCGTAAGAAGCAAAAGCAACATCAAAAGATGATCACCGAGCTCAAGAGTGGAGCGGAGGTCGTAACCAGCGGTGGGATCTACGGAACGATCACCAACGTCAAGGAAGACCGCTTCATTCTGAAGATCGCCGAAAACACCAAGATCGAAATTTCCAAGGCTTCCGTCGCCACCGTGATCAACGCCGCGGAGTAGGAGACTCGCCCTTTCAAACCCTTTCAATCAAGAGCCACGCCTTGTACGGCGTGGCATCTGTATTATTAATAGATAGACTCCAACCTGATTAGTAACTCGATGTCCGGAAAGTATATTTGGAAACTGGCCCTTACAGCGATCATCGTCGCGTTCTGCCTTTCTTATCTAATCCCCATGTCCGACCAGGACTTCGCCGAGCACGTGACCGAGCGTTCCGGCAGCCCTGAGTTCACCGCCTTGATGGAACGGGCAAAGACGCTTTCTGAGGAGAGCTCAGAGGGCAATCGTCCGCTTAGCGTCTACATGGCTCTCAAGAAAATCGCCAACGACGAGCGTATCGACATCAGCGATTATTTTCCGGACCTACAGCTTGAGTCGAGCCTCACGAACATCGAGAAGCGAAACAATATCCTCCTGCCGACCTTGCTTGAGGACTCCAAAGCGAACTTGAAGCGTGGTCTCGATATCCAGGGTGGTATCTCCGTCACTTTCGAAGTCGACCCGACGGCTCTCGCTGAAGTGCCTGTCGACCAGCGAAACGAGAAGCTTTCCGACGCGATCAATATCATCGAGCGTCGCGTCAACACCTACGGAGTCAGCGAGCCCATCGTTCGTCCAGTTGGCGAAAACCGGATCGAGCTCCAGCTCGCCGGCGTTAACACGAAGGACAATCCCGAGTTGATCGACACGATCAAGGCACCGGCTCGCCTCGAGTTCCGCGAAGTCCATCCCTCGGCCGATCCACGTACGGATCCACGTCCTACCGGCTACATCGAAATGACCCGCGTTCAGGACGACACCGAGCGTGAAATCATCCAGAAGTACTACGTTAAGCGTATTCCCGCTCTTACCGGTAAGTACGTTGATGACGCATTTCCGCGTACAAATGAGGTTGGCGGCATCGAGGTCATCCTCAACTTCAACGATGACGGGGCAAAGCTCTTTGCCGATGTAACTGAAAAGCTTGGCAGCATCACTCAACGCGGGGCGCAAACTCGCTCGGGAGAGGTGGGGCTTTTGGCCATCGTATTGGACGGCGAACTACAATCCGCACCGCGCGTTAGCGAACGCATCTCCGGCGGCAACGCCCAGATCACTGGCAACTTTACCCAGCGCGAAGCGATCGACCTCGCCAACACTCTCAACAACCCGCTCGAGCTTCCGCTCGAAGTGGTAGAGATGTACGAAGTTGGACCATCTATGGCGAAAGATTCGATCGAATCTGGCGTTAAGGCTTCCGTCATCGGTATCTCAGCGGTTTCCGCGTTCATGATCGCCTACTTCATGATCGGCGGTTTTGTCGCTCTCGCTTCGGTTGTCCTCAACGTTGTTATCGTTTTGGGAGTTCTCGCGAGCTTCAATGCGACCCTCACGCTGCCAGGTATCGCTGGTATCGTACTCACCGTCGGTATGGCGGTGGATGCGAACATCCTGATTTTCGAGCGTATCCGCGAAGAGCTACGAAATGGAAAGAACATCAAATCCGCGGTCGAGGGCGGATTTGGAAAGGTTTTCTCTACGATCTTCGATGCTAACGTGACGACCTTGCTCGTTTCCTTCGTGATGCTGAGCCTTGGAACCGGCCCGGTTAAGGGCTTCGGTCTGACTCTCGCGATCGGTGTAATGACCACCATGTTCTGTGCTCTGATCGTCACTCGCGTTCTGCTCGAGCTTATTTTCTGCACAGGCACGCTCGGCAAGTTCAAGACGCTCTCGCTTTTCACCGGATCGAATTACGACTTCCTCAAGTACCGTAAGCCGGCCTTTATCGCGTCCTGGTGTTTGGTCGCCGTTGGTCTTGCCGTTCTCGTGAGCAAGGGCGATTCGATTTACGGTATCGACTTCACTGGTGGTGACGAAGCCGTGTTGACCTTCACTCAAAAGATTGACGAAGGCGACCTGCGTAAAGCTCTCGAAGACGCCGACATCGGAGAAGCCAACCCTCTCTACCAATCTCAGCTTGGCACAGCAGAAGAGTTGCTACGTATCCAGACTGGATTCGAGAAGGGCGAAGCCGCAGTTGACGCTCTCGTAGCGGCATTCCCGAATGCTGGCTTCGATATGATCGGAAAGAACGAAATCGGTCCATCCGTAGGGGCTGAAATCCAAAAGAACGCATTCCTTTCCATCGCCCTGTCTCTCGGCCTGATCCTTCTCTACATCGCCTTCCGTTTCGAAATCGGATACGGTATTGGAGCGGTTGTCGCCACGATTCACGATATCTTGCTGACAATCGGCGTTTTCGTATTGGTGCCTGGGCATCAGTTCACGGCGCCGATGGTCGCCGCCATCCTCCTAATCGTGGGTTACTCGCTGAATGATACCATCGTCGTTTTCGACCGTATTCGCGAAGAGCTACTCCTTAAGCCAACGATGAAGCTCCGCGAGGTGATCAATGTTGCGATGAACGCGGTTCTGACCCGTTCTTTGCTCACGAGTATTACTACCTTGCTCGCCTCTGTCTCGCTCATGGTCTTCGGTAAGGGAGTGATCAACGACATCGCCTTCACCTTCACGATCGGTATTATCACGGGTACGTTCTCATCGATCTTCATCGCTAGCCCAGTGTTCTACTTCTACCACAAAGGTGACCGACGCAGCGTCGAATCTAGCCACGACATCATTCCTGAGTACGACTGGCAGGTTGGCTCGAAGCAGTCTCCAACCGACGCCCCAAGCAAGGACCAATAGAGATTGGCCCATTGGGAGTACAGTCCACCTTCGGCCGATTTATCCAAGAAGTACCGCAATGAGTTAAACGTCGGTCCGACTGTCGCCGAGTTGCTGGCCCGTCTTGAATTAGCGGATACAGAGGAAGCAGCACGTTTCCTTGATCCGCGACTCGGATCGATAGACTGCCCGTTCGAGATCCCGAATCTCGAAGCGGCGGCTCACCGAATTTCGCAGGCAATCGACAACCGCCAACGGATTGTCATCTGTGGCGACTACGATGTAGACGGCGTTACGAGCACGGCCTTGCTTGTGGCTATCTTGCAGGAGTTTGAGAACTATCCTGCCTACATCGTTCCACTTCGACTAGAAGAAGGGTACGGTTTGTCTCAAAAAGCAGTTGAGCGAGCTCTCGATAAGGCTAATCAGCCCGACCTGTTCATCGCCCTCGATTGTGGAACGAACTCAGTTGAAGCGGTTCAGCATATACTGAATACAGGGTGCGAGGTCGTTATCGTCGACCACCACCAAGCGAAGGAGGAGCTCCCCAAGGAGGTGGTGCTAGTCAATCCCCATGTCAACGACCGCGAGAGCCAAAACCACTGTCAACTTTGTACGGTAGGACTTGTTTTCAAACTCGCTCACGGCTTGCTGAAAGTTAGGCGTGAACGTGACGACAAGCGTGCCTTCGAGATCAAGCTTCGCAATTATCTCGATCTCGTTTCAATGGGTACGGTGGCCGATATGGTTCCGCTCAACAAGGAGAACCGAATCTTTGCTCGCATTGGCCTCCAGGTCCTTAGCAAGACATCTCGCATCGGTTTGAAGAACTTGATGAAGGTTTCCGGAGTCGCCGCGCGTCACGGTGTGAATCCGATCGACGTCTCGTTCCGTCTAGGCCCACGCATCAACGCGAGCGGTCGATTGGCTGACGCCTCCGTAGCGGTGGAGCTGATACTAAGCGATGATCCTTCTTTCGCTCTAGAGACCTCGCTGAAGCTGGATTCCTTCAACCGGGAACGTCAGGAGATCGAGCGAGCCATGACGGATTCCGCCATGGAGCAGATTCGGACAAACCAGTCGGATCGTAGCGGCTTTGTGGTCTACGGTGATGATTGGCACCCCGGGGTTGTTGGCATTGTGGCGAGCCGCGTTTCCAAAGCCTTCAATCGACCAGCTATTGTGCTCGGCAGAGAAGGGGATCTGGCCAAAGGTTCAGGCCGCAGCATCGAAGGCGTCAATCTCGTCGAAGTCCTTTCGCCTTATTCTGAAAAGCTCGAGAATTGGGGCGGGCACCCAATGGCTGTGGGGGTTTCGTTGAAGAGCGAGGGCGTTGAGGAGTTCTCCGAGTACTTTGACAAGGCCCTAAAGGACTACCTTGCTACTCACACCGTCGAGAAAACGCTCAATATTTCAGCTTGGATACGTCTAGAGGATATCAATACACAATTGATGAACGAACTCTCTAGGCTCGAGCCATTCGGGCAAGCCAACCCAGAACCGGTTTTTGCGACGAAACGAATCGTGTTTGGCGCCAAGGTCACAGTGTTTAAGGACATTCACTTCCGGTTTACTTTGCCGTCACGTTCTCGACAGAACATATCTGGAGTCGCCTGGAAGATGGCAGACCGTATTCCGCCCGCGAATACACCTGTGGACATAGCCTACCGCCTCGTTTGGAACACTTTCGGTAATAAGAAAGCGTTGCAAATGGAGCTGGTCGATTGGCGAGAGAGCTAGAGCGTTTTTCATAGGATTAGTCACGCGAGTTAGGGCTGACTGGCCCAGTCAGCCGCACAGCGCATTGGCGTCAACTTGACAGAAATAGCATCATCTAGAGGGCAACGCACTGTCGTTGCCTCATCGTTTATTCGCCCGTAGGCTCAGCGGCAATGACGGAGCATTGCCCTCCCGCGCGCAGCGGTTAGGCTTAAGTCGACGCCGATGCTCAATGCAGGATCGAGTCTCCATGGCGGCCTGCGGCGAGGCCGCCCTACCTTTCACATCCGATGAGAGCGTGCCTATTTATAAGAAAAACACTCTCGCCAAACGATGGCGACGCAAAAAAAGCGTCTCCATTCGGGAGACGCTTTGATAAAGAGAAATAGTTCTCGCTTAGGACTCGAGGACCTTAGCTTTGATTTCTGGATTCACTTCGTTGTTTTCGACGAAGCGCTTATCTTGCCAAGTCGGATCGCGGAAGCTGTTCAGGATTGAGCTGCGGACAGAAGCGTCATCCGTCAGGTCAAGCGCTTGGTTCGCCAGCTTGTACTTGTCCCTGATTGGGAAACTGGAATCGCTGCCGAGAATGATTCGACCAATCCCTCTGATGCATTGGCCGGCGATTTTCTGGTCGTCACCCGCTTGTTTCGCGAGATCAAGCAGCAGGTATCCGCCATCCCAGTTACGCCAGCTTGGCAAAACCTTCAGGATGGTTTTCTGGACTTCAGCATCACCGCTTTTCCATTCGTTGTTCAGGTATTCGATCGCCTCTTTGCTAGGGGCGGAATCGAGGACGAGCATAAGAGCAAGCTTCGCTGAGGAATCGTTTTCACTTGCCTTCAGCCCGTCGGAAAATGCATTCCACGCCGCAGCAGGGTCATTCGTGCGAAGCGTCATTCGCTTCAGAGTCTTCTGGGCGTCTTTGCGTAGACCAGATTCCTCGGATACCACGATGTCTACCAGAATAGGCAAGCTGGCGAGATCACCAACCGATTCCATCGACTCGATGGCAGCCTCACGGAGATCCTCATCGAGAGAGTCGTCTGCAGCCATTTCATTCACCAGCTCGGTAACGCCTGCCGACGCACGGTAGCTGAGAGCATTCAATGCGGTGATGCGATCTTCGACTGAACCTTTTTTCGCCGCCTTCAGCAAGCTGGAGTCGATTCGCTTGTCAGAAATGGAGGCTAGCGTATCAGCAGCGGCCGTACTCAAGTCGCGGTCCTTGGAGTTAGTAAGTTCCAGCACTGGCTCAAGGCTCTTCACTGTGCCGACGCGTCCGAGGGCCTCGACTGTTTGGAGTTTCAAGGTCTCATTTTCCGTATCCAGAAGTGCAATAAGTTGCTTTTCGAGCTTAGAGGAGGCTCTGCCTTCAAGCGCTCCGAGGATCACGATCTGGTTTTGCACCTTGCCGCTCGCTAACTCTGCGAGAGCGGCCTTGTTGAGTGATCTGCTATCGGCGACCATGGCGGCTTTCAGGAAGTCCGCAGACGAGCTTGAATCGCTTTCCAATGCCTCCTTCATGACTGAGATCGCTTTTCGGGAATCGATAGCGGCCAGCTTGGCGAATGCTGCGTTTCGCACGGCTCGACTGTCATCCGTCGAAGCCAAGGTTGCTAGCTCATCAACATCAAAGCCAAGATAGAGACCACCCTCAGCTGAAGGTACCGGAGTAATTCGGTTTATGGCCATACGTGCGCCGTCCGCCAGTTTAGCGTCGCTTGATGCCGCTAGCTTCTCAAGCGCGGGTAGCGACGCTTCCGAGCCTATTGAGCTCAACTGGCGAAGAATCCAGAGCTTTGTTGTGAGGAGCGGCTCCTTTTCGAGTCGCTCTAGGAGCTGTTGCTCCACCAAAGGCTGTTGCGACTCGTTGCCTGGTTTTGTCGCTTCCGACACTTGGTTTTGCAGGTCCATTCGCGCTTCGTAGCGAGCGTCGAAGTCATCGCCGTTCAAGCGTGTGAAGATAGAGTCCAGCTCCGAGTCAGGGATCTGGCTGTATCCAAGCGGCATGACCAATAGGGCCAAGCTAGCGGTGATTGTTTTAAGAGAAGATTTTGAAGTGAAATTCATGGGGATCGTTCTTGTAATTGCTTTCTAATTACGATCAGACAGGGAGTTCGTAGCCGGCACGGCGTGGTCGATCTTGCCAGCGAGCCGCTGCTGGATCGCCAACGATTTGCTCCTTCTTAGGGTCCCACTTGATTGGGCGGTTCAGGCGTTCAGCTATACCGGCGAGCTGACATACGGTCGCAGTGCGATGACCCACTGTTGCATCACAGATAGCGTGTTTACGGGTGTAGATGCCTTCGATCCAGTTAGCTCTGTGGTCGCGGCTCTTGTAGAGGCGAGTATCGCTCGGAGAGAGAGGCTTGCCTGCGAGTAGGGCAGGCGTCGTATCGATGCGACCTCCACGGCTTACGCGTACTTCGCCTTCGTCGCCAACAAAGCGAATCATATGACCCTTGCGATCTCCCCAGTCGCGAATCACGCGAATCCCATTTTCGTACTCGTAGTACTGATACGGTTGATCGTAGTCCGCTGGAGCGAAGAAGACTGGACCTGAATGATCCATCCCGAGGGCCCACTGGGTGATATCGTAGTGGTGAGCCCCCCAGTCGCCGTTTTTGCGAGAGCCGTATTCCCAGAAATTTCTCCAGCCGCCGCCGTAGTTACCTTTTACGCGTTCGTTGTGATAAGGTTCCCAGGGCGCAGGACCGAGCCACTTGTCGTAGTTAAATCCTTCAGGAACGGGTTGTTCAGGAAAATCAGTTGGTGCAGGGAAGGATCCAAGACCGCAGTACACTTCCTTCACGTTTCCGATCCAGCCGCTACGCACGATCTCAGCTGCTTTGTGAAACGCCCGTTCGGAGCGTTGCTGAGAACCGACTTGGAGGATACGGCCGTATTTCTTTTCTGCCGCGACCATGGCCTTGCCTTCTTCGATGGTGAGGGTCATGGGCTTCTCCACGTAGACGTCCTTGCCCGCTCTCATCGCAGCGATCGAAAGGGCGGCGTGCCAATGGTCTGGCGTTCCGACGACAACCGCATCGATGTCGCTACGCTCCATGATCTCCTCGTAGTGCTCGTAACCTTGGCAGGCGTTGTTCTCTTTGCGGCATTGGTCTAGCGCGCTCTGGAGACGACCCTGATGAACGTCACAGACGGCAGCCACAACCGTGTTTTCGCGGGAACGGAAATACCCACGGTGCCCGTTCATGATAAGGCCGTTGCCGATAAGGGCGACGTTTATCCGGCTATTGGGACCGGGTTGCCCGCGTCCGAGCGTGGCTGCTTTCAGGAACATCGGGGCAGCAAAGGTCGTTGCCGCGGCGATCGCTCCCTTTTTCAAAAAGGTACGACGTGTAGATGATGATGACATTTAGGGTAAACGTATCGGGTTAAACTTAGAACGTAAAAATTTAGGCGAACTAACTGGCAAACTGCGAGCAAGCCAAGTGGTTATACTGTTAAACCTAACAATCAGCAGCTCTTATTGATTAGCCAATTTATTCTCAATCGTTAAGACCTGCCGCCAAGGCCAATTAGATTGAGATTTTTCGTTTATGTTCGGAGTAAATTCACCAAACGAGTTGCTCTATTAGCCTGCGTTTTGATGGCTGTGAGCAAGGCTTCTGCTGAAGAGAAAACCGAAACCGACTTTTTAGCCCGGCTGAAGGCGGTATAGACGAGCTCTCGAGTGACCTGTGAGGTTGGTTCCGCTGGGAAGAGGCAGTTCACCGAATCAAACTCGGAACCTTGGCTCTTATGGATCGTAAGGGCGAAGGCCGGCTCAAAACGCGGAAGTTCACTGATGAGAACTTTTCGGGTTCCTCCGTCGGCGGCCTGGAAGTAGGCAAAGGCTGAGCCATGGCTGTCCACCCAAACAAGCCCGACGTCTCCATTGAAGAGCTCCACCTCGTAATCGTTTTCCAGAACGATGATTGGACTCGCTGGCAATGGGCGATCCTGCAGAGGGTCGTGCCCTAGGTGCTTTTTTGCGAGAGCCAGCACTCTGCGATTGAACTCGATGGATCCGTTTGGCCCGTTGCGAGTGGGGGTCAAGGTCATCGATCGGCTCAATTTGGCTAGAGCTGATTCCACAGATTCCGATTCGTACAGCGACTCCCAGTGTCGAAACGCGCGAGAGAGGGCTTTTTGAGGGATTCGCGATTGTTGAGGGCTGAGCGCGCTGAATTCGAAGTCCGAAAGATCTTCTTCCAGCATTTCCGAAAAACCTTTCACGTTTCCCTCTCGGGCAAGTTGGCAGGCCCGAAAAATTCCGCTGTCCTCAGAAAATCGATACGTCTTTGAAAGTCGCTCTACGCGACCTGAAAGAGCGGAATCCTCAGTGCCGCTTGCGTCAAGTATGTCGGAGAAGACGGAGCCGACGTTCACACTCGTTAGCTGATCTTTGTCACCTAGCAGCAGCAGTTTGCAATCGTGTGGCACAGCCTCGAGTAGCCGCATCATCAAAGGCAGGTCAATCATCGAACTCTCATCGACTACCAGAGCATCGTAGCGCACTGGCTTTTGCGCATTTGCCCTGAAGGATGACCTGTGAGGAAGCGCTCCCAAGAGCCGGTGGATTGTGAGGCAGGGAATCGAAAGAAGCTCCTGTTTTCGCTCCTCGCTGACCTGCATTCGCTCGACTCCACCGGAAATGGATTCGGCAAGGCGGGCTGCTGCCTTGCCGGTGGGCGCAATCGCAGCGAAACGTGCAGCTCTTGGTCCGTCCCAGCTTTCGATTAGCTTATCCAGATAGCGTAGTGCTAGCGTTGTTTTCCCCGTGCCAGGACCGCCGGTTATAACGAAGAAATGAGATTGGCTCGCTCGATCGACCGGATCCTCTCCCGAGACACTCGAACTCTCGATTCGACCGGCAATGAGCTCGGACAGCCTTCGTTCAAATGTGTAGTATTTCTCAAGATACAGTGACGAGCGATCAGCCAGGACTAGAGGGGAGCTCGCTGTGTCATCTGATGTGCTGCATGCTGCGCTTTTTGACAGGATGCCGTGCCATTGCTCTAAGGTTGGCCACTCTGTAGCAGCAAAGGGAACCGAAGGGCTCGCAGTAGAAAGATCAAAATAAGCATGTCCCTCGCGTATGGATAGGTTGCAGAGAGCGGCGGCGAGAAGTATCCACTGGTTTTTCTCGCCCCAATCCTCGCGCAGGTGCTTGACGAGCATACGATCAGCCGCCGTAAACGGAGCCTCGTTTAAGGCACTGAGATAGCCTCGCTCTTGTTCAATCATGAATAGGGCCTCCTAGCGCTGTATCCAGTTTTTCGAGCAACTCGATTGATGGGCGGTCGTAGAAAACTCCGGTGTCTTTACCTGGGCTGACGCCACGGGCATAAATGTAGAAAACGCCGCCAAAGACGTCGTCAAACGCTTGATTTGGGAACCGCCAACGCGTAAACCGTAGGACGGCGACACAGTAGAGCAGGTACTGCAGGAAATAGTTGTGATCGCTCATCGACTCGAGAATGGCGGACTGATCGTAATCGCTAGAGGTTGGTCCCAGGTAGTTGCTCTTCCAGTCAAAAATGTAGATTCGCCCCTCGTGTTCCAGTACCAGATCGATGAAGCCCCGGAGCATTGCAGCGGTTAGGGCCGAACCCTCCTTGTTTAGCGAGTTCGACCATTCCTGCGGGATGACTCCCAGGTCCGAGGTTTGCAGGGTGTCGATAACTTCTCGCTTTACGTCTCCGCTTACAGGATACGCGAATTCGAGCTCAGGAATTCGATTTTCGCTCGGGGTCTGTTCGAGAGAGAAAGCACTGAAGTTTGAAGCAAGTTCTTGCTTTGCTATTACAGCGATTTGAGCAGCAACAATTGGCTCGAATTCGCTTGGTTCGAACTTAAGAAGTTCAAATGCCGCCTGAGTTGTTGCTGGCAGCGTTTCAGGTCGAGAAAAGTCGAATCGTTCCAAGATCAGGTGGAGCAAATCTCCTGCATGGGTCCCTTTGGGCAAACTGAAGATGCTCAGTTCTTCAGCTGAATCAGTCTCGCTTGGATCAGGTGAGGGTTCGGCTTCATCGCTATCAGAATCGGCAGCTTCTAGTTCCTCGATTGAGTAGCCTGCGCTTTCGTGATGCATCCCCTTGTTGAGAGCGGAGAAACTCAAAACGCGAGCCGGGTAGGGCATATGTTGGCGATGCTGCAGCGAACGAGCTTCAACCTCAGGTATATTTGGATCGCCGACACAATTAGATAGCTCGCTGAATTCGCCGGTTTCCAAAGGACTTTGCCGGGAAAGGACATTCCCTTTTGATTTAGCAGCGATTGCTTTTAGGCGTTCAACTAAGAGCTCGCTCGAAGGCTTTGAATCTACCCCGAGAATGAATCGAGAGAAGCTAGAAGGAGGTTTTTTCCCGCGTCTGACAATCTCCTCAGGGGCAAGATAGATCCGCATTTCCTTCTCAGCTCTGGTAAGAGCGACGTAGAGAAGGCGGACGTGTTCTGCTAGTTCCTCTGACTGGGCGCTCTTGGTTCTGTCCTGATTTTCATCAGGAGCGAAATCAATGATCAGTTCGTTGTCAGAGCCATGATACGAAGCCACCTTAGCGTCGTGCTTTACGCGTTTCAAACTGAGATAGGGGAGAATCACTATCGGGAACTGTAGCCCCTTTGACTTGTGTATAGTGAGGATTTGAGGCTTGCCCTCGTCGCTGCTGATTCGTGTCTGCCAGTCTTTGTTTTGGGAGGCGTCTTCGACCATTTTCCGACAAATCCAATTGTACAAACCGCGTGGGGTCAGGTCTGACTCATCCTTAGCCTCGGAGAGTAACTCGGAGAGTTGGCTGATATTGGCGTGTCGACGTTCTGAATCTAGGTCATTGAATGTTTCTCTGCTGGCGAGCTTGAGAAGGGTCTGCAAGTTTACATCGAAGTTTGAGCGTTCCCAACTCTTGTTCCATTCAACGATGTATTCGAAAAATGGGGTCGCATTTTCGTCAAAATGAGCTTCGGCAATGTCCGAGGCTTGGAGCGAAGGGCTAAACGCAGCGTAGGCTCCGCGCTTTAGTGACGTTCTGGTCGGTGACGACAACGCGGCAAGAAGAAGCGTCAAGTCTCTTGCTTCCTTTGAGTCGAATACACTTCGGTCTGAGCGAATGGCAGACGCGATTCCACGTTTAAGCAAGGCGTCGCTGAGAGTCTTCGCTTCGAAGTTACTATTTACCAGAAAGGCTACTTCTTCTGGGCGAAAGTCTGGGTCATTCGAGATTCGATTAGCGAAATCGTTGGCGACTCTTTCGGTCAGGATGTTGCGATAACGCCCCTCGGCAGCTTCTTGCTGTGGTCCGAGCATTAGATGCTCGATGAATAGGGCAGGGGCCCTTACGTCGGCAGTGTCCGATTCGAGTCCCGCCTCGACCGGAGTGAACCGAATGCGATCATCTACGAAGCCTGTTTCGGATTCTTCAAAAACCGTATTCACTGCGTGAATAAGCGGCGGCGTGCTACGGTAGTTTTTTGTTAGTTCAATCCTCTTGAGCTTTCCGGACTCGGTCGCTTGAAAATAGGCGTAGATATCGGCACCACGAAATCGGTAGATAGCTTGTTTGGGGTCGCCGATGTAGAAGAGATAATGCTCTCCCTCTCCAAAAAGAGCTTTCGCTATTTGCAGCTGAGTGCGATCCGTATCTTGGAATTCATCGATTAGGGCGGCGTCGTATTGTCTCGATAGATTTGCCCTGACCCTTTCTCCTGACTCGCCTTTCAGCGCTCTGTTTAGGATGTGGAGCAAATCATTGAAACTAATTGAGTTTGCTTGTTGCTTCGCTTTCTCGAGGTTCTCGGAAAGCCACCCCTTGTAGTTGTACAACAGTGACAAAAAGGCGGCGTCGATCTGCTCCAGAATAGCATCGACCAAACTCACGAATGGAGGCGTCTTCAAATGCGACCCCGACTTTTTGAGGCCGTTTTTCCAGGCGTCTACACTAAATTTCTCTAACCAAGCAAAATCATTGGCGAGCAGTTTTCCTCGTGCCTCACACGCAAACAGATCCTGCTTCTTGCCACTTAACTGCATAGCTGGTTCCCGATTCGCCTTTAGGTGTTCGATGTATTCACCCTTTCGAGACACGAAATCCGACAGAGCTTCGGGTAGTTCAAGGAACCGCCGCTCTAGCGTTTCAAAGGAAACGGGATGCGCGGTCGGGTGTAGTTTAGCCTCCGGGTGCGATGCGCTTTGCTTTCCGATTTCGGATAGTCGGCCCTCAAAGCCTTTTTGGTGCTTTAGGGCTATGCTCAGTGCGGACGAAGCTTCCAGTACGTATTGCCGAATATACTCCTGTTGGAGTTGCTCGACCAAATGTGTTTCAATCTGATTCAACTCCGCTTCAAGGGGGGATTCAGTCTCGAGGGCGAGTTGGTCTAGAGAACGCTTGCAAAAGCCGTGCAAGGTGGAGATCGGAGCTTCATCGAAAACTTCCAAGCTGAACCGAAGATCGCGTTTAGCCCGTTCGATGTCGAAATCTTCGAGTTCCATGCACTCCAGCAAAAGCGACTCTTCAATTTGCTCGGTTTCAAGCTCTCTTAGCGCTTGCTGATACAGTTCGTGGATACGGCTAGCTAACTCTTCGGTCGCTGCGTCGGTAAAGGTAACGGCGAGTATCCGATCAAGCGTGATTCCTTTCTCTAGGGTCAGCTGCAACGCGATACGGCAGAGGGTGTAGGTCTTGCCGGTTCCCGCGCTCGCCTCGATTAGCGTCGCGCCTTTTGCGAGTTCAATCATTCGGCACCGCCTTTCAGGTCTAGCAAGTCTATCGAGGCTTTTGCTGCGTGATAAGGCTGCCAGAATGCTACAGCTAATCGCACAAATCGTTCGTCAGGCTCGTAAGCGTCGCCGAAACACAAGCGATCATAGTCGGTCCATTCGAATTGGCCCTTCCAATCCTGATTCGCAGAAGACTGTCCGCTTCGAAAATTCCAAAGAGACTTTTCGATGACTTCACGCATCGGCTCTTCGTTTTCTTCACTCAGGTTGTCTGCCCAATCCTTAGCAGCAGCTTCCGATAATTTTGGAAAAAAGGGCAAGGGAGAGCAGAGACTGCTTACATAGTTTGCGATGAGTTTCTGTAATACGTCTTTCGGGGCCTCGACCGAGCCGAGGCTGAACGGTTTTGACTTCGAATTCAGACTCGCCACAAAGGTCTGCCCCTTGAAGTCTGGATTGAGCGTGAGTGCAAATAGGTGACGTATCCAGCATTCGATGACGTTTTTCGGTTTTAGCTCGCCTGACTGAACGATGACCTGTCTTCCGTCCTCCTTGCGGACTCTCGAATCTCCAAACAATCGAATTCCTTCAACCTCAGTTTCGAGGTAGCGAATCTCGTATTCAAAGTTGCCAACAGCGTCGGCTATCAATTGGGCTGATTCGAGCTCTTCGTCAAAGGAGGGGCCCTGTAGTTTGCCTAAAGGCAAGAGTTTCTCCTGAGCCGCTTGCGTTTGGGTGACTGATGAAGGAGGCTCGCCGAGCGAGATCAATTGGGCGAATCGATCCCTCAATTTGTATCGATCGAGGGCGGAAGGAAAAAGTTCGTCGCTTTCGCTCAATGGTTCCTCCGTCCTGTCTATACTCAGTTTTGCTACTTGAGTCGCAAAATGCTTGGAAGGGTCTTTGTAGAAACGGATGAGATCTTCGAGGTCGACCTCTTCTATCTCGGAAGTGTTCGGGGATGGATCGTCCGTCTTTTGAAGGGTCCGCTGCTCCGTGATGGCGCCAGAAAATTGATTTCGCAAAAGCGCGCGATCGGGGTCCCAGGTCTGCGTGTTGCCGGGAACGAAGTAAGCAGGGTCGAAGGATTGCCGTTTCTGCTTTGCCAGGATTTTTTCATAATCCTCTGGATTCATCGACGTTTGCAGATAGCGAAGCAACTCTTCTACCACCGCGGATGGCTCGCTCTCAGAGTCGCTGCTTGGAGAAACCCCTTCGTAGCTTATGTACAAATGGCTTCTCACGGAAAGCAGTGTTTCTAAAAAGAATTGTCGATCCTCGTCACGCGTATTGCGATCTCCAATACGTGACTCGACAGCCATCAAATCGAAGTTCAAGCGACTGTTGCGGCGGGGGAAGTCGACCCGGTTCATGCCCATTAGACAGACGGTATTTGCTGGAATCGCCCTCATCGGCTTAAGGGAGCAAAAGGTAACGCCGCCGCTCAAATAACCGCCGCCCGCTTCGGTAGATTCAAATTTGTCCGCGAGAGCTGCGTACACCTCAATCCCTGTGGCGAGCACCTCGCTCGACTCAGGCAAGCACTCACGAATGAGTTCCGAGGCACGAGAATAGTCGCGCTGCCAATCTTCTCGGTTCGTCTTTAGCTTATCGAGTACCGTGATGATCTGCGCCTGCCAATGATCGAGGGGCTGTTCCTGCTTGTAGGCGCGTCTTAACGCTCGAAGCAGTTCAAGGCATTCAAGCAATCGACCTGCAAGATCGCTAAGATCTCCCTCGATCTCTGAATATGACAAGAAACCGCTTGGGGTCGCGGCGTTCTCAGAAAAGAGCCCTCCAGACAAGAGACGGATTCGCAGCTCCTTCCATGTGTTGTGGTCGGTTGCGAAGCTGGAATCCTGTTCACGGTGCTTCGCTTCCCAACCCCAGGTAATACCGAGCTCACGTATCCAGAATTCGATGCACTCCAGCTCCCTGTCGGTGAAAGAAAATGATTCCCTGACGAGAGACGTTTCCAGGATCTCCATGATCTCGGAGGAAGTGGCTCTGCCGGATACGGATTTGAGTATGGCGTACAAGCCGCTAAAAACGCCGGGACGATTCCCCGTGGAGCGATCGGCTATCGAGTAGGGAATCTCAAGTTCGGTTCCTCTCTTGCTCTTAAAAACGGACTCGATGTGCGACCGGTACTTTTGGATATCCGGCGCCATCACTAGAATGTCATTTGCTTCCAAGCTGGGATCGGCTTCGAGCCGTCCTACAATCAGGTCCCATATGGTCTCTACTTCTCGACGCCGATTTGAGCAGGAATGAACCTGAATCGTACCGTCAAAGGCTGGGAACGGTTCTGAGCCCAATTCGCAATCCCTATCTTCGATGGTGAACAGATCCGATTGCAGGCAGCTCAACTGGCTTACGGATTCGACAGGCTGCTCGAAGCTTAGGTCGTCCTGCTGAGGATCCTTGTCGATGAGGAGATCGAGAAACATCTGGCTTTGCTTGCCGAATGCCGGGAGCAAAGGGTTTCCCGTCTCATAGAGCCAATCCTCTGGAGGCGGAGCGCTTAAGCCGCTCTGGCTGGATTGCTTCTTGGCGATCTTCTGGATCTGTTTTGTCGTCTTCAGATCGGCCCAGTACATGTCCGAAGGTTGCAGCAGAAAGATATGAACAGGTTTGTAGCAAGCGAGATGATCGAGGAGATCGAGGTAGAGGGGGGCGAGGGAGGATACGCCAAAAACGTAGAGTCGCTCGGGCCAAATAGGCGGTTGCATTCCGAGCTCCAGGATCTGGCCGTTTTTCAGGTCTTGCCAGAGGCGGGCGATATGACGGGGCTGTCGGGTTCGCGGGTAGAGCTTGCGAGAGAGTCTTCGCCAAAGCTCCGCCTGCCATTCGAAATAGGATGAGCTTGGGTCGTCCTCCCAAGCGTTCACCAGATCTGGTCGGTAAACGAGGTACTCGTCGTAGAGTTTGGTCAGGCGGTTGGCGAAGGAGAGACGCCGCCGGCCGTCACCAGATTGGCAATACTTCCTAACTTGGGCGAAACGATCTTGCTCCTCCAATTTCCCCAAAAGCTCCAGAAGGTGCCAGCGAGCGAGGTCCTCTGGAAAGGCTCCGGAAGCATCGAAGCTCGGCTCAAACCCACGCAAGACGCGGGAGAAGAGCTTTCCAGGCAAGGGGTAATCCCAACCGAAGGAGACCCCGGTCAACTTCGCGACTTCGAATTGCAGCCAGCGAGCGATGCCCGGGTTGAGCGTCATCACCGTTTCTTGCGAAAGGGTATTCCGCAGAGGGGAAGCTTGCGAAACCTGTACGAGTCGCCGAGCCAGGTTTTCGACTCGATTAGACGTGTGAAGGTAGAGCTGCTTTTGCCGGGATCGTTTCAAGTATCCGGAAGGTGGCGACCGCCCGGATATTTTTCAAGGACAGGATGTTATAGTTCCCGTACCCAGATGTTACGATAGCGGACAGGGTCGTTGTGGTCCTGCAAGACGATGGGGAGCTTGGCAGGGTGCTTCGCGTAGTAGGACTTGCCGATAAAGACCGTCGGCCCCTCGATTACGGTGTTGTACTGAACGAGCACGCCATTGTGGATGATCGTGACGCGGGCAGGCTGGATCAGCTTGCCGGTATCTTCCGAGAAGCGTGGAGCTGTGAAGAAGATGTCGTAGCTCTGCCAGCTTCCCGGGGCTCTCGACGCGTTGACCAATGGCGTGTGCTGCTTGTAGACGGCGCCGGCCTGGCCATTCGCGTAGGTTGGGTTTTCGTAAGAATTGAGGACTTGGATCTCGTAGAGGCCCATGATGAAAATGCCGCTATTTCCGTATTTCTGTCCTGGGCTTTCTTCCATGACCGGGACCATCCACTCGACGTGGAGCTGCATGTCCCCGAAGGCTTGCTTGGTGGCGATGCTGCCTTGTTTCGCGCCTACTACAAATTCTCCGTTTTCGACTGTCCACTCTGCCGGGCCGAGGTCATTCCCGCCTTGATAGTTTTGGAGGAATATCTCAGTGCGATCCATGCGCACCCCTTCACCGAAGGGCGTCTTTTCCCATTTCGAGAGGTCGGTCCCGTCGAAAAGCACAATCGCGTCCGAGGGAGCGGAACCTTGCGTGCCGGGAGTTACCACGGGGATGTCCTTTTGGAATTCCGTTTGGAGCCACGGTTGAGTCTTCCCAAGCTCCTTCCAATCGATTTCAGGGAGGTCTTGAGCCTGCAGGCCTAGCGGCATCAGGGCGATTACGGCGAATCCGGAGAGTCTTTTGGCGTTAAACATAGTTTTGAGAGTGACAGGGGGTCCAAATTTGAGAAGCGGTGAGACTAGTACATTTCTTGGATTCCCTAGAATATACTGTTCGTCGGGAATTTATGGCAATGCCTCTTCTGAGGGTTGCATTTGCCAAAACGACTCGCATAGACAGGAGCATGATCTCTCTCCGCTACGGTACCAACCCTCACCAGAAGGAAGCTTTTCTCGAGTTTCCTGAGCCATCACCGATCAAGATCGTTAACGGCGCTCCCGGCTACATCAACATGCTGGACGCCCTTACTTCCTGGCAGCTCGTGCGCGAACTCAAGGAAGCGACAGGAAAAGCTTCCGCGGCCTCCTACAAGCACGTCAGCCCAGCAGGAGCCGCGATCGCCAAGCCAATCGACGACGCCTTCAAGGAATCCCAATTCCTTAAAACCACGGATTTCTCGCCAGTCGCCAGTGCCTATGTGCGAGCTCGCGGCGGTGACCGCCTCTGTTCTTTTGGCGACGTGCTGGCAGTTTCCGACGTCGTAGATGTCAGCCTTGCTCAATTCCTCAAGACCGAGGTCAGCGACCTGATCATCGCGCCGGGCTTCGAGCCGGAAGCGGCTGAAATCCTCAAGAAAAAGAAAAAGGGCGGTTTCTGCATGTTAGAGATCGACTACGACTTCATGCCGACCGGCATCGAAAAGCGTGAACTTTTTGGCATCACCGTCGCTCAAGAGCGCAACAGCCGACTCTACACGAAAGACGACTTCAAGAACGTCGTTTCCGAGAACAAGAACATTTCCGAAGAGGCTCTCGACACCTTGTTGGTCGCAGCGATTTCGTTGAAGTACACCCAGTCAAATTCCATCAGCGTGGCCTACGACGGTCAAATCGTAGGGATGGGAGCAGGGCAGCAGTCCCGCATCCACTGCACGCGCCTCGCGTGCGACAAGGCGGACAAGTGGTTCCTGCAGCGCCACCCGAAGGTACGCGGGCTCGATTTCAAGGAAGGCCTGAAGAAGGTCGAGAAGACCAACCTTATCGACCAGTTCCTCCTCTGGGATAGTTTGAGCGCCCACGAAGAGGAGAACATGCTCCAGAATTTCAATACACGCCCGGAGCCGATCTCCCGCGAGGAGCGTGCGGAGTGGATCAAGCAGTACAGCGACATCTGCTTAGGGTCCGACGCGTTCATTCCTTTCCGCGACAATATCGATCGTGCCAGCCGCTCGAACGTGCAGCACATCGTCGAGACCGGCGGCTCCCTTCGCAGCGACCTCGTAATTGACGCAGCGAACGAGTACGGCATGTCAGTCACCGCTACCGGGATTCGCAGCTTCCTCCACTAGGATCAGACGAGAGACGGCAGTGGTAGAAGACTACCCTGCAAAAACAATTTAAGCGCGGAGCATCGGTGCTCCGCGCTTTTTTCATGCCTAGCTTCGTAGGTTCAGGCAGAAATTCTTAGGGCGCTTCGATTGAGGAACTTTCGGGGCGAGAGGCCGTAGTATCCCTTGAAGCACTTCGAAAAATAGTACTGGTCGACAAATCCGACTTGCTCCGCGATTTGCTTAATGAGCAGCGTGCGTTCGCGAAGCAGTTCGACCGCTCGTGCGAGCTTGAAACGGGTGACCATCTTGGTCGGTGTCTCGTTCGAGAATTTCTTGAATAGGAAACAGAGGTATTGATGCGAGATGTTGAAGGTGTTGGCTACTTCCAGCGGGCTTGTGATGCGGGCGTAGTTCTCTTCAATGTAGCGACAGATGTTGTCGAAATTCGACCGGGAGGCTGACACGTATGTCGTATCCATTTCGGACTGACTCGTATCGCTCAATCGAGTAGAGAGATAGAGCAGGAGGTGCTTGCATGCTGCTTGGCGCTTGTTGCAGCCACCCATGCCGCACTCTTGCAGCGAGACGAAGGTGCGCTCTACCCATTTGTGGTGAATCAGGTTCGGCGTTTGGAAATCGATTAGGGCTTTATTCTCAACAAGAAGGGAAGCGTCGTTTCCTTCGAAATTGATGAAGTGCTTCACCAAGGGTTGAGTATTTGCGTTTCGAAGAACGTAGGTATCCCTTGGCGAATAGGCGAAGAGACTCCCCGCTGTGAGCGTCTCCGCAATGCCGTTTCGTTCAAGTATGCAACTGCCGGATACGATGTATTCGATTCCGTAGAAGGGGGCTTCTACTACGTTTTGGCAAAAGTTCGGCTCGCAGTGTTCTTTTCCACCGCCAACAACACGGAGCTGATCGTGGGATGTGTTCTCCAGTTCCAGAGTGTAGTAATCCGCTTTTTCGACTTCACCTTTTACGGATTCGTTTCGCTGAGGTAGGTGCTGTGCAATCATGCCTTGATGGGGTAGAGGTTAATTGTCGCTGCGATAGGTCATCCCATCGACAGGCGCTAAACGAGGGGCGAGTTGGATTTCAACGAGATCGGACTCGAGCCCGATCGATTTTGCGCGTACTTGAATCACGCCGCTTTGGCCGACGTCGCCACGGATTATGGCGAGGCAAAGCCCATTGAAGGTCTTTCGCTCGGAGGCAGTGAACGGCTCTGCTGTCGCTGGATCGCCATTGCCGACGGCAGCGATTTCACCCGGCCCAAATACTTCGAACTCGACAGCGTTATCGGCGAGAGGACAGAGATTGCCGTCTTTATCGACGACATGAACTTGCACGAAGGCCAAGTCGTATCCGTCATTGTGGATACGTCCGTCTTCGAGTTGTAGCTCCAAGCTGTGAGCGGGACCAGCGGTCTTTATCGAATCTTCCGATACGATTTCGCCATCGCTATACCCAATCGCCTTTACTGCTCCGGGAACGTAAGGGACGTCCCAGCGAAGCCGATATTTTGATTCGAATACTTCAAGATCGCTGTTGTAGAAGTTGACCGGAATGGGAGTTGTGTCGACCCCGACTTTGCGGCGACCGAGCGACTTGCCGTTGGCGATAAGTTCGACCTCTTCGCAATTGCTGAAGGCGTAGACAGGTATGGTCTCGCCCTTGCTTGCGTCCCAGTTCCAATGAGGCAGCAAGTGAACCAAAGGCTGGCTGTTCCATTGACTCTTGTAGAGGTAATACCGGTCCTTGGGAAAGCCGCAAAGGTCGATAGCTCCGAAGTAGGAGCTTCTCGAGGGCCACGCCCCGCCCGACTTGTGTTCATCCCAAGCGAAAGGGGTCGGTTCTCCTATATAGTCGAAACCGGTCCAGATGAACTCTCCGATTACCCGGGGGTTCGTTTCCTGAAAGTGAAACTCGATGTCTGGCGGATACGCCCAAGCGGGACCGATGATATCGTAGCTGGTGATTTGGTGCGACGGGTGGGAGTCGTATTTTTCGATCGGGAGGTGGTAAACGCCGCGGCTGCTCACGGTTGAGGCGGTTTCTGATCCGTAGACGATCCAATCCGGGTGTCGTTCGAGAAGGTCCTGGTAGGAGGCAGGATGGTAGTTCAGGCCCACGACATCGACTTCCGCAGCCAAGCCATTTACGACGGGATCCGGATAGTAATTAAAGCAAGCAGTGGTAGGGCGAGTCGGATCCTCCTCGTGGCAGATGTCGTTGAGCGTTTTGGCGATCAGCGGGCCTTTTTGCGGATCCGTTTGTTCGAGAATCTCGTTCCCAATGCTCCACATGAAGACTGATGGGTGGTTGCGGTCCCGTCTGATCATGGCGCGAAGGTCTTGCTCGTACCAATCCGGGAAATGCTTGGAATAGCTGTTTTCCACCTTGGCCTGCTCCCATGCGTCGAAGGCTTCGACTTGCACTAGCAGTCCCATCTCATCGCAGAGATCGAGCAGCTGAGGCGAGGGTGGATTGTGTGAAGTGCGTACCGCGTTGGTCCCCATTTCCTTGAGAATCTCCAATCGCCGTTCAAGAGCGGACCGATTGATAGCTGCTCCGAGCGGGCCAAGATCGTGGTGCAGGCAAACGCCTTTGATCTGCGTGCGAACCCCATTGAGCAAAAAGCCATCGCTCGCGCTAAACTCTATGGTTCGGATCCCGAAGGTCGTCTCGCCCACGTCAACCACCTTTCCGTCCCGTCGCACTCTCGTTTCGAGACGGTAGAGGTGGGGAGCATCCGGCTCCCAGCGAAGCGGATTGGCAATGGATAGGTTGGCGGAAGTTTGCAGCTTGTCCGAAGTATTTACCTTGGCCTGTATTGAGGATTGCCCGACGATTCGTCCGTCTGGACCGAATACACGATGCTCTACCGTAACTTGAGCAGGCGACGAAGTCGTATTCGCAACTTCAGCACGGACGTCTACTTCCGACCACTGGTCGGAAACGACGGGCGTGGTGATGTAGATCCCGTCTGACGGTAGGTGGATAGGTGAACGCACTTTCAGGCGAACATCCCGGTAGAGCCCAGCTCCAGGATACCAACGCGAAGAGAGGTCTTCCTGCTCGAGGCGAACTGCAATGACGTTGTTCGCATTTTCGCCGAAGCGGATGTAGCGCGTGACGTCGTACTCGAAGCCAATGTAGCCGTTTGGTCTCTCTCCGAGAAAGTGCCCGTTGATCCAGACCCGCGAGTTGCTCATCGCGCCCTCGAAACAAAGCGTCACGTTTTGCTCTCGATCAGTCAGAGGCAAAGCGAAGTGCTTGCGGTACCAAAAGACTCCGGAGGATGGCAGGCTTCCGCTTCGAGATTCGTTTTTCGAGCTAAACGGTCCTTCGATTGCTGCATCGTGCGGCAATCGCAATTTCCTCCACGAAGAGTCATCGGTTTCCGGGAATCGAGCGCTAGAGTGTTCACCCGAGTGGAACAACCAAGAATCGTTAAAGAGTTGATTCGAGCTGGGTGCCGAATTCGCGGCGGCGGAGCTCTGGCAGAACAGAAGCGCTACGATCGCGAACAGAAAAAACGAGGGTTTTGGGGATGGCGTAAGACGGCCTGGACTCATGGCTTAACGGGGCGGAAATTGCTGAACCCTGCTATCCGGAATTGGCTGACGCGTCGGCAGAAACACGTTCTATTTTGGGGTAACCCATTTCGAGCTAGCTAAGGCTGCATCGAATATAGCATCCCCCGACGGCCTCGCGCTTTGAACATCGTCACAGTTGGGCGATTTAGCCTAGGTATTGTATAAGTTGCTGTTCTTAAGCAACTAACCTTAGCTATTTAGGTTGGGTAACAAGCTGGGAAGAGGGCTTTTGAAACCTGAGGTACAGGTCTGCAACGAGCGGCTTTTTTCTGTGCAAGCCTCGGAGCTACTTGTTGCGCCCGGCGTACTGGCTTGGGGAAACCTTGAAGTGTTTTTTGAACGAGGTACTGAATGAACTCAGATCTGAGATACCTACGCGATCGGCCACTTCTGACACGGTATGCTCGCCTGTGGAGAGTAGGGCGGCCGCTTTATTCATGCGAATCGAGCGGATAAAGGAACTAGGCGAATCTCCGGTAATCGCTTTGAATTTTCGATAGAGCGTCATGCGGCTCATGTGCATGCGTGTGGCAAATTCCTCGACGTCGAAAAGCGGGTCTTCAACGTTTTGCTCGATCATGCTGACTGCCTTGTTGAGGAAGGCTTCGTCGATCGTGTTGGTGGTGATTTCGCGAGTGACGACTTTGGCTTCCTGCTTCTGCTCGCTGAATCGCGCGTGCAGTTTCCTGCGTGATTCCAGAATGTTTTGAATTCGCCTTTTCAGGATCGAAAGGCGAATTGGCTTTGAGAGGTAGTCGTCTGCCCCAAGCTCAAGCCCTTCCAGCTCGTGCATCTCGGATTTGAGGGCAGTGAGCATGATCACTGGAATATGCGAGGTGCGATCCTCGCTCTTTATGCGGCGGCAGAGCTCCTTACCATCAAGCTCAGGCATCATTACGTCAGTGACGATCAGATCGGGAATTCTCTCCTGGGCAAGGTCGAGGGCTTTTGCCCCGTCCTCTGCCGAGGTGACCGCCCACGCTTCAGAAAGTTCAGAGGCTAGGAAGTCTCTGATTTGATCGTCATCCTCGGCGATGAGAATTTGCGGTTTGTCTTGAGAATCGGACTCGATTGAAGCCGCCGATTCCGAGTCAGTTTCGAGTTCTTTTTGAAGCGGCTCCGTATCCTCGATCTCAGGACGACCCTCCATTTGCTTATAGAGGGGCAGGGTCACGGTGAATCGAGTTCCTTGCTGCTGGCCGTTGACGTTCGTTATCGGACTGTCGACAGAGATGGCGCCCTCGCAGGCTTCGACGAGGTTTTTTGTGTAAGCGAGACCGATTCCAGATCCACGCACCTTTTTGTTTTTCGTTGTTCCGACCCGATAGAACACTTCGAAAATGTCATCGATCTTACCGATGGGAATGCCGGCTCCGTTGTCCTCTACCACAAACTCCACGTTTACCGATTCCTCAAAATCATGGATCTTTATCGCTACCGAGATCTTCCCGTTTCGTTGGGTGTACTTGATCGCGTTGCTGATCAGGTTGTTGAGGATCTTCTCAATCTTCTCTGCGTCGTACCAAACCACGCACGAATCGACGTCGCAGCTGAAGTCCAATACTTGAGATCGAGCCTCTGAGAGCGGGCGAATCAGATGAACCACTTCCTTGGCGGTTTCGACCAAGTCTGAGCGGGCGAGCTCGATCTTTATGTTCCCTGTTTCCGCGCTGCGGAAATCAAGGATTTGATCGATCAGGCCGAGGGTCTTTTGGGCATTTCGATAGGCGAGCTCGAGCGGTTTTTTATCCCAGCCGATGGGAAGCTTTGAGAGTTGGCTTTCAAGGGGGCCGAGGATGACGGTGAGGGGTGTTCGCAGCTCGTGGGATATATTGGTGAAGAACTGCAGCTTAAATTCCTCCAGCTGCATGATATGGCGGATACGTTGGCGGAAGAGCAAAACTGCCAAAAGGATGATCGTACCGACGGCAAAGAAAACCGCTGCGATAAACCACGCGCGTTGCCAGATGGGCGGTATTACCACGAAGCTCGCTTTCGCAGTCGCTGGGCTGATGTTGCCGTCAAGGTCGATCGCCCGGACCTCAAAGTCGAAATCGCCGCTCGGAAGGTCGAGGAACCCTTTGCTTTCGGCTTCCTCAAAGGGCGACCACTCGTCCTCATTGAGCCGATACGAGTATTTTAGTTTCGAATTGGGAGTGTGGGACCATTTATCGACGCCCTTCCATTCTATGATTATATTGGCGGGAGCAGTGCTCTTCGCAACGTCCGTCAGAATCTCTACCATTGGAGGGTTTGAGTCTGGTTGGTAGCGAACGGTCCTAAAGTTGTCGTGGATGGACTTTGTCAGGTAGAAATTCGACTTTCTCCGGAAATACCAGCCGCGGGCTGCCTGATTCACCCAAATCGCTCCATCCGAGGACTGACGCAAGGTTCCGCTTTCGCGATAGAAACGCAAATCTTGAGGGAGAGCCTGCGGGTACCAGACTTCACCGTCGAAGCGCGATATTCCTCGGTCGGTAGCGATCCAGATATTCCCTTCGCGATGTTCGTCCTTCAATAGATAGCTAACCTGGCTGCTCGCGAGTTGGTCGTCATTGCGAAAGAGGTTCCATTCGTCGCCACTAATTTGATACAGACCGCGATTCCACAGGCCGACCCAAATATTCGATTGATCGTCCTCGATGAGGTGGTCGATCCAGACTTCATCCTGCAAATCTTCCCATATCTTGTAGTCGCTCCCGAAATCAAGCGGAGTGCGAGACAGTTTTATCCCGCCTGCCCAGAGTTGGGCATCGGCATCAGCTGCAAAACCCACGATACGTCGCGGAACTCGCGGAGGGGCTATGTACTCGGGGCGATCCCGTGTTGAGCCATTCACATAGCGGACCAAGCCCCCGCCTGTAGTAGGGCTTGAGTCGTCACCAGAGCCAAATACGATATCCCCGTTAGGGAGCTCGCGAGCAGACAAGTGGCTGATCATGCCGTTGAGCTGAGGAAAGGAGTCAAGCTTCCAGCCGCGACCGTCATAGTAGCTCACCGCTGCTTCACCTTGGTGGCTGCCGGCCGCCCAAACCGTGTCGTTCCGGCTTTTGAATACAGTGACCGGGGTATCGATTACGTTTTCTTCATGACGTTCCCAGGTATCGTAAATGGTGTCCTGCTCGACCACGTAACCTTCGGTGGATATAAACCAACGCGTCTTCCCGCCGACATCGCATTGGAAGTGCAGACCGTGATACGAGTCCTGTTGGGAGGTGCTGTATTCGACCTCGTAGGTCTTTTCACCTCGTCCTCCAAGGATCAGGTTCCCATTTTTTCGTGAAACGAAAAACGGCTGATTAGTAGGGAAATCGAATTTTGGGTAACCGATAGAATGCCAATCATCTTCCTTTTGGAAGAGTACCTCAGTCTTGGTGAAAATGATCATATCCGTTTCGTTAATACGAAACGCGCTTGTGTGACCGTTGTTTCCCGAGAGGTGGCTTAGATCAACCGGAGTCCATGATTCGTTTTTTTCGTTCCATCTCTGAGCAGGAAGACCTAGTCGCCAATTGGTTATCCAAATCTCTTCGGATTTAGGGCTGGCCACGATCCAAGGATGGGTGACGTGCTGGTAACCCAATCGAATTTCCTTAACTTCGATTGGCCGCTTCAGCTCGTTCTTTTCAAATTGATAACGAAACACCTTCCCGTTCGGAGCATTGCACCAAAGTCGATTCAACCCATCGAAAGCGGCACTAGAAAAGCCCCCCGGAACACCTTCCATGCGAACAAGTTCGTCACCTTTGATTTCGTAAGTCCCATGGTAGAGTACCGCGAGTTCGAGTCCGGAGGGGTTGCGAACGAACACGTTCACAATCTCAGCAGAAGAGTAGGTGTGCTCTATGAACTGTTTCCACTCTCCATCCCGGTACCCGAAGATACCCGTGGAAGCGTTTATGTAGACGTATCCGTTTTTCGAATAAAACAGTTGGTATGGAACGAATTCCGTCTGATTCTCCGGGTAGGGAACCTCATCCAGCGTGTAGCCATCGTAAAGCAGTAGCGATTCAGGGGTAGAGAAAACGAGGGTTCCATCGTCCGCTTCAACACCGTGGTAGAGTATGTGGCCTCGCAGCAACTCCTGCTCATGCCAGCGCCATTGTTCGTTGGGAGTAAAATCTACATCGGGTTCGTAGGTCGCCGCCTGCACGATTGCGAAGGAAAGGAGCGTAAGAATCGTGCAAATGATATTCTGAAAACGGTGCATGCAGTCTGGATGTGCGATCTTGGGGCGGCGAAAAGCATTCAAACTCGCCAGAGTTTAGGGAGAGTCAATCATCTCAGTGCGGCCTAGGCGGAAGTCATAGAATTTTAAAGACTTAGAAAAGCTCTGGCGCGGATCAGCGCTTTCGCTCCATCGCCGACCAAGCGTCATTGCTTCCTTCTACAGGGGAGAGGCAAGGTTGCGTGTGGGTCCACCACCTCTGGGTGACGGGGTCGGCCGCCATCAGTGATTCGTCTGCCTCTCGGTCTTTCCCAACGTATTCCACATAAGAGAAGAGCAGAAGCGATTCGCCCCATTCGATCAGAAAGGTGGTCCAGTTCTGGAAATTGCTGCGACGCATCTGGTCAACCACCCCAGGCCAATTAGTTTGATGCAGGGTGCGGTACCAAAGCTCCTTCTCAGGGATCAGTTGTGATACGAGAGCGATCCGATCCCCTTTATTGCGGTCAAACTCCGACTCGATAGCGATTACGTTCATGAACTCGCAACGGACCCAAGGATGATTCTCCTTTGTGGCGCGCGGGTGAGCGAGCAAATGCCCTTCAAGCGTACTCCACCAGGCGGAGCTTTCTTTTAATAGAAGGATCGCTTTCTCTTGGTCTAACTCGATCGTTTCGAAGTAGAGGAAAACGAGTTCCAGGTCTCCGACCGCTTTCTGGTAGATGGCTAAGTTGCGGATACCTGCGTGTTCGAGATCCTTCGCCAGATCGGTGCTGCCGGAAGAAACCAAGTCGGCAACCTCCGCAAGGGAGTCGGGGCGGATCTCGGCTAGGAGACCGATGCGGCGAAAGTTCTCAGAGTTAAGTCGGTTTTCGTACGGTGACATTTCAAATGAGCCAGAGGCGCCTCTTAGGATTGCACGCCGTAGATCGAGCAGGCGTTTCGGTTGAATAACTTTTCCTGATTAGCGGTATCCTCAGAGGATACGATCTCACGAGAGACGGACACCCATTCGGCTAGCGTTGCGTTTCCAGTGCAAACGGGCCAATCGCCGCCCCACAC
This sequence comes from Pelagicoccus mobilis, assembly GCF_016595505.1. GTDB lineage: Bacteria > Verrucomicrobiota > Verrucomicrobiia > Opitutales > Opitutaceae > Pelagicoccus > Pelagicoccus mobilis. The sequence goes on along the minus strand of NZ_JAENIL010000004.1, from coordinate 99,134 downwards.
GACGCGATCCCAGCCGAAGGCTTCCAGACAGTGCTCCACATACGGTTTCACAGTCTCAAGGCTTGCGTTGCCTGGATTGCAGTACGCGAGTACGCCAGAAATCTTGCAGGCGAGGTTCGGGAGTTCCGCAAGCTTGCGTATATCTGCTCGCCACGGATCCAATCCAGCTCCTTCGATGTCGGGAACGCCACAGTGATCCAGCACAAATTGCACGTTTGGACAGGCCTTTGCTAGATCATAGGCAAGCGGCAATTGTCGCGCTAGAAAACAAAGGTCGAATGTCAGGTCTCTTGCTGCGAGACTGCGTACGTTATCCCGAAACAGAGTGGAGCCCGAAAGGCTATCGTCCTCAACATGAAGAATGCGGCGAACTCCCACTTGCTTAGCGTGGGCATGTGTATCCAAAAATTCCTGAAAACGCTCCTCTTCGGGCCTGCAATTAACAATAGCGCCCATCATCCTTCCATCGGGATCATCGCATAGAGTCGCTACATGCGAAGTCTCCTCAAGCCAGTGCAATCCATCGGGAGAGGTCTCCATGAAGATCGTTTTCTCGATGCCAGTTCCTTCCGTTTCTCGAGTGTAGTCTTCGAGCGTATACGAATTCCCTTTGAGAAAGGGCAGGCCATCCGCCCAGGAATAGGGCCATTTTTCGCTTAGCACGAGGTGCTGGTGGGTGTCTATGATTGGGATCATTGCTTTAGGGGAGTTGGGGCGAGAGCGTGATTTATAGGTAAAACCTACTTACGCCTCCAAGGGCTGCTTTCGCTCCACGAGGTAGATGTGTTCGCAAACCATCACAGTCTCCTTGTTCTGGTTCGTAACCTCCAATTTCTCAACTGCGATCCCGTGCGAGGGACGCTTGTGGTCGCGCTTTTCAGTTATGGTGGCTTTCGTGTAAATCGTATCGCCTATATGCACTGGCCGTATGAAGCGTAAGCGATCGTAGCCATAGGACATGGCTACCGGATTAATGTCGCCAGCCGTCATGCCGACTGCCACCGAGAAAATCAGGGTTCCATGAGCAATCCGGCGCTTAAATGGCTGGGTCGCGCACCACTCCTTATCCATGTGGTGGGGATAGAAGTCGCTGGTCTGCCCGGCGTGCGTGAGGATGTCGGATTCCGTAATCGTGCGTCCGAATGTTTCGCGCGAGAAGCCGACTTGATAGTCTTCGAAGTAGATTGTTTTTGTTATCATTTCTTATTAAATTCCGTTTGCTTCACTAATTCGGTCAGCCGTTTCGACCGCTGCCTTTATAAGTTCCTCGGTGCTTAGTCTTTTAGTCCCGACGATGGACGAGACTGTCGAAATCGCTAAGCTTGCGAGAAGCGACCCTCCTTCTTTGCCGATAGGGGCGGCGATATCCGTGACCCCTTGAGTTATCTCGCTATCCGCGCAGGCATGCCCGCTCTGCTGAATCGTATCCAGTTTTTGGCGATAGTCCTTTTGGCGTTTTTTGCTCCATCCGAGATAGGCTTCGTCTAAAGATAGAAAATCTTCGCGCTCCAAATAACCCATGTTCGCGAGTAGCAACATTCCCGACGTTGTGGTAGACAGTGGAAAGCGACTGCCCTCTGCGATAGACAGCGAAACAGGACTTGGACTTTTGGCTTGGGCAACGACGAGAAGAGCTCCCTGGTCCAAAACCGATAAGTGCACGGAATGCCCTGACTTGTTTGCCAAATCCTGCATCGCGGGAAGCGAAGCTCTCCGAAGGGACTCGACCGGCGAGTGAGTATGGCTGAGGTGGTAGAGCTTCAGTGAAAGATGATACTTCCCCGACATCGGATCCCGAATGATGTATCCTCTATATTCTAGACGGGCCAACATCCGGAAGATTTCGGCAGGAGTTCGACCAAGCGCATCCGCGACCTCTGCTTGCGACTGTGGAGATCCAATCGAAGATAAGTACTCAAGGATGTCCAAACCTTTGTCTAACGCGGGAGCTGCGTACTTGTTCTCGTTTTTCATTGACGGAAGATGTGTTTCTCAGTGAAAACTATTTTTATATTTAAAACCCCAACGCGTCTCGTATGTCAACCAACAATCTAAGTACGGGATCTAGCGGACATCTGACCAAACCTTCACTTCTCGTGTTATGGAAATTTCCTATAAACCAGAACTGCCGCAAAACGGCTATCCTATCGTAATCATTGGGGCAGGAGGTATCGTGCGCGACGCGCATTTGCCAGCCTATCGTCAAGCTGGATTTAAGGTGCATGGAATCACGAATCGGACACGTGCACGCGCGGAAGCGTTAGCCAAGGATTTCGACATACCAAACGTCTATGATTCGGTGGAAGAGGCTGTAGCCGCCGCTCCGAGCAACGCGGTATTTGACATAACGCTGATGCCAAACCAGTTCGTGGCGGCTCTGGAACAACTCCCAGACGGCGCCCCTGTGCTTATACAAAAGCCCATGGGTGACGACCTGGAGCAAACCAAAGCGATCCTAGAGGTTTGCAGAAGGAAAAAGCTGAAGGCGGCCATCAATTGCCAGTTGCGGTTTGCTCCATTTGTGATGGCGGCTCGCGATATCGTTTCAAAGGGCTTGATCGGAGAGCTCTACGATATGGAAGTCCGAGTTTCGGTAGAGACCCCGTGGTCCTTGTTTCCGAATGTGATGCATCATCCACGTTTGGAAATACAGCAGCACAGCGTACACTACATCGACTTGCTGAGAAGTTTCCTTGGGGATCCTTCCGGGCTCTGGGCAAAAACCTGCGGAAATCCGCATACGGATCTTTCCTCAACCCGCACGTCTCTTATTTTTGAATACGGGGAAAAGCTTCGTGCATCAATCTCTACGAACCACGATCACCGTTTCGGTTCAAGAAACCAGGAAAGCTTCATCAAATGGGAAGGAAGCAAAGGGGCGATCATTGCAAAGTTCGGATTGCTTAAAAACTACCCGGTTGGCGAAGAGGACAGCTTTGAGTACTGCATTCTGGAGGAAGGCAAGGAACCAGTCTGGCAATCAGTTGAGATCGAGGGGTCTTGGTTTCCGGAAGCCTTCATCGGCAGCATGGCTGAAGTCATGCGGTACGCGGAAGGATCTTCGGATCATATGGCTACAGATGTCGAGGACGTGGCGAAAACGATGGCCTGCGTAGAAGCAGCCTATTCTTCAAGCGATGGAGGCTCCACTCCCATTCCTGTCCTGTAGGAGATTACACAAAAAGATTCTGAAATTAGATCGATTTCTATGACAACTTCACCGGCGAACAATACTGATAAAAAGAATTTTGAGGCGAACTGGGAGTCGCTCAAAGCCTACGAGTGCCCAACCTGGTTCCACGATGCCAAGTTTGGCATATACGCTCACTGGGGGCCGTACTCGGCAGTCGGCGGGCCAGAGAATACGGATTGGTATTCGAGAAACATGTACCGCGATGGCTCTCCGCAAAACAAGTATCACCTAAAAACGTTCGGGTCGCTTAAGGAATATGGATACAAAGAGTTTATCCCGAATTTTGGCGCCGAAAACTTTGATGCGGAAGAGTGGGCCGACCTATTCGTCGAGTCGGGCGCTAAATTTGCCGGGCCTGTCGCTGAGCATGCGGACGGGTTCGCGATGTGGGATTCCGAGCTAACAAAATGGAATTCCGCTCAAATGGGTCCAAAACGTGATGTGGTCGCGGAAATGGAGAAGGCGATCCGCTCGAGAGGACTAAAGTACATGACCAGCTTCCATCATCACTGGAAGTGGGGATGGTATCCAACAATGGATGACAATACTGATACGACCGATCCTGAGTTGGAAGGGCTTTACGGACCACCTGTGCCGAAGACGGGGTTCGGAATTGTAGGCTATGATCCGATGCGACCCAAGCCCATGCCGACGGAAGGCTTTGCCCAAGAGTGGCTCGATAAGGTCAAGGAAGTAGTCGAGGGTTATTCTCCCGATCTGATCTGGTTCGACAACCGTATGCAAATACTGCCTGAGCGATACCTCCAGGAGATGGCTGCTCATTTCTATAATCACTCCGAAGAGAAGGGGCTCGACTACGTTCTCACTTTTAAACGCCCGGATATGCCGCTTGGTACCGGCACGGTAGATTTGGAGAGAAACAGAATGCCGGATATCTACCCAGAGCCTTGGCTGACCGACTCTTCAATATCCCCCGATACTTGGAGTTTCTCCAATGACATCAGCTACTATTCGACTGATCGCATCCTGCACGACTTTATCGATATCGTGAGCAAAAACGGAAACCTGCTTCTGAACCTCGCGCCCGCAGCCGACGGTACGATTCCCGAGGAGCAGAAAACGATTTTGCGCGAAATGGGAACCTGGTTGAAAATAAACGGGGAGGCGATTTACGGGTCCCGTCCCTGGTTGCGTTTTGGGGAAGGACCGACCGAACCGCCAGTTGGGCACCTAGCGGACCTCGACTTTGAAGGCTTCTGTTCTGAAGACATTCGCTTCACCACCAACGACGGCAAGCTCTACGCAATCGCTTTTGGTTGGCCGGAAAAGGGCGACACGATCAAGATCAAGTCGCTCTCCCAAATCGAGTGGAACGAGACGATCGAACGAATCGAGCTTGTTGGATGCGACGGTGAACTCCAGTTCGACCGAGACGACGAAAGCCTCAACGTTAAACTCCCGCCGGAACGCCCTTGCAAGCATGCCTATGTACTGAGATTATCCATACTTTAATGTTTAAATATGGACAGTTTCAGCCTGACAGGAAAAGTAGCGCTCATCACCGGATGTAAGCGCGGCATAGGAAAAGCGATGGCGGAAGCTCTTGCCGAAGCAGGAGCGGACATCATCGGAGTAAGCTCCACGCTAGAAGCGGATGGCAGCGAGGTACAGAAGGCGGTCAATTCCTACGGACGTTCGTTCTACGCCTATTCTTGCGATTTCTCGAAGCGAGACTCCCTCTACGCTTTCGTCGAGAGGGTGCAGCGCGATCATCCGCGAATCGATATTTTGATCAATAACGCAGGCACGATCGAGCGAGCGCCAGCGGCCGAGCACACCGACGAGCAATGGGACAAGGTGATCGACATCAACCTGAACGCCCAATTCCTCCTTACGCGAGAGATTGGCAAAGGCATGGTTGAGCGCGGTTCTGGCAAAATCGTTTTCACTGCTTCGTTGCTCACCTTTCAAGGTGGACTCACGGTTCCTGGCTATGCTGCGAGCAAAGGAGGAATCGGCCAGCTTACCATGGCCTTCGCCAACGAGTGGGCCGGGAAGGGCGTTAACGTGAACGCCATCGCTCCCGGCTACATCGATACGGATGTCACTGAAGCGCTCCGCAACGACCCTGTTCGCAGCCAGCAGATTCTGGCTCGCATTCCAGCAGGTCGCTGGGGGAAGCCTGAGGATTTCAAGGGACCGGCGGTTTTCCTTTCTTCGGATGCGGCATCCTACGTTCACGGAACGATCATGACAGTCGATGGCGGCTGGATGGGGCGGTAGCAGTTAAAGCGACTTTTTAATGCGAACGCATGCCTTCGTCGGCATGCGTTTTTTCGTATCCACAAATCTGTCAAAGGCAGCAAATTCCAGTAGTTCAGGAATGCCATGCGGCGCGAATTCTCTCCATTTTGGTCAACCGGAATCTCTCTTTTCGTGAGGTATCAAAAGAGAAAATTGGGGATTTTGAGGATTGTGCGCAATTAAAGGGAGTTGATGTAAGTCTCTGTATTTCAGTGGTTTTAAGTGTGTTTACGTAACGTTGCGCAAGGTGTTACGAGTTACAAGGCACCGGAAGCGGGCAAAGCGCTAGTATGTTTGCATCCCGAGAAATTCCCCATCTACCCCACGTTGGAAACGTAGCGCCTCTAGTCCGCGAAAGTAGTTCGTTAGCGGCCTCCTTCTAGGAGATTTTGCCAAACTCCCTGCTATTCCAAGACAACGGTCATCTGCCCCGATCAAAGGAAAAATGGGTCCCGGGTACACAAACCTAGAACTTGTTTACATTATGATAAAACATGCCCCCCATAACCTAAGTCCTTGGCGTCGCTCTTTGACTGCCGCAGGACTGGCGCTGCTCGTAGCTCCACTCGCGTTTTCGCAAGCCGAAGACGAAGAGGAGGAGATCTTCGAGCTGAGCCCATTCACGGTATCCAGTGATGACCAAGATGGTTACCGTGCCACCAGCACTCTCGCTGGAACCCGTATCAAAACCTCGCTCAAGGACGTCGGTTCCGCGATCCAGGTTGCGACTAAGGAGTTCCTCGAGGACACTGGAGCAACCAACATCGAAGAGCTTCTCTCGTATACTACGAGCACTGAAGTCGGTGGTGCTTCCGGTAACTACGCCGGTTCCGGTGCAGCAGCTGGTGACGTGAACGTCAACAATGAGGTTGGACGCGCAAACCCAGTCGGCAACAGCCGTGTACGTGGTTTGAGCAGCGCCGCAGCCACTCGCGACCTTTTCCTCTCTCCTTCATGGATCGGTTTCGACTCCTATAATACGGAAGCGGTTACAATCAGCCGTGGTCCTAACTCGGTGCTCTTCGGTATCGGTGAGCCTGGTGGTGTCGTAGACAGCGCCATGAAGAAGGCTCACTACGGAGGCGACAAGAACCAGGTTTCCGTCCGTGTTGGCTCTCATGGTTCCTACCGTGGCACCTTGGATATGAATCGCGTGCTGATCGAAGATCGTCTCGCTGTTCGTTTCAACGGAATGCACGAGCACATTAAGTTCCGCCAGAAGCCAACCTACGAAAAGGACAACCGCTTCTCCGCAACTGTAGCAGCTAAAATTTTCAAGAACGAAAACGTAGAATGGCTCGGAGCAACTGAGTTCGAAGCTTCCTACGAAAACGCTCAGGTCCGAGGCACGCCACCGGATACAATGCCAATGTTCGATACCTATTCGCATTGGTGGAACGCTCCCGGTTCCCAGGCCGCCTACGAAATCACTGGCAAGAAGCCTGTGAACTGGTGGGAAGGCGACTGGAACAACTGGCAGGCCAACTACGCAAGCAAGTGGATCGAGGATCCAGTTGGCGGAACAACTCCAGAAGGCTACCGCCATCGCTCGCAGCCTTCAATGTGGGGCGCGTATTCAATCGTCTTTGACGGCGCGACTGGCGAAGTAGACGTTGGTTATGACAGCGGCAAATTCGCAGACGTCGGCGTACTGCACGCGACTTCCGGCGCCTTCATCAATTCCGAAGGTTTGCAGACACCAGGCTGGAATCCACTCTGGATTCCACACCAAAACGGTCCGCTCGCTGCCTACGGAAGCTATGGCTTCAAGCGCCAGGTCATTTCGGACAAGAACATCTACAACTGGGAAAAGATGCTCATCCAAGGCGATGCTCAGTATGTGAATCACGACTACGATTCTCATAACTTCACGCTTCGCCAAGGTTTTTGGGGCAACAAAGCTGGCGTAGAACTCGCGTTCGACGACCAGACTTACGGAAATGAGCGTTTCTTCCCAATGGGACGCCACATCTACTCTTCCGTTAAGATCGACAACTCCAAGTACCTCACCAACGGTGAGCTCAATCCAAACTTGGGCCGTCCGTTCTTCGCAGGTGTATACGATCCTACCAAGCACTACGAAAACAACTACAAGACCCAGCGTTTGACAGCGTTCGTGGAGCACGACTTCACCGAGTCTGACGGTTGGACAAAGTGGTTCGGTAAGCACACCCTCACTGGTTTGGCTTCCGCTTGGGAGCAAAACAACAAGAGCAGCAGCAAGCTCTGGTCATGGAACACAGACTCCGACCCGAACCAATCCTACAAGCCTGGAGATCCAGCAGGTTGGGGCGGTCAGATGTTCTTCCATGCTTACATCGGCCCATCTAACCTCGACGTAGATGATCCATCTGGACTGAAGCTCTATCAGCGTCCAATGCAGATCCAAGTACCGGTTGAAGGCCAGACCTTCACCAACTACTACTTCGAGAACAACGGCAATCCAGCGGACAACGAAATCCGTATCGGTACAGCTACGGTTGATCGTTGGGATAAGTGGCCTTCAGCTAACAAGCAAGAAGTTGACTCCGAAGGTCTTACTCTTCAGAGTCGCTTCCTCGAAGGACACCTCGTTGCAACCTACGGTTGGCGTGAAGACACCGCGAAGGCTTGGGCCATCACGGAAGTTTCGAATCGCGTAACAGGAGTCGCTGACAACTCAGGTGCAGACCTCGCAGCCAGCTACGACAACTGGATCAATGGCAACGACGAAACACGTCCAGTAGGAGCTCCAACAAACCTCCCTTGGGCAGAAGGTCCTATGCCCTCACTCGAAGAGTCAGGCCAAACAACCACTGCGCAGGCGGTTCTACACGTCCCAGCAGACTGGACCGACGCCCTTCCAGGCAAGCCAGAGTTCAGTGTTCACTACTCGGAATCCGAGAACTTCAACCCGAAGGCTGTTCAACGTGACATCTACGGAAGCGTTCTCCCGTCACCATCTGGTGAAACAGAGGAAATGGGCTTTTCCGTTCGTTTGGCGGAAGACAAGGTTAACCTCCGCTTCAACTGGTACGAAACAACCAGCAAGGGCGTAACGAACCGAAACATCACAGGCAGCCTGTGGGCCTTCACTTGGCCAAAGGGCTGGGCGGAACGTTGGCTTCAGAAGAAGAACCAGTACCTCAAGTCTCTCGTGGACGACAATCCAGAGCACACTGCATTCTCATTCGAGGAGCAGGGCTGGGGTGATCCAGACAATCCAAACGCTGAGTTCTACGAAGGTGCAACTGGACCGTTCAACAGCTTCGACGAGGCGATCAACTTCTTCCTCTTCGATGCAATGCCAGAGTCCACTGTTAAGGCTCTCAACCCACGTCTCGTCCTCGATGATGAGGGTTACGAGAAGATCGAAACAGATCCAATCCGCGGTCTGACTTCAGTCGCTGACATCGTATCCGAAGGTTTCGAATTCGAAGCTACCTTCAACCCAACCAAGAGCTGGCGCGTCAGCTTCAACGCTGCGAAGACCGAAAGCACATTCGGCAACGGTCTATCTGAGCTCTTCCAGTTCACAGAAGAGATCAAGGCCAACTTCGACCAGTACGGCGACCAGGTTTGGGACATGTACGAAGGTGGAGCGGTACTCATCAGAAACCGTTGGCTCGAAGCGACCAACCCTCTCGCTGCTGCAGCGACGAAGGAAGGTACTGTTAGCACCGAGCTGCGTAAGTGGCGTTGGAACATGGTTACTAACTACAACTTCAGAGACGGCCGCATGAAGGGCTTCGGCGTTGGTGGTTCACTCCGCTGGCAGGACGACGTTTCTCTCGGTTACCCGATCATGCAAGATCCTGTATCCGGAAACTTCGTACCAGTTATCGCCGATCCATTCATGGGTGGTTCCGATATCCGCGGTGACCTATGGTTCAGCTACAAGACAAAGATTGGCGGCGACCAAATGCCATTCAAGATCCAGCTGAATCTGCAGAACGTCTTGGGTGACGACGATCCAATCCCAGTTGCTATCAACCCAGATGGCGAAATGGCGATCGTTCGTGCAGCTCCTGAAAAGAAGTTCATGATCACCACTACAATCGACTTTTAATCTAGTCTTAGTTTCTTAGCAAACGAGGCGTCCGCACTATCCTGCGGGCGCCTTTTTTTGTTCGTCGGCATATTTGGTATAAGGTCGCGGCCGTTGTCCCAGCTTTAACTTGCCCTGAAAAAGGGGCAGCAATACCGTCCCTGACGTATCATGAATGGTCGCTTCGTCAGCATTTTATTGCTCATATCTATTTCCCCCTTGTGTCGTGGCAACGAGCATAGCGAGGGCGAGCAGCTTGCCCGTATCTATTGTTCGGCGTGCCACACCTTTACCGAGCCGGAACTGCTTCCCAAACGTAGCTGGAACTTCCTGCTGATGTATATGGGGCTCCGAATGGGAATCGAGGACTACTCTCCCATAGAAGGAGGAACGCCTGAGGAGATTGAAGTTATAAAAGCTCGCAAAACGTTGATCGTGGATGAGGGAAATTTCCCCGAGAACCCTATGGTGACGGATGAGCAGTGGAGCAAAATTCGTAACTACTTTCTAGAGACCGCTCCCGAAAAGTCCCTAGCTCAACCCCCGAAACCCAAGACAAAAATAGGGCTTCCTCATTTTGTAGAAAAACAACACCGCTACAGCTATACAGCGGCGGTTACAACGATGCTGAAAATCGATGAAACCCATGGTCAGATTCTGGTCGGAGACAGCCGGATTCAGAAACTCACCGTTCTAGACCGTTCATTGCAATTGGAAGCCGAATACAAAACGGGAGGCTCTCTATGGGTTCGATCCCATCCAAGTGAGGATGGGCTTCATGTCCTATCGATCGGAGACTTAACGGGAAGCATGGTGAACCAACGTCGTGGAGTCTTGTTCTACAGCACGCGAATAGGGAAGAACTTCATAACGCGCGGCTCCGCTTTGAGCAACCTCTACCGTCCTGCCGATTTTAAGTTTGGAGACTTTGATGGCGATGGAGTAGATGAAGTCGTCGTTTGTAATTTTGGCCTCAATACAGGAAGCGTCGACATTCACAAAGCGAAATCGGACAAGTGGAGTTTCGAGAGCGAACCATGGGTAAGGTTAACGAACGAAACGGGGGCGGTGGAATGCCATGTGGCCGACTACAACGGCGACGGTTTCGCCGATGTGTCCGCAATTTTCGGGAACGCGAGAGAGAACCTCAATCTCTTCTTGAACAATGGGGATGGCACATTCGAGCGGAGGGTCATTCATGAAAAATATCCAGCCCTGGGGTACGTCGGGTTCCGGTGGGTGGACTTTGATTCAGACGGCGATCTAGACGTATTCACAATCAGTGGCGACAATGTCGACGCCGACCCATACAACAGCCTCAAGCCCTACCAAGGGATACGGCTTTACCTAAACAACGGTGATCTCAATTTCGAAGAGAGCTACTTCTACCCGATGTACGGAGCATATGGTTTGGAGATCGAGGATTTCGACCTCGACGGAGACCTCGATCTTGCAGCGATTTCCTTTAATCCAGACTTCAATAGCGATAAACCAGAGGGCTTCGTTTATCTCCAAAATCAAGGATCACTCAATTTCACCGCGCACACATTTGAGCAAAGGCGTACCGATCGCTGGTTGACGATGGATGCGGGGGATTTCGATGGAGATGGAGACAAGGATATCATCCTTGGGGGCGGATACATCGGAGCTGGCCTATCGATCGACAATAAGGAGCTCGCGATTAAGATGAGCCGCGAGGGCAGGCCGCTTCTGGTAATGGAAAACCAAATACGGTAAAGCGGCGTCCTCAGCGTTGAGGGCGGGGTAGGGAGTGTGTCCCTTGGGAACAACGGGCTCCGCTTCTAGGAATAGTCCCTTCGAGAGCCCTTGAGCCAGTTCTTCTTTGCCCCGCGTCCGAATTTCAGCTTTTCAGGCTTCCAGTTGATCGCCTTTTGTTCCCGGTAGGCCAAGTTCATCAGATGGCAGCAAATAGCGCTACGCGACCCTGCGTCTATGTGGGCGAGGGGTTGACCGCGCGAAATAACGGCATCCAAAAAATTCTGCTGGTGTCCTCCCTTTTTCTGTTGGGGAAGCCGCACCTTTGCATCCTCCAGAAAATCGCGTTCAGTTAAAGCTATGGCACGATTAAGAGAACCGTCTTCGCGATCGACGAACTTGTGGATCGTCTTTCCTTCCAGTTGAAGATGGAACTGGCCTCGGCTTGCCTGGATACGCCCATGCTCGCAGATGAAGTCGACGTGGAAACCGTCTTCACGGGTGACTTCGAGGCCACCTTCGTAAATCAGCTTCGCGCCCCAATCAGTTCCTCCTTCTACAGGAGGGAGAGCTTTGATAGGACCGGAGTCGTCCTTATCCAGTGCCCATTGGATGATATCGAGATGATGTGCCCCCATATCGCAAACACCGCCGCCTCCATAATCGCTAAACTGCCTCCAAGCAGGGAAGTGCTTATGCACGCCACGCGGGCTTAGCTTGGAATTGTAAGGCACGAGAGGAGCGGGTCCGCACCAACGGTTCCAGTCAAGTCCTGGCTCCAACTCTTCCTCTCCAAGATCATAAGGACGCCCTGGTCCCCAAAAGTTTGATTTTATATCAAGAACGTTTCCAGCCACTTTATTGCGTATCAGCTCTACTGCTACGCGAAATTCCTTCATCCCACGTTGCTGCGAACCGGTTTGAAGGACAACGCCAGCCTTCTTGACTTCCTTCATCACACGAATCGATTCGTCGATGTCATGGGTGAGCGGTTTCTCGCAGTAGATATCCTTGCCTGCACGTGCTGCGTCGATCGTGATCGTTGCGTGCCAATGATCAGGAGTGGCGATACAGACAACGTCAATATCATCACGCGCCAGTAGTTCGCGGTAGTCGACGTAGGCTGCGCAATCTTTGTTTCCGTAGTGATCATGGACCCGCTTCTGGGCTACTTCACGACGCGTTGTGTCGACGTCACAAACGGCTACCACAGTGGCCCGTGTCATGAACCCTTCGCTGAGCCAATACATCATGCGGCCCATGCCGATGCAGCCTACCTTGAGCGACTTGCTCGCGGCAGTAGCTGGTTTTCCAATACTAAAAAGCGGGAGGCTCAACGTAGCCCCGGCGAGGGCTGTCGTTTTAACGAAATTTCTGCGGTTCATGGATTCAGTGTTGGTTGCATTCGCATGCCCTCAAAGCGATTGCGGTCTGAAGGCTAGGTGGCAATTTGCTTGGGGTTGTGTCTACCTCTAGGTCCCCCGTTGCGAACTGGATTCCGGCTAAATAGTGATTCAAAATGTCAGCACTCCAGAAGTTTTCGAAATTGTGGCCGATGGCGGAATAAAAGACGCGACCTTGCCCCTCGTCCTTCACCCAAGCGATGGCGTAGTCATTATCCTCCCGGCGAGGTTCTTTCTTGGGTTTATCCGATTGTTCTGGGACGAGACTCAAAAGGACCCGCTGGCGCTCACGGGAGTAAGGATTGTTAAACTGATAGATCTCCTCCTTTATCGAGAACAACTCCTCGTCACCAAAAACTGGTGACGTTAGTTGGTGCTGAGTGTCTTCGACTTTGATCGTGACATTTTGATCGGCAGTCCAGGGATGTCCCATAAATGTACCGCCGATCATGTTTCGATAGTCCCAATTGCCGTAGTAAGCGTCCGTCGCGGCGTGAATACCTACGAAGCCTCCGCCGCTACGAACGTAATTGACCAGATTTGAAATGAGCCGTTTGTCTCTTGCTTCGAGGTGTGCCCATTCAACGTCGTCGAATTGATCACGGATCGAAAAGCCCTTGCGTGTCGTAGGAAGGAAGAAGTTCCCAGTGCTATTGAACACGATAACGGCATCGAAGTGCTGGAGATTTTCTTTCTCAAAATTCACAGGGGCGTCACTGGTTACGATTTCGTAGGCTCCTGTGCTTTTAGCCATCATTTCGAATGCGTGAATACCGACGGGAATGGATCCATGGCGGAAGCCGTTTGTAGCGCTGTAGAGCAGTACCTTGCGTGCTTTCTGCGGCTCCACAATTGGAGCGGACGGCACCGCTTCGGCGATTCGGTCGATTTGCTCAGAGTTCAGTGGCTTGTCATCGAATTCGGGCTTCCACTCGGAACCACCAAACACGCTAATTGTGGCGATCCCAGATAGAGGCAAGAACGCTCCAAGCTTCTTTTTAAAAGATCGCCCCAGCATCGTACTAGGAATCCTCCGCCACGAGGTTCCAGCCACGCACCCAATCGACAAGGAAGGTATTTTTAGATTCGTCTAAAAGAGATTTCTTCGTGGGCTGTCCGTGCCATTTGAATACTTCCGTGTCGAAGTACATGTACATTGGCTCATCGAAATCGCCTCCGGCTTTTACCTCGGCGACGTGCTCCCCGTTGCAATAAAAACGGATCGTTCCGTCTTCCAACCACCAGACGCCAAACACCATAAATGCGTCGCGTGCCTTGGCAGGCATGGTCCACTTCACCGGCGTATCAATGTCGTTTTCCCATCCTTCTTTGTAGTAATGGGTATTCATCGCCATCGTGTCTTCGTGCCATTCGCTTTCTGCAAGCGATGGAGTCCCGATGTTCTCGATTACATCAATTTCAGAGTAATCACCCTGGAACCAGAAGGCAGTCGTCATCGACAGGTCAGACGCCTTGATTCGGGCTTGGTAGAAACCAGGTTCCGTGATCGGCTTGTTTGAAGCCATAATCGCAGAGGTAATGTTCTTCGGTTTCACTTTTCCTCTCGGATTCTTGAGCGAGGAACGCAGTCGTAGCATACCATCGGATACGCTAACATTCGATTCCGTAAAGTAGCTGTCTCGCCCTTCCCAGAAGGGATGTTTCGGCATCCATTTTCGCGTATCCAAACCATCCACATTGAACTCGTCAGAGAGGTAAGGATTCATTTCCCATGCATATCCTTCCGGAGGTGTTGGTAAGGCGGCCTCCTTCGAATCACAACATGCGGGAGCCGCATGGGCGCTAGACATGCAGGCAGCAAATGCGGCGAAGCAGAGAGTCTGAGCGAGGCGGGAAAGTACTATGCTTTTCATTTGGAAGTGTTTTAGCGTTTGGATACTGCCAGCTCGGCGTCCTCATCCGCACTTGTTGAGAGCTCTTCCTTGAAGTCCTCATTCGTTCTTTTAACCACTAGATAGGTAGAGCCAACGAACAGCGCTAAGTTCACAAGCCCAAGCATTGGTTCGCCGAGCAAGAGTTTGCCGATGGCGAAAATGAGTGAGGTAACGGAGGTTGCGGCGAGTATCCATGAAACCAGTATACGGCCAAGCGTTTCAGGTGAGTCGTAGTCGCAGCCAGTTCGCTCGAGAACCGGGTTCCAGAGAAACTTAGGAGGTTTCGCTCGCATCACGAACTTCTTGAGGTGCTCCATATTGGTCGGCTTGCCAAGAAGAGATACGACTACCGAGGTACCGGCTACCAGGACAGCGAGGCAGAGCATGCGCGCTCCGAGCAGCTCGTCACTGAGTATGAAACTGGCGTCAGAAGAGAGTCCGATCAAATCGAGTACCCTAAAGGCCACGCCGTCGACCCAGGCTCGCGGCCCTTCCGTCCAGGCGATCTTCTCGAAGCTCATTACAGCAAAAGCGGTTCCGAACGACCATGCGGTAATGGTACCGGCCAAATCACCCGCAGCGTTCTGTCTCCACCAGAGCCAACGCATCAAGCCAACCACGGTCGAAGCGGGAAGAATGACCCAGGAAATTTTAAGCAACTGTTCGATGCTGCCTGCGTAGTAGGAAATGATTCCACCTAAAACGGCCATGGCTACAGTGGCGATACGGGCGGCGGAAACGTAGTGCTTATCGCTCGCGTTCTTAACCACGAATCGGCGGTACAAGTCGTTTACGGTGTAGGATGATCCCCAGTTGAAAAGGGTGGTAATCGTTGAGATAAACGCAGCCACCAGCGCCGCTACCATAAAACCCTTGAAGCCGATAGGGAGCACCTCAACCATCATACGCGGATAAGCACTGTCCCCCAGAGTATCGATCAAGACGCCATCAGCTCCCATGACCAGCGGAAAGCTCACCAGCGAGCAAAGCCCAACCAGCATCCAGGGCCATGCCATTACCGGAAAGTAGAGTATCGAGAAAAACATGACACCCAAGGTGGCGTTCTTGCCATCTTTACAGGCGAGCACACGTTGGGCTGCATAATCGCCGCAGTAGGCAGCGCTCCACCAGAGGATGCCAAACAATCCGAGAATGTTCCAGAATGGCATTGTGCCCGCGGCGATACCGTCACCTGAGCTCGGTAGGAAGTTGAGGTTTTGACCAGGCCAGCCATCCAAGCTCTTTAGGTGAGTGACTAGCGCATCGAGCCCGCCGACATGGTTAACCGCCATGATGGCCAATAAAATCGTACCCAAAGTCGCAATACCGAATTGCAAAGTGCCTGTGGCAACCACTCCTGAAAGCCCTGCCATCGTACACATAATCAAGCCAAGCCCAACTACAGTTGCAGTGGTCATGAGCTGGTATTCCTCCGGTAGCCCCATCGCTTCCCGGGAAATGACTTCCATCGCCTTCACGACCCAAGCGATGACCAGTGGGCAATATATAAGCGCCTTGAACCCACCTTCCCAAATGCGGAGAAAACTGCCGAGCTTGCTGTCGTAGCGGTTCTCTAGGAGTTCAACGTCAGTCACGGTTCCTAGGCGTCGCCACATACGCGCGAAGAGCACGGCAGCAAGCGTCCATCCTATGAGCATTCCCCAGTACTTCCAAGCGTAGTGGATACCTTGGCTACGGATCAGCGCGCTCACCCAAAGTGGAGTGTCTGAAGCGAATCCGCCCGCTACCCATGCCATTCCGCAGATGTACCAAGTCAGCGTACGGCCGGAGACGAAGAAGGACGAAACGTTCTTACTTGCCTTCTTTGTAAAGAGGAGACCGACGCTCATGGAGCCGACGATAAAAATGACTAGAATGATCCAGTCTATGGTTTGGAGGGAGGTATCAGGGTTCATTGAGGAGTTTGTATAAATGGAGGATGGGGGGAAGAGAAGGGGACTAGCGGATGATCAATTTAAGGGGTTGGCTCACAACATTTCCGCTACGAGCTCGCACCGTGACTTCACTCGCTTCGCGGGTTGATTGCAGTATCATCAGAGCTTGACCATTTGAGGTGACGATTCGTTTCGATTTGTGCGGCTGCACGCTAAGAACAGAGCCATTGTCCACGCCCAACAAGCGGGCATTTCCTTCGATTTCGAATGTCACTTCTCGATCTCCGTCTCGAATAGGCGTTCCGTCTTCGTCCAACAACTGTACCACAAAATGGGATACATCGTATGCATCTGCATCTAGTTCCAATCGGTCCGCGGACAGGCTAATCTGCGAAAACTCACCAGTGGTCCGGATGCTTGATTTTGCATCTGCCGCAACTGCCTTGAGCTCTCCAGGCGAATAGGGGACGAACCATTTCAAGATATGGTCGCTTGTATCAAGCAATTTACGCACTCCATACGATTTTCCATTGAGGAAGAGTTCCACTTCGCTCTGGTTTGTATAGACCTCGACTGCGATCATCGCCCCCTCCTGGAAGTCCCAATGCTCTTGCACGTTTTGCCAGCCCCACTTCTGACGAGCCGCCCAGTTTTCCTCCTTATCGACTAACTCGTTCGTTGTCTCATCCCAACGGTAGGGCGATCCCTCGAGGGGCTGTGTCGCCATGTAAACATGCGGTTCCTCTGACCAGAGCGACTTGAACATGTGAAACGACGGACTCTCAAATCCGGCAAGGTCCAGAAGGCCACTTCGACTTCCCCTACGCGGCCACTCTCTGGACTCCCCCATGTAGCTGATGCCCGTCCAAAGAAAAATCCCGGAAATGAATTCCTTTTCCAGCACTGGCTTCCACTCGTGGTAGCGAGTCCAGTTTTCGGTGCCAAGGAAATTCATTTCAGGGTAGTTGCGGCGACAGTAGTCGTACATGGATTGACGGTAGCTAAGACCTACTAGATCGAGTGCCTCGGCGTATCCCGAAAAATTGCTTACACTGGGGATCACTAGATTCGCTGTTACCGGCCGGCTCAAATCGACCTCACGAACCCAGTCCGCAAGTCGTTGCGCCGTTTCGGCTAGGTTGTATTCACCTTTTGGAGCGTTTTCGAAATTCTCTTTGATCTGCTCAATGGAGTACCCCGGTTCGGTCCAATAGTAAGAGGCCTCCTCGACTTTGTTTTCGCCCCAGTACCCTGGAGCGTCCTGATATTCCTGATAGGTCCATTCGATCTCGTTCCCGATGCTCCACATTATGATGGAAGGGTGATTTCGGTCTCGCAGGACCATTGCCTTCAGGTCCCTCTCCGACCACTCGCTAAAGAATTCGGTATAGCCCTTAGTGAGAGGGCTGGCCTCCTGCTGGTTGTAGTTGTGCCGTTTGTCCTTGGGATTGTTCCACTCGTCAAAGGCTTCGTCTTGCACCAGAAAGCCCATCTCGTCGCATAAATCGAGAAACTCGGCAGAAGTGGGATTATGCGCGGTTCGGATCGCATTGACCCCAGCTTCTTTCAGCTTTTCCAAGCGTCGCCGCCAGACGCCCTTCGGAACGGCCGCTCCGACCAGACCGCCGTCGTGATGCAAGCAGACTCCTTTAAGCAAGCGGTTGCGACCGTTAAGATAGAATCCTGTGTCCTTATCGAATCGAAAGCTGCGAGCGCCAAAAGGCGTTACCACCATGTCCACGAGTTCGCCTCCAGCGTACACCCGCGAGACCGCATCGTACATCACAGGCGTGTCTACGTCCCAGAGTTGGGGATTCTTCAATTCGATGTTTTGGCGAAGCTGGTAATGCTCACCCTGTCGGAGACGGAATGAAGTTCGGGCTACCCCGTGCACTTGAGAATCGAAAACGAGCTCCGTCTCCACGGTTAAGGCCTCGAATTCAGGGCTGCCATTCGTCAAGTCTGTCTGGATTTGCACGGTCGCCCGATCCCCGGAAACGTGAGGCGTGCTCACAAAAACGCCCCATTGCGGAATATGGACCGGGCTCGTCGTAACCAGCTTTACATTTCGGTAAATTCCCGAGCCGGGGTACCAGCGACAATCGATGTAGGCCGAGCGGTCGACCCGTACGGCGATCACATTTTCACCCCCGTAATTCAAGTGCTCGCTGAGATCATATTTGAAGGGCGTGTACCCGTTTGGGTGGGAACCCAGCAAAACCCCATTCAACCAGACTTGGGAATTCGTGTATACGCCGTCGAACTCTATCCAGATCTTTTTTCCTTCGTCGCCTGCTGAAACTTCGAAACGCTTGCGATACCAGCCGATGCCTCCTGGCAAGAAGGCTGTCGCTCCCGCCAAATCCTCCGAGTAGGGAAGTTCGATGCTCCAATCATGAGGCAGGCGAACATCCTTCCACGCGTTCGCATCAAACCCGGATTTCGCAGCCTCAGGCAGATCGCCCAAATGGAACTTCCAGTCGAAATTGAAATCCGCAGTCACTCGAGGTGATTCGGAAGCGCTAGCATAAGCAGCCATTGCGAAAACCAGTAAGGATACTGAAGCGACGACAGCTCGAACGCATAGGTGTGATGTAATCTTTTTCAGGGGCATGGGGGAAACTCAGTCCCTGCTGACAAGAGCGAGGACGCTGATTCAAGGGGACATTCTACCAAGATCACCGATTTCAAAGTATGCTGTTCGGTATCAAAGCCTGTTTGCTTGGTAACAAACGCTGTTTTTAAGGTATTGTTCCGCAATTCGGATACATATCTTAAACTAGTCCGGACCCGACTCTTAAGTCCCCATGACCAACTCGCCTGTTTTTTTGAATAATCCTGAATTCGCTTTCGTCAAAGCGCGTGACTTGAGATTCTCTCAAATCAACGGAATCAACTCTTCTTCGCGCGGAATCCTCGAGCTCGAAGCAAAAATCCCCAACCCCAATGCTAAAAATCAACCTTATGTTGTGCCTTTTCGCATCCGCCTTTTCTGGGTGCGAATCCTTTAACGATCGCTACAAAGCGCCGCCTGAGAACGTTCCCCAAGCGGGAATGAAGAAGCTGGTTCGTGGAGAAGCCATCATCGACGGCGTTCCAGCTGCAGCCGGCATTGCCCGAGTCTCTCATGTCGAGGGCCAATACGTGCGATACCGTTCTAAAGATTTCGACGAACTCGTTAAGAATCCGTTGCTGGAACGCCATCACTTCATCGGGATCTCAACAGGGCTCACGGAACTAAACTTCGAGTTCCTATTCAAAACGCCCGACGGGAGTGGATACCTGTGCTCGGCAGCTCAATTGGTGGAAATCGAGGAGGGACGACTCTACGCTCCTGCCGTCCTGCACGATGAAGACAATGAAACGTTCACCTGCTGGATTATCGACGTGAATACAGGTGAGACCGTATCGGAAAAAGTTGAGGGCGAATGGAAGAAGCTCAAAGCGAGCAGCTTCCAGGAGCTCGCAGATGATTGGCTCTTTCGCACGACGCACGAAACGGACTACTCGATGAACGACAATCGAATGCCGATCGATCCAGTCCGAGCAAGGGTCACCATTACTACAAGCACCTCTTCCAACGGCACGACGACCACGCGTACCACCACTAGTGGCGACTAGCGGAGGCAAGAGCCAGAAACCCTTTCTCTCTAGATCTCTAGCGGACGGCCACAATTTCGGTTTGCAGAGCAGGGGACCAAACTCCCAAGCTCTCCGGGTCAGCTTGAAAGAGCGAGCCTCATCCCCATGAAGAAACCGAATATCATTTTCATCCTCAGCGATCAGCAACGAGCTGACACAATCCAAGCCTGGGGCAACTCCCACATGTCGACACCGGCCATGGACTCTTTGGCCGAAGGCGGTATGTCCTTCAGGAACTGTTTCTGCCCGGGAGCAACCTGCACCCCATCCCGCGCCGCCATTTTTACCGGTATGTACGCCCACAATACAGGCACATACAGCTTCAATGAGTGGGGCCATCAAAGGACCTGGATCAACGACCTTGCGGACAACGGGTACTGGTGCATCAACGTTGGAAAAATGCACTTCCAGCCGCGTGACGTTTCCGGCGGATTCCATGAGCGGGTGATCGTCGAAAATCCAACCAGCACCACCACTTGGGGCGGACAAGGGGATGACGATTGGGGCAAATACTTGAGCTTCCATGGCGAGGAACGACCCAACTATCGGCACATCTCCGATCCAGAATGGCTTCAGAAATGGCAAGGCGTACCATGGCATCTCGAGGAGCATCTGCATAGTGATGTATTCACCGCAAACGCTGCCTGCTCATGGCTAAACGCTCGGAAGACAGATGATGATCCCTTCTTTATGGAGATAGGTTTCCCAGGTCCGCACGAGCCTTGGGACGCACCCGAGGAGTTTGTGGAGATGTACGAAAACGCGGACCTTCCCGAGCCAATCGACTTTCCAAGCGATCTGAGCAACAAGCCGCCGCAGCAAGCATCGATCAGGGAGTTCTTCACGCGAACCGACCACGAAGCACGAATAGACATGCCGAATGCGACCCATGAGGACGTCATGCGCATGCGGCGTCACTACTACGCTAAAATCTCCTTTGTCGACCAACAAATACAGAAGGTCCTGGATACGCTAGAGCGTTCAGGACACCTGGAGAATAGTATCGTTATCTTTTCATCCGATCACGGCGAAATGCTGGGAGACCACCAATCCGCCTACAAATGGCTGATGTACGACTGCATCACCCGCGTTCCCCTTATCATTAGAGACTTCCGAAAGCGAGCTGAGCGTCAGGAAACGGAGGACCTAGTCTCACTCATCGACATGGGACCGACCATCCTCGAAATGGCCGGTCTGAAGGCCCCCACACGACTAGAAGGTCGCTCCCTTACTCCTTATCTCGATCATAGCGTCTCAAAGCCAAGAGAAGCCGTGTACTGTGAAGATAACTACATGATCATGCGACGCTCTCGAGATGAAAAGATCGTTCACTACATTGGTGCGCCCTACGGAGAGTACTACCGGCTAGACGAAGATCCAAACGAACTGAACAATCTCTGGGATAGCCCCGAACACACGCAACGACGCAAAGAGCTGCAGATCAAGACTCTCGATTGGCTAGCTTCAAGCGCGTACACGAATTACGGATACAAAACCAATTGCGAAGAGCAGGGCGAATACGGCATTCGCTGGCACGGGAACGACCCCTGTCTCCATGGCGACAATGAGGACCCCAAGCACGAGGACCTCGAAACCTGAGACTGAAGCAGAAGCTACTCAACCTTCAAAAGGAACCTTAGGTCTCGAGTCGATCAAGGTCCACTCACCATTCACTGAATAGGTGAAATGAGTTCCGGATTGCAGAAATGCATAAAAATTCCGTGATTTCCTTATTGTCGGTCCTTTGTCGTCGCTAGAAATGCAGCTTCGTGCTTTGCAGAGCTAAACAACGGGGAGGGAATGTCGAATTCCGGATGTTAGATAGCATGCAAAGATCAGGTTTTGGAAAGAGTAGCACGCTAGCGGCTTTGCTAGCGGTAGCGATAGCGACATGTGCCCATGCGCGAGTCGATGTGCAAAGTGTAACCAAAAGCGATGCGATCGTTAGCGAAAAAGCGTCAGTGGAGCTCGTTTCCGATTCAAGCGTAGGCGAAGCGATCGGACGCCGCCCCGATCTTTCCTTCAGCAACGTGACCATTGACGGACAAGGTTCCCAGATCTCTTTGGACAGCATCTCGGCGGACGCGATAACCTCCGTCGAGGTGATGAAGGCTGTAACGCCAGACCAGGATGCCGATTCTCGTGGCGGCTCGATCAGCCTTAAGTCGAAGCCAGCGTACCTGCAGAAGTCGACCAAGACCAAGCTAAGCCTCGAAACCGAGTACGATTCCGGATCAGGAAACTTCGGCTACGAAGGAAGCATTTCCATGAGCGGTGCGTTCAACGAAGTCAGAACTCTAGGGGGCCGCATTTCAGCTCGCTGGGAAGAGAACTCGAGCGGTTTTGAATCAACCAGCCAAGATTGGACGAGCAAAACCGTGAACGGAGAAAAACACTTCGTGCTGCGAGAGAAGACTCTCTTCCAACGTCGCGACAACTCGACCGAGAAAGAACTGGGAGCGGGGATCGACTTCAAGGCAAGCGAGGATCTCTCATTCACAATGCGTGGCAACTTCATGATGGATTCCTCCGCTATGAATCTCCCGCACTACAAATACCGCTTCGCCAAAGGGACCTTCCTTTCTGCAGACGAGAAACGCGCGGACATTAAGGACGCTCAAGTGGAGAGCGGTATTTTCGCTTCAGGCTGGGATACCGAAGAGCTAGAAATGGCGTTGGGAGCGGACTGGAATCACGGCGACTGGGAAGTTGATGCCAAATTCATCGTCCAGGAAGACTCGTTCGAGCAAACGGCCTACAACTCCATGGATTTCGTAGCCTACGGAGTCGATATGCAATACGACCTGGCTGAGGATCCGAGATTCCCGAAGATATCCACTACCGGAGTCGATTTAGACGATCCGTCGGCCTACGAATTTGAAGACATGATCGAGCGATCCCGCTTCGAGGACAAGTCCGACACAATCACGTCCCTGAACGTCAAATTGAACAATGTGCTAGGAAACCATAAGGCCTTTGTTCGCTTTGGCATGAAGAGCCGCTTGCGCGATAGAGTCAGAGATAATGAATACGCGTATAACGATTCAGGATTCGCACCCGGAGATTTTACGCTATCCGAACTGCCAGTCTACCAAACGGAGGTGTTAGATGGACGTTACCAAATCGCTCCCTACGCGGAGCGAGGCGCCTTCCTTGACCACCTGGAAGGAAAGCGAGACTCGCTCATTTACGACGAGCGCCGGTCTCGCGAAGCCTCGGATTACAGCTCCAATACGGTGGAAGAGCAGGTCGATGCCCTCTACGGAATGGCGAGCCTTGAGATAGGCAAGTGGCGTGGATTGTTCGGAGTACGACAAGAGGAAACCTCGATTTCCTTCACTAGCAACGAAGTGCTGCTAGGTAAGGATTTGAACGACAAGGATTCGGACGGAGATCTGGACGAGATCGTATATCTGGATACCAAGCCCACGTTCGGTGACAATCGATACGTCAATTATTTCCCGAACTCGCAAATGCGTTACAAGTGGAACGATTGGGCCACCCTGATCGCCTCTTATACGAATACCATCGACCGGCCCTCCTACGGCGAGGTTGTTCCCTATCGAAGAGTCGACGTAGAGGACAAGGAAATTTCAGAAGGCAATCCGGACCTGAAACCAACCTTGTATCGCAACCTCGACATGTCGCTGGATATGAACGTCGGTCCGGGTGCGATGGTATCGGTTGAGCTTTTTGATCGTGCCGTCGAAGACGTGATCTTCGCTCATCAAAGCATCGTCTCTGGCGGCGTTTACGACGGCTATGAGCTGGAACGTCAGGAAAACAACGCAAGCGCCCAGATCCGCGGCTTGTCCGTAAGCTGGAATCAACCAGTAAACCTCGTTTTGCTCCCGGAGGGCTTCTCACTCAACGCAAAATACACTCAACAGGAGACTGAGCTCGTGTATCCGTTTCGTCCTGACGAGGTTCTTCCAAAGACTAACAGTCCGGATAGCCGAATGCGTTTGGCTTTAAACTACGAGACCAGAAAAGTGTTCGCTCAACTGAAGTTCGCCCACAGCGACACCGTGATCTACAAGGTCGATAGCAACCCAGCAAAGGATCGTTATCGCGTTCCATCTGACAGCATGGACCTCATGGTCAGCTACAAGGTGCAGGATAAAACGCGACTTTATTTCGAGTGGGAGAACAAGATGGGTGGTTCGTCCTACGAAACTTACGAAGGCGTTCCGTTCCGCTCTACGCGTTATCAAGAGGCCCCGTGGAGCCTCGCGACCGGCGTAAAAATGGAACTCTAAGGCGACTCGTTCGAATCAACGAGAAGAGACCTTAGTCTTTTCCCGATATCGGATCACCAGCATTTCGAACTGATTAGAGGCGTCATCCGATATCTCAAGCTGCGTATCCAGATATTGTTTATACTCAGAACTCAAAGATTCGCGATTCATGCGCATCCCGTAGACAAGGCTCTCGTAATCGACATAGGCGACGTCTCGGGATCTCTCCAGTCCTTCTGACTTGATCGATTGATACTTAAGGTGCCTGTATCCAATAACATGAGTCAAATAGTGATTCAGATCATCGAAGGTGAACGGCACGTCAGCATGAAAGATGTTACCGATCAGGTACTTATCCTCGAGTTGAAAAGCGATGTACTTACCTTCGTTTTTTAATGACGAAAGAGAGTATGAATTATTGGCCTCCCACCACGCACGGAACTTAGCCCCGTCCAAATCTAACTCTGTTTCGTAAGGCAAGTCTTTGGTGAGTCGGTTGAAGAACTCCTTCTTTGAATCTGAGGACAGTTCACCCTCAGTCGCGAGGCTGTTGTACAGCTCCTGGAATTCGCCGGCACATACAGTCTGCACAAACAGACATAGGACTGTTAGCGTTCGTTTCACGAGATTGGTAGAGACTAGCTCCTAAATCGGTTTTACGCAACACGGAGGCATAAATTTCTGGATACCTACCTAGAAAGTCCGCTTATGATCTAGGTGTTTTAACACGAGGGGCGTCCAGCTTCCCCCATAGAAGCGCTCTCTTTTTATGGTCCCGAGGCGGAGGAAACAAAGCGATATCCCAAGTCATCTCGAAAGCTCAGGTGCTCCTTTGATGCTGCAAACCATTCTCGCCACAGTTTTTGATTTTTGCGTATCCGTTTTCCTGTATACCTGTGCAAAAGGCCGATACTTGTTTTGCTTTTTGTTTCGTCCGAAAGGAGTTTGATCCAGCTCTCAATCGAGTCGACTCTGTGGTTTGGAGTTCCAAGCGTTTTAGCGTTTTCATCGAGCTCAAGCAATCCGCTGCCTTGGCGGATAACGAGGTAGGGTCCGTTTTCAGCGAAAAAACGGCGAAGCGCTTCAATGGTCTCGCCATGCTGCTCGAGAACAGAAGGGGCGAAAGAGCTACGAAGCGTTTGAAGGTCGACACCGTCTTGATCGAGCATTGCTCGCATTCTCTCCCGAGTAGTGAGATTTGCGAACACGCTTTGTTGATGACCGTTAAACTCGAAGATCCACGATAGCATTTCGATAAGTGCCTCCTGTCCTCCTTTCGACAACTGAGAGGGCACGGCGTCCCACCCCCAATAGAGGCGGTGGGCTTCTCGAACGATTAGGGCGCCTTCTTCTCCTTTCGATACGATGATCTGCGAGTCTTCGCTGTCCTTAAAGGCACGCGAGGAGATCAAGTGGTTTTGTTGAGTGTCTCGAAAGGTCCAATCCTCTAGCGATTCTAAATGGATTCCGATCGAGCCCAAGCTCGCTTCTGAGGTCCGTTTGTATTTTGATCCGTATCGGCGAGCCGTTTCCTCTGACGCTCTTGGTGTGAGCAAGGTGGCCTTAGTGAAGTTGTCAGGCAAAGTTCTGACCGGTTGGTCCAAAAGCAAAACGTCGGCTTCGTTCGCGAGTTCGAGGGTTAGCTTATCAGCTTCCGCCGCGGTCACTGTTCGAAAGTGCGGCTTAAGAAATTCGGTGAACGCTTTTGATCTTGCAGGATGGTCGCCAACATAAAGGAGATCCAGACAATTTGCACCTGTCCAAACTCCACCGCTTGCCCGCCGTTCCCATTCTTCGTTCATCCAGTTTACAGCACTTTTCGTAATTTCGACTTGAGCCACGCTATGTCCGCCCGGGAATGCGAAGTGCTTTACGGTGATTTGCCTCTTTCGGAGAGAAACCGTATCTATAGGCATCCATGCGTTCGCGCCCCGGTCATGAGTGCCGTTTATCATGGCCACCGAGATCCCGCTACGGTAAGGCTTTTCCTGTTCCTCGGTCCCACCTAGCCATCCACCATAGGCCAGTATCCCAGCAAATGATTCAGGGCGACGCGTCGTGAGATGGTACGCCCGCCAAGCTCCACCCGAGAAGCCACCCAGATAAACGCGCTCAGGATTATGCGGAAGCCTGCTAAAGACATCATCAAGCAGCTCGTCCTCCATCTTGCGCGCGAGAAGAGGATCCTTCATTCCGTTCTTTAGCTGATCCACCCCGACGAGAATCCACCCTGCCTCCTCGATTCCGCCCTTTAGTTTCTTGAGAATACCACTTCCGTTGCCACTAGGGCTGAAAGCGATCAGGAGCGGAGGTCGAGTTTTCTCATCGTAGTTGCTTGGAACATACACGTGATAGCTTAACCCTGTGTCGCCCTCTGCGACGATTCTAAGCGTATCGCCGGGGATAAGGTCGTTAGACAGAAGTTCCGAGGCGACTGCCAGCAAGAGAAGCACCAGTGAGGATCGAAGAGTGGACTTCATTGTAGAGTGGATACAGAAAAGGCGAGACGCTTGATGAAGAGTCTCACCTTCTAGTTAGCATTGCGATGCCCTAATTTTGAGAGAGGTTTATAGGAGGCTGCTTTTTCTTCTTCTTTTTCTTCTTTTTGCTGATCGCGATTTCAGGGCGGTCGATTTCTTCGGCCGGACCACGGAAGACATAGGGACCCCATTTGGCACGAGCGTCTTCCCATTCCTCGAGACTGCGAGTCGGGTACCACGATGGCCAACCATGCTCCAGGTAATCGTAATTGTCCTTATTGGCATTGACCCACACATCGACTGAGCCATTCGGCTTTTCTGGCGGGTAGACGCTTCCAGCTCTAAACTCCTCGCTAACCCCTTGGTCTCGGATCACATTCTTTCGCCAATTACGCAGGGTGGTCAGAAGCTCCTTCTTGACCGTTTTGTACTTTGGATTGTTTGCGAGGTTTGTGACTTCATGCGGGTCTTCATTCAGATCGTAGAGTTCTACGCGCGGCTTGGTAGGGGCCATAAAGGCGGCTTGTTCTGGTGTGAGCAGTCCCTTCATGTTCATCACATTTAGCTCGGCCAAGGCTGGATACGCTCCTTCCTTGTAGCTGTTGTATTGGCAGTACGGGCGCTCAGGCATGAGGTTCAGGATGAGCTTGTAGTCCTTGGAGCGGATAGCCCGCATGGAATCATGGGTTTGATCCATCTTGTCGCGAGCTGCAAAAACGTATCTACGATCTCTTACATCGTCACTGAAGAGGCTCTTCCCATGGAGCGGAATTGGGGCTTCGATTCCTGCGGCTTCGAGGATCGTGGCGCAGATATCGATCGACTGAACCATCGAGTCCGAGGTTTGGCCCGGTTCGACCTTTCCTGGCCAACGCATGATCATTGGAATTCGGATACCTCCGTCGTAGAGGAACTGTTTGCCGCGGATGTGACAGCGTCCGTGGTCGCCAATGAAGAAAACGATAGTATTATCCGCTAAGCCTTCCGCGTCGAGGCGCTCTAGCAAGGCGCCGACCTCGCGGTCGACGAGTTGCATCTGCTCAAGCCCGTTGGCCCAATCTCGTCGAATGAAGGGCGTATCTGGATAGTATGGGGGGATTTCGACATCCGAGATGTCAATAGGCCGGATAGGATCCCGATTCCAGCTGCGATGTGTACCGCCAAAAGTGATACGGGCGAAAAAGGGCTGCCCAGGATCTCGATCTGACCAGTCGTCACCCATGAACAGTTCCTCACGAGAAAACGGCTCGAAGTTGCAGTCCGTCTTCCAACTCATAAGAGCGGTAAAGTATCCAGCCTCAGCAAAGAGGTGAGGGATGGGCTTTATACCATAGGGCAGAGGCTCTTTTTGCTCGGAGAGCAGGCGGTGTTGGTTGGCGTTGATGAAATTCTGGTGGAAACCGGTCATCATCGCGGATCGAGATGTCGAGCAGACAGGCGAGGTAGTGAAGGCGTTTTTGTACAAAACCCCTTCGGAGGCCAACTTGTCGACATGTGGCGTGTGGACTCCCGGAGTGCCATAACAGGATAAATCGGTAGACCAATCCTCGATCGTAATCCAGAGGATGTTTGGTCGCTCTTGTTTCGCGGCTAGCGTAGTTTCTGTTGGGATACAGAAGCCAATTAGGCTTAGGGCGAGTGCCGCTGCGTTTCGAAATTTAGTGCTGCTGATCATTTTCGAGTGAAAACGTAACACGGAAAAAGATAGATGACGTAGGCCATCTGTGGTTGTTGTTTGGATATATGGTTTTGGGAAAAACGGGCACGTGCAGGTTTAACCACGCGTGCCCGTGATGATGCTGTTTTAAACTCTGTAGTAACTCGTGAAGTCTACCACGCTAGGCTGCTAGTGACCGCATAGGAGCGTGGAGCGACCATCTTGTTGCGGTTGGTAAGGAACTGCTCGGTTGTGCGATCCCAAACACCGTCGAGTAGGATTGGATCAACATCGTCGAGAAGATTCTTGACGTTTAGCTGAAGCCTCCAGTCGAGGCGGTCGCCGGAGAGCTTGCGGCGGTAGGAAACGGTCAGTCCCATGGATGACTGGGAATCAGCCATAAGCGCGTTATCTAAGTTAGCCGCTTCGTTGTCGTCGGTCTCGAATGCGACCGCGGTACCCGAGCGATAGGTATAGGTCATTCCCACACCGAATCCATTGAGCTTGGAGTCCTTCGCGAAGCTGTAGAAGGTGGCGAGTGAAGCACGCTCCTTAGGGAGACCGGCGACGGGCACGCCGTTGTAGGCTAGCTTGAGTGGCACTTGAACATCAAGTTCTGCCATTCCAAGTTCAATACGCTCTGCGAGATCCATCGTATCGAGGATGATTTGCTCCTCAGCTGTTGGATTGCCGGGGTCGAAGCCTTCTGGAAGGCTAAGGTTTCCGTTTTCTGCGAGCCATGCTACCGCCAATGGACGAACTTCGTCGTAGTACTCTTGGATGTCTTCGCCGAAGCGTGACGGAATGCTTTCCATTGTCGAATAGGTGCCGCGGAAACGAAGCTGCTTGGTAGGATTCCAAACGAACTCGACTTCCTTTCCGTCAGTTGTCTGGTCGAAGATTGGCGCCCAAGAGATAGACGAGCCTTCGGCACGTTCATAGCGACCGAGGTCAACAGCTTCAGAGATCGGACCGAAACCACCCATTCCACTACGACTGAATACACCGAGAGCGGAGTTGCGGTAGTCATTCAACATGGTAGTCGAGAACTGGGTGAAGGTGCCGGAGAGCTTGTTGTCGAAGAGTGAGAACTTTACTCCGTAATCCTCACCGTCGCCGTTACGTGGGCTCACTTCGAGGTAGCGAATGTCGACGCGATTCGGGTCGGCGCTTACGTTCGTCGCTGTGTTATAGAAAACGCTGAGCGTGTTAACAGCACTGTCCTTCTTGTTGTTGATGATGTGGTAGACCGCACCGTACGACTCGTTGGTCCAGCTGCGCTCGCCTGGAATGTCGAGGGTGACACGAGAGGTGGGAACGTCGAGCTCTCCAACGTGGTTTCCGATTGAAGAATCAGCCGTCGCTCCTGTGAAACGAACCTTGGTGCCATTTTCTACGTCGAGCTTATCCTCGCGGATACCAGCGGTAAGCACGAGGCGATCATTGAAGAAGAAACTCTGCGTGCCAATGGCGTAGGAGTCGATGACTGTGTTGTCGGAAAAGTACTGCAGATCAGCCCAGTCGGATTTTCCGACAGTACCTTCGCCACGCATTGGTGTCCAAAATTCTGGAATGTATGGCTGCTTGTTTGGCTGTAGGTAGTAGCGACCGCCGAGCTTGGCGTTGTTGTGGTTAACGCGTCCTCCTCCAGGGCTGTGGTTATTGCGTCCGTCCCACTCGTAAACGACTGGGCGCTTTTGAACGGTGAGGTAGTCGCGCTCGTAGCGATTAGCGAGAGCGGAGAGCTGGTGACGACCAAAGAGTCCACCCCACTTGTCCGACTTGTCGGTGAAGTCGAGCTTGTAGGTCGCAGTCAAGCGGTACTCTTCTGAATCGAGGTTGGTGGTTTGATCCGTCGGGTTCGCTAGGCCGCCGACAAATGGCATGCCAGCGTAGGGATTTGGTGAACCGTCTGGCAGGTAGAGGTTTGGATCGTAAGTAATCGCATACTCGTTGTTACGGAGCATTACGAGGTTACGCGTATCCACGTTTTCCTTATTACCTGCGAGCTCGATGAAGAAGTTGTCTCCAAAGCGCTGCTCCCAGAAAGCGGACATAGCCTCGACGCTCGAATCATAGCTGTCGAGATCGCCTGAGAACCAGGTTTCGCGAGGGATGACGAGCTCTTCTCCTTGAAAAGAGAGAGGAATGCCGGCGGCGTCTCCTAGATCAGCAAGCCAGGTGTCGATCGATGTAGAGTCGTCTCCATCGTTCGCGAAGTGGTCGGTGAGCAAGTCGATCGGGTTGAGCGCAACGAAGTCTTCGGTCAAACTTACGTTTTTCTCTTCAACTCCATTTACGATAGGACCGGAAGAGAGGACGTATCCATTTACGCCACCACCACGTGCGGTGCGGTAGGCTGTGATGTTGTCCTGGTCGATCGGGTTAACGATTCGGTTTTCCCAACGAACGAATGGATTGCTGGTGCTGGGACGGTTGCCGGGGCGTGCGTCATTGAAATTATCGTACAACGGCGCCCCTTGATCCAACCAGTTCTGGAAGTAGTTATACGGCGCCCAAGGACGAGCGATCACACGATGACGCTTTTCGTTTTCGTAGTTGAAGCGAACTACGGAATTTCCATCCGCAAACGGTTGCCAGGTGAGTGTGGCGAACTTGCCATCGAGGCTAGTTTCTTCCGGCTCGCGGAAACCATCGAGCTCTTCATCCACCGCAGCGATTCTGAAGGCTAGCTTATCTTCGAGGAGAACGACGTTCTGGTCGATGACTGCGCGATGCCCACCGTCACGTGTGCTATCGTAGCGAAGCTCGAGCTTGCCGTCATTGCCTCCGAAGTGGGCCCGCTTGGTACCAATTAGGATAGAGCCGCCCGGATTGCCGATACCGAAGAGGAGGGAGTTCGGACCACGAGCCGCGGTAATGCGGTCCGTCAGATAGCTGTCCGTTCCCGTTTCGGTTCGGAAGAAGTTACGTGTACGAGTGTCGGTACGGAAACCGCGAACCGAGATGCTGTTACCAGCCTTCACCTCGTTGCCGGCAGTCTGAACGCCGACAATGCCGTAGGTTTCAGTGCTTGGGAGAAATTCCGCAACGGATGCGATATCGGTAGCTCCGAGTTCATCGAGGAAGTCTCCAGTCAGAACGCTCAGCGTTGCCGGGGTATCTTTGATTTGTGTACGAAGGCGAGTGCCTGCCATCGTCTCGGTCGAACGGTATCCGCCTTCTTCATCTCCTGTTACTGTAAATGGAGAGAGCGTGAATACTTCATCATCTTCGTCCTGTGCTTGAAGCGGCAGGATGAGGAGGGCGCCTGCAAAAGCGGCGAGCGCGCGTCTTTTAAAAGCTGATGCAACAGCTTCGTTTGTCGGGGTTCGTTCCATATGGATATCGGGTATGCGTTTGTAGGTTCTTCACGCCCCTGAACCTATTGAGACCGTATGGCCTTATCGGGGTGATCGTAGGGGCATTGGGTTCGTTGAGGTGCCTTTGGTAGTCAGGCTGTATCAACTATCGCACATTCGTCTTCAAAATCGTTAGGACAGAATCGGATAGGATATGGATAATTTATTGGACCTCATAAAGTATTGATAAAAAACGATCTAGCAGACGTAAGACCCTTTGTTCTCTTTCCCTGTATGCGATTTTGTCCAAGCGAAAGAAGATAGGATTCCAATCGATAGCTGTTACATTTGGACTATTGCCTCGTTTGCTCGATCAACGGACACGGAATGCACCCAACCCAATCTAGAATTCCTAATCGGACCGACAGAGAGCCGTTCTACAAACGATCCTTTACAGCTGGCTCGTCTTGTCCTGCTCCTGGTGAGCGTACTGCGAAGGCGAAACTCCAAACTCCTTTTTGAAGATGCGGCTGAAGTAGCTTTGGTCCGGGATACCAACCTGAGTGAGCACTTCCGATACCGTGAAATTACCGGACTTCAAGAGCTGTGCCGAACGCTTGAGGCGGAGGCTGCGAATGAAGGGGTTGGGCGTTTGGCCGGTCAGGCCCTTTAGAGTGCGACACAGGCTTGGCTGGCTCATTCCCATGTCTTTGGAAAATTGGATAACGGTGTATTTTTCGTCTTCGATGTTGTCCTCGACGAGCTCAATTGCCTTTCGGAGCAGAGCTTCGTCAGAAGGGGTGACTGTGACCTCGGTTGGCTCGATAACGAGCTGTTCGGAAAAGCGCTGCTTAAGCTCGCGTCGAATTTTAAGCACGTTCTCGATCTGAGCGATCAAGCTCAGCATGTTCAGGGGCTTGGAAAAATAGGCGTCGGCCCCTAGCTCCGCTGCTGTGATCCGGTGGCGATTCGCCCCTTTCGCCGTGAGGACGATAATCGGGATGTGGGACGTTTGAGAGTCGCTACGCAGTTGGCGGCAAAGCTCAAAACCATCCATGACCGGCATCATGATATCGGTAATGATGAGATCGAGGTCAGTCTTGTGAGCGAGTTTGAGTCCTTCTTCTCCGTTTTCAGCTTCGAAGGTGTCGTAGCGCTCGCAAAGAGCTTCGCGCATGAACAGGCGGAGGTCAGAGTTGTCCTCCACAAGCAGAATCTTGGCTCGGTTCGCGTTCGAATCCTCTTTCGAATCGGAAGCGATTTGCTCCTCCTCATCGTGGAGTTCAATCTCGTGATGAAGCTCCTTGTCGTTGACGACTGGGAAGTGCACGACGGCACGCGTGCCGTGCCCGTCTTTGATCGGGCTTTCTAGATCGAAACGGCCTCCGCAGAGCGAAACGAGCTGCTCTACGAGCGCGAGCCCGATGCCAAACCCTTCCTGCTTTTCAGGATGATCGCCCACGCGATAGAATGGTTTAAGGACGCTCTCGATCTTGTCTTTCGGGATGCCAACCCCTTCATCTTCCACCGTAAGCACAATTTCATCATGCCCTTCGTTCGAAGAGACATCTACCTTGACGCGTATCTGGCCGTTTTCCGTGGAGTACTTGATCGCGTTCGACACCAAATTATCGACTATTTTTTGAAGCTTGTCCGCGTCGTATCCGCATTTGAAATGCGGCTGTGATGTCTTGATAACTACGGACAAGTTTTTCTCAGACAGCAACGGATCCTGACATTCAACTGCATCTTTGACAAAGCCCATGATCTCGCCAAGAGCCGGAGTGTAGCGAGCCATGCCTAGCTCCACCTTCCGGAATTGGAGCAATTGGCTGACAAGCGTTTTCATTTTCCAGGAATTGCGCAGGGCTATCTTCAGGTTGCGGCGCAAGTTACCCGGCAATTCCTGGCGAAGCGCGTTTTCCAGAGGGGCAACGATCGCTGCAAGCGGGTTGGTGAGCTCGTGGGAAAGGTTGGTGAAGAACTCGAGTTTGAAGCTTTCTACCTTTATGGCCGATTGCACACGGGCCTTTAACAGAGCCCAAACAAGTACCAAGATCGTCACTACAGTAGCAGCGACTACAAAAATGAACCAGGGACGTTTCCAGAGCGGCGGCACGACTTGAACGGTTAGGATCGCGGGCGTCGGATCGACATTCATGTCTTGGTCAATCGCTCTGACCTCGAATCGATATTCACCGGCCTTAACCTTGTCCACAACGACGCTGGTCTGGCGAGAGTAGGGGGACCAATTTCCATCACCGAAGTGCCACGAATAGTAAAGCTCGTCTGAAGGCGTTTCGTTCCAGGCGTCATGCCCTTCCCATCGAAAGGTAAGGCGACTGCCTTCCGGCAACTCCTGGTCCCTGTCTATCAAGGACGTTTCGGGTGACATCGTGTTTCCTTTGTATCGGATCGTTCGATACCAGTTAGCGCGGGACTCCTGTCGCTTCCCCTGAAGCAACCAAGGGCGATACGAAAAATTTACCCACAAGGCTCCGTCGTTGTCTTCACGTAAGATATGCTCTTCGCGCAGAAAACGTACATCATGAGGGAGTTTCCAGCTGATCCAAGAGGTCCCGTCAAACTGGCTCACCCCTTCCTCGGACAATACCTTCAGCTGGCCGTCCTTCGATTCCAGCATATGGGCGACTTCTTTGCTGGCGACAGCGTCCATCGCGGTATGTGGCGTCCAATTCTTACCATCAAACTCAAAAAGGCCAAGACCGCCGATTGCGACCCACACCGTATCTTCCTTGTCAATCAAGACTTGATCGATCCAGCGACGATTCGGATTGGGAGAGTTGTAGCTCTGGATCGAACCATCTGCGCGGATCTGCATCAAGCTGCCAACCCCGATCCACAAATCCCCTTCCGAGGTATCGTCGATACAGGCGATGCGTTCAGGAAAAAGCACATGTCTATCCAGCCCCCCTTTTCGTTGCGTAAAGACGCCGTTTTTATAGAAAACAGCGCCCCCAGGGAGGTCGCCTAGGTAAAGCGGCGAAGCCCCATTTCCAAAAACTAAGGACCCGTCGTTTAACTCCTTGGCTGCGAGGTGACTGAAGATTCGACCGAGCCGTGGGAATTCGAATCGCTCCCATTGTCCGCTATCGTTACGCGAGAGAGCGGTGAAATCTTGGTGTGATCCTGACGCCCAAAGGGTACCGTCGCTTGAGCATATGATACTGTTGGGGTGATCGATGGTGCCATCGCTTGTGTCGAATGCAGTCCATTGTCCGACTGACGTATCATGCTTTATGATACGCCCGTCGTGGTGAATAAACCACTCGTTGCCCTGATGGTCTTCGCATTGAAAATTCAGGTCGTCGTAAGCCGCCCAACGATCGTTCGAGAGATCGATCAAGTAGACATCGGCGTTGATGCCTCCGGCCAGTAGTCGATCTCCAGGGAGAGTGACAACAAAGTTCACAGGCAGCGGAAGTTTGGTGTCGCGAGCGTTATGCACCTTCCACTTTCCCTCGTTAAGCTCTATCAGGCTACGATTGCTCCCGAACCAATATCTCCCTTGAGGGACCTCGGCCATACATCGAGGTCTCGTAAGGACGGTTGAGTCTTCAACCGAAACCTCTTTTCGGGTGTAGTTTTCGAAGAGGCTGTGACCAAATCCGTGAAAATCGAGGGCCCAAACACGCCCTTGACTGTCCAACTCGAGGCGAGGCGTGTTTGCTGGAGAGAGACTGCTAAATCGATGTAGCTCGGGGATGCCGGCCTCTGTGGCACGCTCAAGGTCAAGCACCACCACATCGAGAGACTCGCGATCGGAGAGCCACAGTTTCCCATTGTGGTCGATTACGAAGGAGAGCGGGTCTCTAAAGTCCCAGGGGAATTCGTCTCGCCGCGACGTTTCTAGATCATAGCGAACCAGCCGGTCTGCATTCGCGAACCAAAGCTCACGTTTTCCATTTTCTCGAATGTGGTGGATGCGATTGTTTCGCTCATCAAGCTGGGAAATCACCCTCCAGCCATCACCGTCGAATCGCACGAAGTTCTTTCCAGACAACGCGTATACGTGCCCGTCGGAGGCAGCCAGGATATGACTCGCTCCCGAGCCTTCTGCGGTAATCGGGAAAGGATCGAGTCGATTCCCATCGTATCGATAGACTGTCGCACCCTGATAAAACCACACCTCGCCATTGTGCCCCAGGGCAGCGTCTCGAATGTTCAAGCCAGAAGCGGCCTCAAGTTTTGTCCAGCGCCACTCTTCCTCAAGCGAGACTTCTACTTGCGGAACATAGGGCTCGAGCGCCCACGCAAGCTGGGTCGCCCCTACTAGAAGTAGAGCTAAAACGAGGGCTCGGGGCAGACCTGCAAAGAGTCCGCAACGCGACAGCTTGTGAATTCTCGGAAGCACGAGGCGGGTGTGGGGCGGTTGGGGGTATTCTGTCTTTATAAGATTGGAGGGAGGAGAGACGAAGAAAAATTACGCTCAAATGAGAAAAACGGCTATATCTTAGAGCGTATTTAATATACGCAAATACGTCACTCAGCTAATACGCACGGACTCTGCGTCCTGGCGTGGAGCCTTGAACGGGCTGAAACCAGCAACTCAGAACGTATCAGTTTTATGGATAAAACACATTAGGTTTCGTATGTCGGACGTATACCCCTCAGAGTTGTCTGAATAGACACGCATAGTATGGTAGAGAGCGAAAAACGAGCGTTTGCTCATGAATACCCCACAAAAGGAATTTACTGCTATGAAGGAGTTTCTACCACTGCTTGCATTTGCCGCCACTGCAATTTCATCACTTGAGGCGGAAGAGTTTCGCTATGAAGCCGATTGGGATTCTATTCGCAGTCACTGGGAAGTTCCCGAGTGGTTCAGGGATGCGAAACTGGGAATTTTTCTTCATTGGGGGCCTTACACCGTACCGGCCTACGGCGTCACAAAGTATCCAAAGTACATGTACTATGAAGGGTGGAAGTCCAAGAAGGGCGAACCGCTCTTCGACTACCACTTAGAAACCTACGGACCGCAGTCAGATTTTGGATACAAGGACTTTATTCCTCAGTTCAAGGCGGAGGCGTTCGACGCGGAAGAGTGGGTCGCGTTGTTCAAGGAAGCTGGAGCAAGATACATCGTACCGGTCGCCGAGCACCACGACGGCTTCGCGATGTACGATTCAAAGCACACGAAGTGGAACGCGAAAAAGATGGGGCCGAAACGTGACACGCTGCGTGAGTTGGCCGACGCGACGCGTGCGGCAGGATTGAAGTTTGGGGTATCGTCTCATCTGGCCGTGAATCGCCGGTACTATTCAAAAAAGGATCCGTCTTGGGATACCAACGACCCTGAGAACTGGCAGTTGTACTGGAAGGCAGACGAGCCGAAGGACGCTCCTAGCGATGAGTTTCTCGATTGGTGGTGGAAACGGACGACCGACATTATCGACAACTACGAACCCGACCTCCTATGGTTCGATTTCGGTTTCGACAAACCCGGATGGGAGTCGGTGCACAAGCCAATTCTGGCTTACTACTACAACAAGGGGCTCGAGTGGGACAAGGAAGTGGTGCTGCAAGGTAAGAACATGAACAAGACTTCACGCGTGAACGGTAAGTTCTTTCATGATACCTCTGTGAAATCGTTTCCTGAGGACCTGATCGTGCTAGATCTGGAACGTGGTCGAATGTCCGACATTCGAGATCTGCCCTGGCAGACCGATACAGCCACAAGCAAGGACACTTGGAGCTATGTAGAAGGCCAGGAATTCAAGACTTCTGGCTACCTCCTGGATGAGCTAATCGACATCGTGAGCAAAAACGGTTGTTTACTTCTGAACGTCGGGCCAAAGGCCGACGGAACGATCACTGAGGAGGAGACGAGAATCCTCAAGGAAATGGGTGCGTGGCTGAAGCGTAACGGGGAGGCAATTTACGGGACTCGCCCTTGGAAGATCTTTGGAGAAGGACCGACAGAAGTACAGGCGGGAAACCACTCCGAGCACGAGAATCCAGACAATGTAGCGGCCGACATACGTTTTACTCAAAAGGAGGATGAGCTCTACGCCATTTCGCTCGCTTGGCCAGATGGAGGTCGTTTCACCATTGAGTCATTGGCGAGAGGCAATCCGTACGAAGAGCGTGAAGTCGAATCGGTTCATTTTCTCAGCGGAGAAAGGCCCGCAGCGTGGAAGCAGACAACGAAAGGGTTGCGAATCGATGCGGGCAGCGAAAAACCCTGCGAGGCAGCTTACGTTTTCCGTATCAAGTTTTCGGATTGAGTTAGCCCCACCGCACTGATGCCTCGCTCAACCCGTATCTATATCTAGGATACGCAAGGCTTGTCGGTCATTCATCCCTCGGAAGCTCCCGAATAGACGAGGGATGTATAGTGTATGAGTTAAGAACCCCATAAGCGCTCAATATGAACTACAGACGTTTTCTTACAACCCTCCTAGCTACCCTTGCTTTTGCTCTTTCTGCAAATGCATCCAAGCCAAACATCATCTACATCCTTGCCGACGACATGGGGCAGGGTGATGTACACGCATACAACAAAAATTCGAAAATCCCGACACCGCACTTGGATCGGCTCGCTGCGGAGGGCATGACATTCATGGATGGGCACACGAGCTCCGGGGTTTGCACACCGACACGGTATGGGATTCTGACCGGGCGATATTCGTGGCGCACACCGACTTTGAAGCAGGGCGTTCTAGGTGGGCATAGCCCACATTTGATCGATCCGGATCGTGAAACAGTGGCTTCGCTACTGCAGAAGGAAGGCTACAAAACTGCGTGTATCGGCAAATGGCACCTCGGTATGGACTGGACCTTAACTGATCCTAGCAAGACCTCTCAACGCGTTTCATGGAAGTACGTGGATCCGAAGGGACCGATCAAGAATGGACCAAACAGTATCGGCTTTGACTATTTTTTCGGGATCTCGGCCTCGCTCAACATGGATCCGCACGCCTATGTTGAAAACGACAAGCTACTGGGCACATTGGAAGTCCTTAAGAACCTCGATGAAGTTAACGCGCGAGGCTATACGCAGCCATCTAAACCGGGGTATGCAGCGAAAGAGTATGTTCAGCAGGAGGTCCTGATCAAACTTGCGGAAAAAACCAGCGAATGGATACACAAGCACAAGGATAGTCCCTTCTTCGTCTATTTACCTCTACCGTCACCGCACTCGCCGATCGTGCCGAGCGATAGATTCCTAAATAAGAGCGGCCTCAATTTGCATGGCGACTTCTGTATGGAGTCAGACTGGGTGCTGGGTGAAGTGCTCAAAGCGCTGGACGAAACCGGAACAGCTGAAAACACGATCGTTATTTTTACCGCGGACAATGGAACCTCACCGAAGGCGGAATTTAAAGAGATGGCTGAGCAAGGACATAACTCCAGCTGGATCTACCGCGGGATGAAAGGGACGAACTGGGAAGGAGGACACCGGGTGCCGTTCATCGTGCGATGGCCTGCGGAGATCAAAGCGGGAACGAGATCGGATGAACTAATTTGCACAACGGATCTAATGGCAACCTGTGTAGATATTTTGGATACCGACATTGCTGACAACATGGCGGAGGACAGTGTGAGCTTTTTGCCTGCACTGAAGGGTAAGGAAATCCGAGAAGCCAAGGGACGCGTCGTCGTTCACCATTCAGACAAGGGGATCTTTTCAATCCGCCAAGGGAAGTGGAAGGTGATGTTTGACGACTTTGGAGGGTCGAATCGAGGCGACCCTAGGAAAGACGAACCAATCGAGAACGCGGCTCCACTTCAACTTTTCGATATGGTTAACGACCCAACGGAGGATGTGAATCTCGCCGCAAAGTATCCAGAGGTTGTGGAATCTCTCAAGAAGGGATTGGCGGAGGTGATCCAATCGGGCCGGAGTACGCCAGGAGAAGATCAACCAACCGATTTGGCTGAAGCCTGGGATTCCTGGACTCAGCTAGATCCGGTTCGAGAGTATCTGGAGCGCTAGAGGGGAGGCTTCGTATCGATACAGCGTGAGGTTCCTCCTCTTCAGGCAATAGAAAGAGAAGCTATGGCATGGTTCCCTTGATGAGCCCAGCCCCGAACACTTCAAGATCCCTCAACACGATTCTGTTATGATGCGCATACCCTCGATCCTCTTATCTCTTTGTTTCTCCGCTCTCGCTTTTTCGGAAGACCGAAGGCCCAACATCGTTGTCATCATAACGGATGATCTTGGATACGCAGATGTGGGATTTAACGGGTCAAGCGATATCAAAACGCCTGCTTTGGACAAGCTGGCAGAAGGCGGCACGATCTGCAGCTCGGGGTATGCGGTTCATCCGTTTTGCGGTCCGAGCCGGGCAGGCCTGATGACGGGGCGTTACCCGCATGAATTCGGATCGCAATACAATCTGCCGCGAAATAGCGATTCCGTCGTGGGCTTCGGAATCCCTCTACAGGAGGTTTTCATTAGCGAGGTACTGCAGGAAGCGGGGTACTACACGGGAGCCGTAGGGAAGTGGCATCTTGGGGCCAATGACGAATACTCGCCGAACGGACGCGGCTTTGACGATTTCTTTGGGTTCAGAGGAGGAGGTCACAAGTATTTCCCAAACAAATACCAAGCGGCTTACGAAAAGCAGTTGAAAGCCGGGGTGGAGGTTATCGTCGACAATATCTGCCCGCTTGAACGCAACGGACAAGAGGTGCGTGAGACTGAGTATCTGACAGACGCCTTTTCAAGAGAGGCGGTTCGTTTCGTGGAGGACGCATCCCAGAGGGATCAACCATTCTTTCTGTACCTCGCCTACAACGCTCCGCATAGTCCGATGGAGGCGCCTGCCGAGGATGTTGCCCGTTACTCCCATATTCCTGACAAGAAGCGACGCGTTTACGCAGCCATGGTTGACATCGTAGACCGCGGAGTCGAGCAACTGCTCGGGGCCCTGGTGGATAAAGGTGTTTATGACAATACCTTGATCGTATTCCTTAGCGACAATGGCGGTAAGCTCAAGTACGGTTCGAACAACGCTCCGCTGCGGGGAGAAAAAGGAGAAACCGCGGAAGGAGGCCACAGAGTCCCAATGTTCTTTCACTGGCCCGAAGTCGTACCTGCCGGAAGAACCTACGAACATCCTATATCCGCATTGGACTTCTACCCAACGTTTTTGTCGTTGGCGAAGGCCTCTCTCCCCACGGGGAAGCAGCTCGACGGGGTAGATATATGGGATCGGTTTTTAGCAGGGGAAAGCGCGAGGGAAGGCGAGCCCTTGTTTTCCATGCGGTACGAGGGCAATGCAACCCAAGTGGGAATCCGAGTCGATAACTGGAAAGCGAACTACGACGGTAGCGATTGGGAACTCTACAATCTCTCCAGCGATCCCGGCGAGGATCATGACTTGAGCTCTCGCTACCCGGAGCGGCTAACGTTTTTGAGAGCGAAAGCAAATTTTTGGAGTGATACGCACGTAGAGCCGAAGTGGATACACGATCAGGAGCGAGGGCGGCATTGGAATCCCAATCTACCGAATTTCGAGAAACTGTTTGATGCAAACTAGAGGAGAATGAACCGCTCATGAATCTTTATCGAATTTCCAGGCTTGCGGTCTTGTTGATGTCTCTCTGCGGTATCCTTGGGATGTCCTGCAGCGGCAAATCGACACGTCCCAACATCCTGGTCATCTTGTGCGACGATCTTGGTTACGCCGATGTAGGCTTCAACGGTTCAAAGACCATTCCCACTCCCGCTTTGGACGAACTTGCAATGGGCGGAGTCATCTGCACCTCGGCTTATGCGGCACATCCGGTTTGCGGACCCAGTCGAGCTGCGTTGCTCACAGGGCGATGCCCCCATTCTTTAGGGGGACAGTTTAATATTCCATACTTCAATCACCAGTGGGGAGTATCGACAGAGGAGGTATTTCTTTCTCGGATACTGAAAGAGTCAGGGTATTTCACGGGAGCGATCGGGAAGTGGCATCTAGGTGAGGGGCATGAATATTTACCCAACCAAAGGGGCTTCGATGAGTTTTACGGACACCTAGGGGGCGGACACAAATACTTCCCTGATAAATACCTCGCCGAGTACGATCGCCGAGTGAAAGCAGGAGAAACACAAATCCCTCCCAACACGACGCCTCATCTGAGAAACGGGAAACAAGTGCGCGAAACGGAATATCTTACGGACGCTTTCACACGTGAAGCTCTCAGTTTCATTCAAGAGGCCAACGAACGCGATCAGCCCTTCTTCCTGTACCTCGCCTACAACGCTCCTCACTCGCCATTGGAAGCAAAAGCGGAGGACCTAGAGACGTTTTCCCACATTGAAGATAGGCGAACCCGCACCTACTCGGCAATGGTGCATTGCGTAGACTACAACGTGAAAAGGATCGTAAGCGCATTGAAGGAAAACGGTGCTTACGAGGACACGCTAATCATCTTTCTGAGCGACAATGGAGGCATCCCACGAAATGGAGCGAGCAACGCTCCTCTAAGGGGCCAGAAGAGAGACGTAGAGGAAGGCGGGTTTCGAGTGCCGATGTTTTGGCATTGGCCGAAGTCGCTGCCAGCGGGGCGGAAATTCAATCATCCCGTATTGACGATGGATCTCTATCCGACGTTAGCCAACCTGGCAGGTGCAAACATTCCTCCAGGCAAGATTCTTGACGGAAAGGACATCTGGGGCGCTCTCCTACAAAACCGAAACCCACACCACGACGAGTTGATCGCAGTCGTTTCCCATCGACTTGACTACACCGACATCGCTGGACGCATCAACGAATGGAAAGCGGTACGTTCGAAAAATCGGTGGCGTCTCTACAGGATAGATCAGGATGTCGGCGAACAGCATGACTTGAGCTCTCGCTACCCGGAACGCCTCAACTTGATGATTGGCGAGCTGAAGCAATGGGCCAGTACGCACCAGATGCCCAAATGGGTCTATTCGGATCAAGAGCGCGAGATCTGGAAAGAGAACCAGCAGCCCTGGTTTGAAGGCACTTTCGATACCAACTAACCCTACACTTAAGACTATGCGAATACTTCCCCAAGTTACCCGAACCTTAAAACAAGCGTTAAGCCTTTCGGCTCTTCTCTGCATTGGCGACGAGAGTGCAGCCGAAGAGTTTCGTTACGAAGCGGACTGGGACTCGATCCGCAGTCGTTACGAAGTGCCGGAGTGGTTCCGTGATGCTAAATTCGGCATTTTCCTACACTGGGGGCCGTATGCCGTGCCGGCCTTTGGGAGCGAAAAGTATCCGAAACGGATGTACATCGATGGCATCTCCGGAAAAAGCCAGGTAAATCATTACGCTCACGCTGAGGAGAACTATGGGAAAGTGGGAGAATTTGGATACAAGGACTTTATACCAATGTTCAAAGCGGAAAAATTTGATGCCGAGGAGTGGGCTCACTTGTTCAGGAAGGCGGGCGCACGCTACGTGGTCCCGGTGGCGGAGCACCATGACGGTTTTGCCATGTACGCTTCGAAACACACGCGGTGGAATGTTGCGGAAATGGGGCCGAAGAAGGATACCATGCGTTTGCTCGCGGAGGCGGTGCGTTCGGAAGGGATGAAATTTGGAGCGTCCTCGCACTACGCGTTGAATCGGGCTTACTATCCAAAGAAGAATCCAGACTGGGATACGAATGATCCAGAGTACGCGGACCTTTATTGGAATCCGATAGAAAAGGGAGCGTTGCCATCCAAAGAGTTCCTTGATCACTGGTGGGACCGTACGACTGACATCATTGATCAGTACGAGCCGGATGTGCTCTGGTTCGACTTTGGCTTGGACAAACCCGGCTTCGATTCGGTGCATGCGCCCATCCTTGCTTACTACTACAACAAAGGCTTGGACTGGGGGAAGGAAGTCGTCTTCCAGGATAAGAACATGAAGAACGAATCGTTTCCGGAGGATGTGATCGTGCTTGATATCGAACGCGGCCGTATGGCGGATATCCGCGAACTTCCTTGGCAAACGGATACAGCAGTGGGCGTGAAGTCCTGGGGGTACATCGAAGATGAGGAATACAAGACTTCGGATTACCTTCTCGATGAGCT
Source organism: Pelagicoccus mobilis (assembly GCF_016595505.1). GTDB lineage: Bacteria > Verrucomicrobiota > Verrucomicrobiia > Opitutales > Opitutaceae > Pelagicoccus > Pelagicoccus mobilis. The sequence continues at coordinate 55,405 of NZ_JAENIL010000004.1, read as the reverse complement.
TATCGACATCGTGAGCAAGAACGGTTGTATGCTCCTGAACATCGGCCCTAAGGCTGATGGAACCATTCCTCAGGAGGACAGGGAAATCATGCTCGATATGGGCGATTGGCTCGCTCTCAACGGCGAAGCGATCTACGGAACGCGTCCTTGGAAGATCTTTGGCGAAGGGCCAACCAAGGTCAGTGCCGGACATCACTCGGAAAGCCAGAATGCGGACAACGTGGCGGCTGACGTAAGATTTACCCAGAAAAACGGAGTCTTGTACGCGACTTCACTCGCATGGGCTGAAGGCGGTTCCTTCACGATCGAGTCCCTTGCGAAAGGAAATCCACACGATTCGCGTAAGATCGATTCCGTCTTCTTCGTGAGCGGTGGGAAGCCAGTCGAGTGGAAGCAGTGCAAGAAGGGCCTCGTGATTGAAGCGGGCGAACACATGCCATGTGAAGCGGCTTACGTTTTTCGCATCAAATTCGCGGACTAGGAATTCGCTCTTACACAACTTTTGTATCGAGCAATTGCTGACGCAAACAGGCATATGTTTGACGCAATAACATCTATTTAAAGCCTCGGTCGATAAAGGTCGGATAAATGACCCTCAGAGTGGGTACAATAGACGCGTATTGTATAATGTTGGGGTGTTTTCTAATCGCATACCCAGCCCACAGAAGCCCTCTTTCATGAAGAGGTAGACTGTAGACCCCTTCAATGTTTGTGCCGTTAGGAGATAAGAAACTCGTTTAAAGCCCCCCCCTGCATCAGTGATTAAATTGCCCAAGATAAAGTGAGATCCGCAAATCATTGCATTAGCTCGAGCTTGTCGGGAACCGTACGGGTGCAAGGCGTAACCTAAAACTAAATACGACACCTCAAATGAATAGACGAGATTTCTTTAAGAAGGGAGCCAAAGGAGCTGTGGCGGCGAGCTTGATTCCGATGGGGGCAAATGCCTCCCAAAATTCTGAATACAGTGGAACCCGTGACGAAGACCAATGGCTGCAGCTCGGTTCTGGAAAACGGATCAAGCCAGACCGCAAGAAAACGGTTCAGTACGATGTGGCCGTCCTCGGAGGAGGGATGGCTGGCATGTGCGCTGCGGTAGCCGCGGCTAGAAATGGAGCGAAGACTGTTCTGGTTCAAGACCGCCCGGTGTTGGGTGGTAATGCGTCAAGCGAGATCCGAGTTAATATGAACGGTGTGACGCACCAACGTCCGGATGGCATGGCCAAGCGCGAGACAGGAATTGTGGAGGAGATGCTAATCCACAATCGTTTTCTCAATCCGCAAGAATCCTATTCGATGTGGGACCACGTGCTCTACGATTTTGTGACTCAGGAACCTAATCTTGAAGTCATGATGAATACTCAGGCGATTAAGGCCAATATGACGGGCGATCGAATCAAATCGGCTCGGTGCTGGCAGTTGACTACAGAAACTGAATACACGATAAAAGCTGATCAGTTTATTGATTGTTCAGGCGATGGAATGTTGGCTGCGACTGCTGGAGCCCTTTATCGGACGGGCCGAGAAGCGAAATCTGAGTTTAAGGAAAAGTTTGCCCCTGAAAAAGCGGATGGCTGGCAAATGGGGGCATCGATTCTCCTGCATGCAAAGGACATGGGGAAGCCAACTCCTTACACGCCGCCTTCTTTTGTCCGCGAATTCGATGCAGAAAAGACCCATCACCATCGTTTGAAGGGACTGGAAAAGAGCTTTAAGCCGGGAAACATTACTAGCCATATCACTGGTTTTTGGTGGGTAGAGTTAGGAAGTGAATTCGATAACATCGCTGACCTTGAGAAGAATCGTCATAAGTTGATGGGCTACCTCCATGGGGTTTGGGACTACATAAAGAATTCCGGCAAGTACCCGGAAGCAGAGAATTTTGCCATTGAATGGGTCGGGTCTTTTCCTGGCCGTCGCGAATCTCGTCGCTTTATCGGCGATCATGTACTCCGCGAATCTGATCTTACGGAGTATCGACATTTTGAAGACGCTGTAGCTTATGGAGGATGGTCTCTGGATGAGCACAACCCGGGTGGAATCGAAGATCTAGAAGAGCCACCAAGCTACTTTCACGACAAATTTACTAAGATCTACGAAATTCCGTATCGTAGTCTATATTCGAGAAACATCTCCAATCTACTCTTCGCCGGTAGAAACATCAGTCAAACGCACATAGCACTCTCATCCTCACGTGTTATGGGCACTTGCGCGTTGATGGGGCAAGCGGCGGGAACGGCAGCCGCAATTTGTATTGAGAAAAATACGTCGCCACGCGGTGTGTACCAGAAGCATCTCACCCAGTTGAAGGAGCAACTGATGAGGGATGACGCTTTTATTCCTAATCATCCGGCAGAAGATCCCGACAACCTCGCTAAGACTGCTAGCGTTGCGTTTGCGTCCTCAACAAAGTCGGGTGACGTCAAACTCCTCTTGGATGGGTACTCAAGGGATGCTCTTGGTGAAACGCATCACTGGAAGTCGGACGGATTACCGGCACAAGTTCAATACGAATGGGAGAACCCAATCGAGTTTTCCAAAGTCGAGATTAAGTGTGATACGAACGTAAAGCGGAATCTCATGCTTCGCCGTACTTACACCTTGAGCGAGAAGTATACGAACACGGTCCCGGTTGAGATGCTCAAATCGCTAGAAGTGGAAGCTCGAGTCCGGGGCAAGTGGGTTACGGTAGGAACGAATTCTGAAAACAAGCGACGCCTAATTAAGTTCGCTTTTGATCCAGTACGAGCGACCGCTGTTCGGATTACTTTACGAGAAACCTACGGAGCGAAGCATGCTAAACTCCATGAGGTGAGAATTTACGAATCATAGCGTTATGAAGAAATCAAAGCTACTAAGCTTCCTGGCAACACTGCTGATTTGCAGTTCAATGGTTGTCGCAAAGTCGAAGCCCAATATCATCTTTGTCCTCGTTGATGACCTTGGCTACGCGGATGTCGGGTTCAATGGGTCGACTTACTATGAGACTCCGATTATCGACGGGCTCGCCAAGGACGGAGTCGTGTTCGAGAACGCGTATATGTACCCGACGTGCTCGCCTTCTCGTACAGCGATCGCTACGGGCAAGCAATCCTTCCGTACCGGCGTATTCACCGTACCAGTACTTGAGCAAGGAAATGAACAGGAGAATGTATTCTCTCGTTGGACCGTTGGCACCGAGCACACCATGTACAGCCAACCAATGGCCGAAGTCGGCTACAAGTCGATCCACATCGGTAAGTGGCACCTCGTTGGTCCGTATCCTCTGGAAGAGCTCAAGATGGACTTCCCGATCAAGGAAAAGCTCAAGCAACCGGATCCATGGGATTTCAGCTGGTACGACACTCACATGAAGCACGCCAAGCCTTACTACCCGGAAGGTCGTGGCTATCTCAAGAACGTTGCGGGTACTTACCGTGGAGACCCGGCACTCGAAGTTGATGGATACAAAAACCCGACCGGCGGCTATTTCCCTCCATTCAGCAATCCGTTCCTCGAAAATAAGGAGGGCGATGAGTGGTTGACCGACCGTCTGACCGACGAAGCGATCGAGTTCATGGACGAACACGAAGATGGTCCATTCTTCATCAATCTTCACTACTACACTGTCCACCGCCCAATCCGTGGCCGCAGCCCGGAAATGGTTGAAAAGTACCTCAACAAGCCAGGCGACCCCATCACAGGGCAGGGGACGCAAAAAGGCAGACAAGGTGAACGTGACGCTGAGCTCGCGACCATGATCGAGAACCTCGACTACAATATGGGCCGCATCATCGACTTCCTCGAGCAGAAGGGGCTTCGTGATAACACCATGATCCTCTTCACTTCCGACAACGGCCAGAACGTCGGCCTCAACAACAACCTGCGCGGGAAAAAAGGATACATCTACGAAGGTGGTATCCGAGTTCCGACTTTCATTAACTGGCCAGGCAAGATGAAGCCACGTCGTACCAAGACCCCGATATCCGGTCTCGATTTCTTCCCGACTTTCATGGATCTCGCGGACATCGACTACGATGGCATTCTCGATGGCGACTCCATAACTGGTCTCTTCAAGGGCGAGCCTAAGAAGCTCAAGAAGCGTCCGCTCTTCTGGCACATCGCTAGCCAAAACAAGCACGGTGCGTGCTCGGTCATCCGCAAGGACGACTACAAGCTAATCCAGTACCTGAAAGATGGGGCTCTCGAGCTATACAACTTGGCCGACGACCCGAAGGAGTCCAAAAATCTCGTATCCGAGAATCCAGAACTCACCCAGAAGCTTCTTAAGGAGCTAACCAACTGGCGTAAGGTAAACAAGGCTCAGCTTCCTCCGGAGTCTCCTCTGGAATTCTAGTTCCACACACCAAGTAACCAATTTGCTGCTACAACCCCTTAGATAAACATAGATATGAAACGACCTCTTCTCGGCATCCTGGCAGTCGCTTTGGCGGCGCCGCTTGTCCAAGCACGAATCGTTAACGTTGCCGACCACGGTATCTTACCCGGCAAAGACGTTTCCTACGAAGTCAACGCTCTGCTTGAAGAGCTGCAGGACGAGAAAGGGGTCACTCTTTTCTTCCCGAAAGGCCGTTACGAGTTCAAACCGGAAAACGCGGTTGAGCAGTACCGTGCGGTGACGAACCACGACAACAGCCTCAAGCGTCTCGCCTTTCCGCTCTTTGGTTTCGAAGACTTCACGCTCGACGGCGATGGTTCGACCTTCGTGTTTCACGGCCGAATTTGTCCGATCACTGTAGAAGGCTCTAACGATGTCGTATTGAAGAACTTCACGATCGATTGGGATACGCCGTTTCATCACGAGTTTAAGGTCATTAAAAGTGACCCGAAGACGAACACGTTCGTGGCAGAGGTTTCGCCATCGAAGTATGGCTTCGAGGTTAAGGGCCAGACCCTCTACCTGAACCACTACAATTGGCAGGACTTCATCGGGCAAAACATCGTCTATGATCCAAATACCGGTGCTCCGTACTGGATGACCAAGCGGTACCAGCTCAAGCGTACCACGGCTAAGGCCAAGAAACTGAGCGACACTCGCGTACAGTTGACCAACGCGACCAAGGAAGCTCCGCCAGTAGGCGCTCATTACGCGACCTACGGCAACGCACCTACAAATCGTTTAGCCCAGTCCATCCACCTTTCCAGCACCAAGGACACCTATATCGAAAACGTGACCGTTTACGCGGGTGGCGGTATGGCTCTGATCGCTGAGCGTGCGGATAATGTTCACCTTAATGGTTTCGTAGTGACCTCAAGGGATGATCGCATCCTCGCGACTCGTGCGGACGCGACTCACTTCCTCGGCTGTAAGGGCCTCGTGAAGCTTGAAAACTGCCGTGTCGAGCACATGGCGGACGACGGGATCAACGTGCACGGTGCTTATATCAAGGTCGTCGAGAAGCTCGATGGTAATGATCTGCTTTGCGAGATCAGCCACCGTCAGCAAGTCGGCCTCACTTTCTGCGAGCCGGGTGACAAGCTCATGATCACTTCTCGTGAGACGGTATTACCGATCTATGAGACCGAAGTTGAAAAGGTACGTGTGCTCAACGAAGCACGCATGGTGATCACCGTTACGGACCTTCCCAAGAAGTACCCAAAGGGACCACTTTCACTCGAGAACCTGACTTGGTATCCAGATGTTGAACTCCGCAACAACATCATGCGCGACAACCGTGCTCGCAGTGCTCTCATCTCTACCAAGGGTGACGTAATCATCGAAAACAACGTCTTCTCCTCGCAGATGCACGGCATCCTCATAGAAGGCGACAACAAGGCTTGGTACGAGTCGGGCGGAGTTCGCAACGTCGTAATCAAGAACAACGTGTTTGAGAATATTGGATACGGAAGCGGCCAGGGCTATCCGCTTTACGCTTCGCCGATGCTGCTACCTGAGCAGCGTCTCGGCGACGATCAATACCACTGGAACGTCACTTTCAGCAACAACGAGATCAAGAGCTTCAATGGCCAGCTCGTTCACGCGAAATCCGTCAAGAACCTCGTGCTAAGCGGAAACAAGATTGTGAAGGAGGAAACCTATCCGGTTGGCGAGCAATTGCCAGCGGTCGACCTCGACTACTGCGACGGTGTTAAGATCGTAGGCAACGAATGGGTAGGCTTCGATTTTGAGAACCACGTCGAGCAAAAGGACAATTGCTCGAATGTAACCGTTAAGAAGAACAAGGGACTAAAATAGTGAAATCGCTCTTCTTCGCAGCATCCATGTTCGCGACACTCTCTTTGAGTGCCGGCGATAAACCAAATGTGCTTTTCATCGCGATCGATGATCTGAATACGACACCAGGTCTCTTCAAAGGGGAGACCAAGGTGGACACGCCGAATATCGATGCGTTGGCGAAGAAGGGAGTGTATTTCACAAACGCTCACTGTGCCGCTCCCGCCTGTAATCCTTCGCGGGCTGCGGTCATGACGGGTATCGCTCCGTCAACTTCAGGAGTTTACACTAACCAGCAGGATTGGCGTGAAAACAATTATCTGAAGAACCGGGATACCTTGCCGGATCACTTCCGGAACTTTGGATACAAAACCATGGGCGGGGGTAAGCTCTACCATAGCGCGACCCTAAGCGTCGGTGGCTACACCGGTTACATGGATGTCGATCCTTGGGACGAGTATTTCCCGAACAAGGAACGCCAGATGCCATGGGAAGTGAAACCAGATCAAATCCCAGCCAACAGTAACAAGAAGTTTTACGGCGGACGTTTTGATTGGGCAGCTCTCGACATCGAAGACGACGAGATGGCGGACGCCAAGGTTGTGAACTGGGCGAGCGAACAGCTTTCCAAGGAACACGATCAACCGCTTTTCCTCGCTGTTGGTATCTACCGTCCGCACATCCCGTGGTGGACTCCGAAGAAGTATTTCGACATGCATCCGATCGACGAGATCGAGATGCCGGAGATCGTAGAGAACGATTTGGGCGACGTGCCCGCTGCCGGTCAGAAGATGGCTCGCCGCGACTGGCACAAGTGGCTTGTCGATAGCGACAAGTGGAAGGATGCAGTGCAGGGCTATTACGCGTCGGTGAGTTTTACCGATGAGATGGTCGGCCGTTTGATGAAGGCTTTGGACGACGGTCCACTAGCGGAGAATACCGTCGTCGTGCTTTGGACCGACCATGGTTACCATCTAGGACAAAAAGAACACTGGGAGAAGTTCGCTCTTTGGGAGCAGACTACACGTGTACCGTTTATCATTGCTTCCCCTGGTAAGTACAAGGTCGGCAAGGCCTGTGAGCAGGCAGTTAGCTTATTGGATATTTTCCCGACTCTCAATGAACTCTGCGGTATCGGAGAGATTGATACACTAGATGGGGAGAGCTTGGTGCCGCTTCTAAAGAAGCCGAAGATGGACACCGGTCGTGCTGTAGTCAGTACTCAGAAACTGAACAACCACGCCGTTCGTTCGAAGGACTGGCGTTATATCCGTTATGCGGATGGTTCGGAAGAGCTCTACAATCAAAAGAGGGACCCCAAGAATTTCACGAACCTCGCCAGCAACCCCGAGTACGATTCGATCAAGAAGAAGCTCAGCGAGTGGTTACCAGAGCACAACGAAGCCCCGCACCCGACTTTCAACGCCCAAGCAGCGATGAACAAAAAGAAGGCAAAAAAGGAGAAGAAGAATGCGAAGTAGTGCTAATTCGAATCGCAGTCTTTTAGGGTGGATCGACTTCTCCGTACCGAGGAGCGTGAGCGACGACACATCTACGAACGAAGTGAGAATAACAGGCGATCATGGACGTCTTCGGAGAAGCCGTCCCGCCTTGGTTTCGCTCGTGATTGTTCTTTGTGCGATATTTACAGGCACTCACGCTTCCGCCTCACCCCGTCCTAATGTCGTCGTCGTCATGGCTGACGATATTGGCCTCGGTGACATTGGTTTTTACCATCGTGAGCGGACTGGCAAGAAGGAGGTTGTTCCTACGCCAAACATCGATCGACTGATTGACGAGGGTATTCGTTTTTCGGATGCGCACTCGGCTTCGTCGCTTTGCGCTCCGACTCGTTTTTCGATGATGACGGGTAATTTCGTATACCGAAACAAAACCGGTAACGGAAGCTTCAGTCCGGTAGGTGATTCGTGCATCGAGCCAGATTTCACCACCATAGCCCGAACCGCCAAGAAGGGTGGTTATCATACAGCCTTTTTCGGCAAGTGGGGACTGGGAAGTGTTTGGTCGAGCCGTGATGGCGATATGTCCAAGATCGAGATGGGAGCTCGGTATTTTGGATTCGACTACGCGTACGAGACACCACAAGGCCTGCAGAATTGGCCGCATGCTTTCTACGAGAATCAGGAGTGGCAGCCATTGGCGGAAGACTCAAAGCTGGTCCCAATCAGTAAGGAGCAAGCTCGCCATTCCAAGAGCGGCATCGGCGACTCCAATTGGAATCCTGAGCTCGTTGGCCCGATGCTGGCCAAGGCGGCGACGGAATACATCACCCGTCAGACGGCTGATCACCCAGACGAACCTTTCTACCTCTACTACTGCAGCCAGGCCGTGCACATCCCGCATACGCCTCCTGCACAGCTTGATGGGGTAAAGATAGCTGGAGCGACAGGAGACGATCACGGCGACATGATTCTGGAGCTCGATGTGCAGGTTGGCATGTTGGTCAAAGCTCTCAAGAAGGCAGGCGTCTACGAGAATACTCTGTTCATTTTCACGTCTGACAACGGAGGCCTTAGTAAGGGCAAGGTAATAGGCCAGAAGGGGCATGACTCCTCGAATGGTCTGACCGGCAAAAAGGGCTCCTGCTACGAAGGTGGACACCGAGTTCCCTTCATCGCTACTTGGCCGGGCGTTATTGCTCCGGGTACGAATTCGGATGTGGCAGTGGTGAACCACGATACGGTGGCAACCATTTCTGCTTTAGCAGGTCAGGAGTTGCATCCAAGCGTTAAGGACTCTGCGAATCTCGTTCCGCTCTTCAAAGGGGACACTCGAACGCTCGCCCGTAAATACATGCTTCACAAGGGCGGTAAGGGGCCGACGCTCGCTTTGCGCGAAGGTGACTGGAAAATCGTTCTAGAGTTGGATCCAAATTGGGAGTCGGAAAACCGCTACCTCGATCACGGACCGCTCACCCCTGTCGGATTGTATAACTTTTCGAATACGACCTCAGAAGAGGAGAAGTTCAACCTCATCAAGAATCCGGAATATGCGGCAAGAATAAAGGCGATGCACGCGACCTACTTGCGCCTCCGCAAATCGCTCGAGCCAACGGTCGAGTACTAATTACCCATGAGAAAACTCTTTTGCACAATTATAGCTGTTTTGTGGGAAGCGGCCTTGTGCCGCGATTATACTCGCAAAATCGCGACACAAGGTCGCTTCCTACAGATTGGTTTCGTAACCCTCGCTATTGCCATTTGTTTCGGGCACAGTCTGAGTGCGGATCGCTTTAAACTCAATCAGAACGCTAAACCCGATCCCAAAGCTGATTTGATGCTCTGGTACGAGGAGCCAGCCGGGGAGTGGGTCGAGAGCTTGCCGATCGGTAACGGTCGCTTGTTGGCGACTAATCAGGGTGGTGTCCGTCATGAGATCATCCAGCTCAATGAGGACACGATCTGGAGTGGTAAGATTGTGGATTGGAACAGGGAGGAAGCCTATGAAGCTCTACAGGAGTCTCGCCGCCTCATCTTCGAAGGAGAGTATGCGAAGGCTCAGAAATTGGTAAATGAGGACTTTTCGAAGCCGCACCATGCGCACGGGGTACAGACTTATCAGACGCTTGGCGACTTGCATCTGTACTTGGAATATGGCGACAAGACTTTACATGCGACCGACTATCGTCGTGAACTCGATTTGGACGAGGCGATCAGTTCGGTTTCCTACAAGGTAGACGGAGCGACTTACACTCGGGAGCTATTTTCGAGTGCTGTAGATCAGGCAATCGTTGTTCGTTTGAGCTGTGACCAGCCGGGCAAGATCAGTTTTGACGCGGTGTTCAGTCGCCCCGAGGCCAAGGTAGAAGCAGTAGCGAAGGATCTGCTGGTGATTTCCGGAACAGCTACTGACCGCGGAAATCCTAACTCCGGAGGCGTCTCATATGAGTCGCAGATCCAGCTTAAGGCGACCGGCGGAAAGCTGACCAAGGTTGCGAGTGGGCTAGGCGTTAAAGAAGCGGACGAAGTTGAGTTGCGGATTGTGGTGGCAACAGACTATCACGGAGATAATCCGAGTCGGGTGTGCAAACAACAGCTGAAGGCGATCAAGGGTAAAAGCCACGACGCTATTCGCGATGATCACATCAAGGAGCATCAACGCCTGTTCCGTCGAGTTGAGCTGAAGCTACCGCTAACAAAGAAACCTCGTCGCCTGGCTAACTTTAGACATGGTTTCGTTCCGACTGATCAGCGTATTGAAGCCTTGCGACAAGGCGTACCGGACCCAGGCCTATTTTCTCTCTATTTCCAATTCGGGCGTTATTTGCTGATCAGTAGTTCTCGCCCGGGTACGCAGGCAGTTAATCTCTGGGGCAAGTGGATCAATACCATCGATCCCTGGTTCAATGCTGACTACCATACCAATATCAATATCCAGATGAACTACTGGCCGGCTCAGGTCGGAAACTTGGCTGAATGCCACACTCCATTTTTCGACCTTATCGATGAGCTTCGCCCTCAGGGGCGTGTGACGGCCCAAAAGGTCTACAAGGCCCGTGGGTTCGTAGCTCACCACGCTACGGATGCGTGGCGTTACACTGCACCAGTCGGCAGAGCGACTCACGGTATGTGGGTGATGACTCCAGCCTGGGGTGCTTACCACATGTGGTTGCATTATCTTTACACCGAGGATCGCGATTATCTTTCGAAGAAGACTTACCCTGTGATGAAGGAAGCGGCCGAGTTTATCGCGGACTACTTGGTCGTGGATCCTCGTACTGGAAATTTGACGACGGGCCCTTCAACGTCACCTGAAAACTCCTTTATCGCTCCCAATGGTGATAAGTGCTCGATTTCCATGGGACCATCGATGGACCTACAGCTCGTGGAAGCCTTGTTCAAGGCATGCATCGAAGCGAGTGAAGTGCTCGGCAAAGATGCAGACTTCCGTGAAGAGCTTGAAGGTCTATTGGCTCGGCTCCAGCCGTTGCAGATAGGCGAAGATGGCCGTTTGATGGAATGGTCCTTGCCATTTAAGGAGACGGAGCCTGAGCACAAGCACGTGGCTCACCTCTGGGCGATGTGTGAGAGCAGTCTCATCACTCCGCAGGATACGCCGGAGCTCTTTGAGGCTTCACTCAAGTCACTCGATTTCCGGGTAGAACATGGTAGCGATAAAACGCCAGTCTTCCGTGGAAACACTGGCTGGATCGCCCAAGCCTATGCCCGTTTGCTCGAAGGAGATAAGGCGTACGATGTTCTCGAATACTTGATCGCTGATAGCTCTTACTCGAATCTGTTTGCAACCAGCGTACAGGGCCTACGTCGCGAGATGTGGGAAACCGACGCGAACCTCGGTTGCACGGCCACAATTGCTGAGCTGTTCATGCAGAGCTATGCGGGATATATTGAACTGTTGCCCGCTCTACCGGAGGCTTTGAATACGGGCAGCGTGAAGGGGCTCAGTGCTCAAGGTGGTTTCGACGTCGATCTCGAATGGGCTAAGGGCAAATTGGTTTCTGCTACGATTCACTCGAAGAACGGAAACCCATGTCGCGTGAAGCTAGGCGACCGTATCGTAGAGTTCGATACTGATGCGGGCAAAAGCTATGCGTTTGATGCGAATCTGAATCGCAAGTAGTTTCTCATGAAGGCATTCTTTTCCTTAGTCCTGTTTTTTGTCTGTCCTGTTCGCTCAGGACGCAAGGTGCCGGCACGAAGAGTCCTCATGGAAGCCGGCCAATAACTAAAGAAAATTTAAGATTATGAAGACTCGATTTAGAATTCTGAGTTTGTTTGCACTTGCTGCAGTGATCGCTGCAAGCGTATCCGGAAAGGCGGCACGAAAGCCGAACGTGATTTTCATCTTTGCCGATGATTTGGGGCCTGGGATGCTTGGTTGCTATGGGCAAGAGGTGATAAAGACGCCACACATCGACAGCTTAGCCTCCGAGGGAATTAAGTTCACCAACTACTACGGAGCCAGCTTTTGCGCCCCCTCGCGGTGGTCGCTATCGACTGGTATGCACGATGGGCGCAAGGGAGCGTGGGATTACAACAAGGCGGGACTACCTATCCTGAGGGATTCTGGTGAAATCTCGGAGGAGGAGTATCAAGTGCGACTCGCAGAGATGAAGCAGGACGCGTATCCAATCACGAAGGACGAGGTTTTTCTTGGGCAAATTGGACAAAAGGCCGGATACAAAACGGCACAATTTGGCAAACTGGATAGTGGTTTTCTCACTTGGCACGAACGAGTGAAGCGCTACGGGTGGGACTTTTACGAGGGATTCTACGATCATCAGCGTTGCCATGGTTTTTACCCGCCTTACTTGTGGCGCAATGGGGAGCGTTTTGACCTTCCGGGCAACAACGACCCTGCTTGCGGTAAGTATCTAGAGCAGGGGAATGCACTCGCTGGTAGCGGTGGTGCCATCCACTCGCAGGAAGTATTTATCGAAGGGATACTGAAGTACATCCGCGAGAACAAGGACGAGCAGTTTTTCCTCTACCATCCAACTCAATTGCCGCACGGTGAGATTGGAATTCCATCGATCCATCCAGAGATCGAGAAGATCGATAGTTTGACTTACGAGGAGAAGAAGTACGCATCGATGATCAAGATGCTGGACGATCATGTTGGGCTTATCCTGAAGGAGCTGAAAACGCAGGGAATCGATGAGAATACGATTGTGATGTTCACTTCCGACAATGGCCACTGTGCGTACTACGGTAAGCGGCTGTACGACGGGTTTAAGAAGCAGATCTTCCCAGATGGTACGAAAGCTGATCTCGACGATAACAAGTGGCGTACTTCCAACGGCGGCGATGTTTTCGATGGAAATGCTGGCCGAGCTGGCGCGAAGCGTAGTGGTTTCCAAGGTGGAGTGCAGTGTCCTTTGCTCGTGCGTTGGCCGGGTAAGATCAAGGCAGGTACGGAGACATCCTTGCTAAGTGCTCACTATGATTTACTAGCGACTTTGGCTGACATTGGCGGAGTCGAGGTGCCGAAGGGCAAGGATAGCGTTTCTTACCTGCCAACCTTGCTGGGGAAGAAACAGAAGGATATGCACGACTATGTGGTGATCCAGAATCGTCGTAACTACATGGGCAGCAGCACCGTGATCGCGAAGGATGGTTGGAAGCTGATCGAGGTTGGCAAGAAGCGTGATGGCTATCAGCTCTACAACATTCTAAAGGATAACGAGGAGCGAAACAACGTGATCGCCCAGTATCCAGAAAAGGCAGCACAACTGGAGAAGGTGCTGAAGCGAGAAATCGAATCGGACCGGCCAGATCTTCGAAACTAAAGTTTTAATTGACGATGATGCGTGCTTCGCACGCAGCGACGATCCGCTTCGCGGAGCATGATCTCAAGAGTATCATGTTGGCGAAGCCATCATCGCTCGCGAAGCGATCATCGTCCAAAAAAAATATCCCGGATGAGATTCCTAACTTTCTTCATCGTTAGCATCATTGCTGTCGTTACACTCGCGGCCAAGGCCAAGCAGCCGAATGTCATCGTTTTGATAACCGACGATCAGGGCTACGGCGATATGTCGTGTCATGGGCATCCTGTGTTGAAAACGCCGGAGCTAGATCGCTTGCACGATGAGGGAGTGCGATTGACAGATTTCCATGTGGACCCGACTTGTGCACCAACACGGGCGGCTCTGATGACGGGACAGTATTCGGCGAAGGTGGGTGTTTGGCTGACCTTTGGGAGTCGACATCACATGCGTCGTGGTGAGCTGACTATGGCGGAGGTGTTTCAGCAGAATGGATACGAGACTGCTATCTTTGGTAAGTGGCACTTGGGGGATAACTATCCGTTTCGTCCGATGGATCGTGGTTTTGATGAATCCTTGATTCATGGTGGAGGTGTCATTTCGGAAACTCCCGACTTTTGGGATAACAATTACTACGACGACACGTATTCGCGAAATGGGGAGCCCGAGAAAGTCGAAGGTTACTGTACTGATGTTTGGTTCAATGAAACCATCGATTTCGTGGAGAAGAATCAGGACAAACCGTTTTTCGTCTATCTCTCGACGAATGCTCCGCATGGGCCTTTGCATGTGCCGGAGAGTTACCGTCAGCCTTACTTGAAGGAAAAGGGGCGTACCGAGTTCTTGGGGATGATCGCCAACATTGATGAGAATATTGGCAAGCTGAGAACTCGCTTGCAGGAGCTTTCGTTGGATCGAGACACAATCTTCGTTTTCCTAAATGACAACGGCACGAATGGGGGAGCGCTCACGCACCTCGACGATGGTACAGCCTCGCGCAATGGCTGGACAACCGCAGGGTACAACGCGGGTATGCGTGGCCGAAAGGTTTCTCACTACGAAGGCGGACACCGTGCCGCTTGTTTCATGTATTGGCCAAATGGAGATCTCGTTGGCGGAAGAGATGTCGATGGTGTGACGGCCCACATCGATTTGCTGCCGACTTTTGTTGAGCTGTGTGATTTGAAGGTGAAGGGACGCAGCGATTTTGACGGCGTATCCCTAGCTGATGTTTTGAGCGGTGGGAATGATTCGGCCTTAGATCGCTCGGTAGTGGTGCACAATCAGGCTCGTTTCAATCAGCCGGTGGGCAAGGGTGAGTTGATCAAGTATCAGTTTTTCTCGGTGATGAAGGATGATTGGCGTTTAGTTGGACCGGAACTCTACAACCTCTCGGACGACCCAGCCCAGCGGAGGGATGTGGCTGCCCAGTATCCGGAGTTGGTGCAGAGCATGAAGGCTGACTACGAGAAGTGGTGGGAGAACATCTCTCAGTACGGAAACGCGTTTTGCCCCTTTGTGATCAATCCGAAGAAGCAAGAGACGGTTGTCATCTCGTCGCAGAATCTGCTCGGGGCTAAGGTCGCCTACAGCCAACGTAGTGTGCGCAAGGGCGAGGGCGGTGAAGGCTGGACGGTGATCGATGTGGAGAAGCCCGGTGTTTACAAGATCGGTATGCGTCGCTGGCCGCGTGAGTCGGGCTTAGCGATCGGCGATGCGGCAGGGGCTTATCCCATGGATAAATCGACTCACAAGATGATGAAGATCCCTCAAAAGGTATTCGACCCTCGAACCGCACGTTTGCAGGTCGGAGACTTCGATGAGACCCAGAAGGTCGAAGCGAGTGATGAGGAGATCGTGTTCGAGGTGAAACTCAAGAAGGGTGAGCAGCGTATACAGACATGTTTTACGATGGCCGACGGTATGGAGCGAGCTGCGTATTACACTTATATTGAGACGATGTAGGCTTAGGAGGGTGATGCTCTGTCATTGTTGAAACAATCCGTAGCCAATCTCGCGAGTGGTGTGGCGGGTCGACGCCCCGCCCTACAGAGTGACTTGCTTCTTGAGGAAGTTTACCGATAGTTCATGGCAGTGCGTTTTACCCCCTCCAGTTCAGTTATTGCCTTCTTGGTTACCCTTTTTCTGGGAGTATCCAGTTCGCTTGCAGTTAGTCCAAAGAACCCTGGAGAGCTGGTAGAGCAACAAGCCCAGGAGAAGGACGACCGGTCAGGGTGGTTGTTAACTCGTATCAGTGAACTGGAGACTGAACGTGATGAGTTGATCGCGACCTTGGCTCAGCTGCCAAGGCATGATCCCGTGGTATTCCAAAACCACTTGGGATTTCACTCTGCATTCGAGTTGTCGGAAGGAGAGGATACCGAGAGTCCGCATACATTAACGTTCTCCTTTTGGCGGCGTCAGTTCATTCGCTCGATCGCTCTTGCCCCTGCTACAAGTCCCTTTGGTCCGGCGGATGAGGCCTATGCGTTTCCGCGTCGATTTAAGGTCGAAGTTCTGGAGGAGGCGGCAGGTGAGTATTCTACGGTTGTCGACTGGATGGAGGAGGATTTCCCAAATCCTGGTGCCTATCCTGCGTTCTTTTCGGATATCGAACTTTGGGCGGACGAGATTCGGATAACTGTTCCCAAGCGGGATGAAAATGGGGATTACGTTTATTTTGCTCTTGGAGAGATCTATTTCTTTGGTGGTAAACCCGCTCAACCATTGGACAACGTCGCTCTTTGGAATGGAACCTCCATCAGTTCGTCGGATAGCTTTTCTTTGCTGCCCCATTGGGACGTCGAGTTTTTGCGAGATCGAGTGAACAACTTAGGCTTTCCGGTGATGGAGAATCGCGACGAAAGCCGTAAGGACATGATTATCATTCCGGAAGATGGGCCGGAGCTTCCGGAAGAGATTGAGATCATTGTAGACTTTAGCGCGATTGGATCGACTGTCGGGCGCATGGACATCTGGCCAGCGGAACCGCCGAAGGATTTG
The DNA here is from genome assembly GCF_016595505.1 of Pelagicoccus mobilis. GTDB lineage: Bacteria > Verrucomicrobiota > Verrucomicrobiia > Opitutales > Opitutaceae > Pelagicoccus > Pelagicoccus mobilis. Next base: position 38,978 of record NZ_JAENIL010000004.1, on the reverse strand, counting down.
GCGTTGCTGGGATTCGGCTTCCCGGAGGATGTAACGATCGAGTTTTCAACGAACAAGGAGTTTGAGGGGGCGAGAGGTGTGGCTCCGCAAGCGATCATCAGTTCACGACGCACCGCTTTTCGGAGTTTGTTCTCGGCTCGTGTACGCCCTTTGAAGGCACGTTATGCTCGGATTCGTATGAGCGGACTTCAGGAGGTCAATGGACGACGGATCTTAGGGCTTGGAGAAATCGCTTTGTATAGGAAGGATGGCAGTCTGGCACGTGGGGCTATCGTATCCATAACTGGCGTTCCAGAAGAGTACCAGGAGGAGCTGATGCGTTTGCAGGATGGCTACAGCTGGGGGAGGCAGATCCTCTCTGAGTTGGAGTGGATCAAGGGCTTGGCGGAGCGTCGCCCGATTGATCAGAGGTTAGCCTTGGTAAGAAGGGAGTTGGGTACGGCGCGCAAAGCTTGGCGCTCTTGGCAACGGCGGCTCTTGTATATGGGCGGGGGTGTGCTGGTTGTCTTTTTCTTGGGAGCATTGATTATGCAACACCGGAAGCGAAAGCGCATGCTGCGTCGTTTGGGGGAACGGATTACGCGGGACCTTCATGATGAGGTTGGGAGCAACCTCGGCAGCATCACTTTGCTAGCGGACGACCTAGCAGGGGCTTCGGAAGAATCGGATTTCAAGGAAGACTTGGATGACTTGTCTCTCATGGCGCGTGAAGCGAACGCCTCTCTGCGCGAGATCGTTTGGGGGAGCGAGCAGAAGTCAGTATCCTTGTCCGACCTGCTAAAGAAGCTGATCGAGCGAGCCGAACGGGTGTTGCGAGGTGTGGAACTCAAGGTGGATTTACCACAAAACTGTCCTGATGTTGAGGTGCCGCTAACTGCTAAGCGGCATTTGATCATGTTTTTCAAAGAAGTCGTACACAATTGCGCCCGTCATGCCGAAGCGCGCAAGCTGTCACTGTCGGCTTCAATCATTGATGCGAAGCTTTGCTTAAGTATCCAAGACGACGGAGTTGGATTTGACGTTTCGAAACGCTCCAGCGGCTGGGGGCTCAGCAACATGAAGAAACGCGGCGAAGAACTGGGTGGGGAAGTCGACATTTCCTCCAAGCTCGGTGAAGGTACTTTAATCGAAATGAGAGTCCCCTTGGAAATGCTCTCGAAAGAACCTAAACATTCATACAAAACCTCGAACTAGATTTTCTCAAATGACGCCAAAACGAGTATGGGTTGTAGAAGACGACACGGTGTATCGCCGTATGTTGTCACGAGTCCTCAATCGTTCCGACGAAATATCGGAATGCCGGGTTTTTCCGTCTTGTATCGAGTTTTTCGATGCGCTCGAAAATTGGCAACGTCCAGACATGGTGCTGATGGACCTTGGACTTCCAGAGATGAGCGGGGTGGAGGGAATACAGGAACTTGCCGAGAAGGCTCCGGATGTTTCGGTGGTAGTGCTCACTGTGTTTAGCGAGAAGGAAAAGGTTTTTGAAGCTCTGGAAGCAGGAGCGTCTGGGTATTTGCTTAAATCAGCGACGGGTCCGGAGATTATCAAGGGATTGCAAGAGGTTTCGCTAGGTGGATCAGCGCTAAGCCCCGCAGTGGCGAAGATCGTTCTGGAGGATATTCGCAAGCCGACTCCGACGGACAACTACAAGCTAGCCACGCGCGAAATCGAAGTACTAGAAAAACTAGCCCTCGGCATGTCGGTGAAGGAGATCGCCACTGCACTCGATATTTCGAAGAGCACCGTGTCGACCTACCTGGAGAGACTCTACCAAAAGCTTCAGGTGCAGTCGCAGTCAGGAGCAGTTGCGAAAGCTCTCAGGAGCGGGATCATTAAGTAGGCATTGGTGGGGTAGCGTCCGTCGTCCTCGATGGACATTTACGGTGCTGGAGGTTGTGTTCATCGAGGACGATGAACGCTACCTTGAACGCTTGAATTTTTCTCGTTCACTCTCTGTGGGTTATTTGTCCGACTACCTGAAAACGTTCGGTTTTGCTATAAATTAGGCTCGCCCATGGTGTTCTCCCAGAAGCGGATCTGATACCTCTCGGATTGAGTCGCAATCGTGTATAATTGAGACCGGTTTGAGGGATATTCAGTTCGTTTTATTAGCGATCACTGACTTCTCGAGTCTCCTTATGAACCGCACATTTTTCCTCCCCATTCTCAGCGTTGCATCTTCGCTACTGCTTCTTTCTGGTTGTCAGAAGGAGGCTGCCAACGAGGACGGTTTCCCTTTCGTTTTACCGGCTGAAAAACCGGAACGTCAGTTGAGCGAAGCCTTGCACCGAAATTACGATAATTTCGAAGCAGCACGCCCGGAAGACAATGAGTTTTACTCGCTCTTCAAATACACGGAATTGGAAGGGTTCGACTACAACAACTTTGATGGGACGATTACACGTCGCGACCCGTCAAAGGTCATTTTCCACAATGGCAAATACTACGTCTACTATACCCATCGAGATACTGGCCACGTCGTAAGAGGTCCTGCAAGGGCGACCGATGTCATCCCTGCTCGTGACTGGGATTTGTCTGAGATTTGGTACGCAACTTCTGAGGACGGATTCAAGTGGGAAGAGCAAGGAGTTGCGATTCCGCGAGCGGAGAAGCCCAACCCCGGTTGGCGTTCCGTATCCACTGCTGACATACTGGAGTGGGAAGGAAAGTACTACATGTACTACCAGGCCTTTAGCATCCAACCGGTTGCAGAGGGTGACTACTGCCCCGTGGCTGTGTCGGTAGCTGACAGTCCGGATGGGCCTTGGACGCCGATCAATCAGGTTGTGATTCCAAACGGGGCTGAGGACGAGTGGGATGGCTATTCGATCCACGACCCTTACCCGCTCGTTTTCAATGGTAAGATTTACCTCTACTACAAGTCAGACTTTGACGTGAAGGAACGCCGCGTGCGAATGCAGGGGCTTGCAATTGCTGACAACCCGCTTGGCCCTTTTGAGAAGCACCCGCTCAACCCAGTGCTTAATTCAGGTCATGAAACGACTCTCTTCCCGTTCAGAGAAGGAATTGCTGCTCTTCAGATCCGTGACGGAAACGAGCATTACACTGTTCAGTATTCAGAAGATGGAGTTAACTTTGAAGTTAAGGCGATTACTGAGCTAATGCCATTTGCAGCGGGCCCCTTTATTCCAGATGCCTTTACGGATACGGACTATGGCCGCGGCATTACTTGGGGGATCAGCCATAACATTAAGGCGGGTAACATCAACGGTGGTGGCCGAGCCACTGTGCTTATGCGTTTCGACTGCGACCTCAGTTTGGATCACCACGATCCCCTGATGAAGAAGCACAACACATACCTGAAACCAGAAGTCTACTATTCTCAAGTTGGATTGACCAAAGCACAGCGCGAAGCAGCAGCTGAATCAGCCAAAGCATATAAGAAGTAATTTTCGCCATGAAGAAAGTCATAGGTCTAGCACTCGCATTTGTTCTTAGTTCGACCCTCGCGGTCGCCAAAACCCAGCCGAACATCGTTCTCTTCTTTGTGGACGATCTCGGCTGGAATAGTCTCGGCTATCGAAACTCGGAGTTCGAAACGCCAAATATCGATCAGCTCGCCAAGGATGGAATCGACTTCCAGCAAGCCTATGTGGCGAGCCCTACCTGTAGTCCTAGTCGCAGCACGCTGCTGACAGGTAAGCATCCAGCTCGCTTGAAAATGGTGCGTCACGTCCGAACGGATACAAAAAAGGGAGTCAAGCTCATCCACGATGACATGGGACGCCCATCACATCACATTATACCGGGGGACCCAGCTCAGTTCCCGAGTAAGAACTGGGTGGACCTTGAGAATGTGTCCTATGCGGAGGCCCTTAAGGAGCATGGTTACTACAATGTCTTCCTAGGCAAGTGGCACATTGGAGAAGAGGGATTCTATCCGGTTGACCAAGGCTTTGATCGCCAAATTGGCACAACCGACCAAGGCGCTCCTTCCAGTTACTATCCGGACTATTTCAAAACGAGCGATGAATTAGCGGATTCTGAAGATCAGTACCTGACTGACCGACTCACTGACGAAGCCATTGGTGTCATTGAAGGCTACGACAAGGGACAACCGTTCATGATCTCTATGTGGTATTACAATGTCCACAGTCCCAACCAAGGACGAAAGGACCTAGTAGAACGCTACAAGAAAAAGGGAATGACCGACCACCCTCAGGGCAAGGGCTTGGCCGGCAAAATCTATGATTACGCGGCTCAGGTGACGGCGGTTGATGAATCTGTCGGCCGTGTTCGTGCTGCTCTCGAAGAGAAGGGCATCGCTGACAATACTGTGATCATCTTTACTTCTGACCAAGGAAGCCTTTTCGAATTCCCGCCGTACCGTGGTAGCAAGCGTGTGGATACGCTTTGTGAAGGTGGAGCTCGCGTGCCGTTTATCATCAACTGGCCAGGTGTAACTAAGTCCGGACCGAACGAAAGTGTTGTGCAGACAACCGATATTTTCCCAACTCTCGTTGAAATGGCGGGTGGCAATCCGAAGAAGTATGAGGACCTCGATGGAGTTTCCCTCGTAAAGACCTTTAAGCGTAACAAGACTCTAAAGCGCGGCGAGCCGATCTACGGATATCGTGCGTATCAGGACCTCTATGCTTCTGTTCGCGAGGGAGATTGGAAGCTGCTTGCTTATCGTAGTGGTGCCTTGGAGCTCTACAATGTGGAGAAGGATCGCGAGGAGCAAAATGAGGTGGCCAAGCAACACCCAGAGAAGGTCCAAGAGTTGGTTATGAAACTCGCTGCTTGGGAGCGTGAGGTGGAAGTGGATCAGTACTCGGGCGTACAATAGGAATGAATATTGCCCACTAAGGACACGAAGAGGCACGAAGTTTTTAAGAAATCTCTTAGTGTCTCTTGGTGCACTTCGTGGGCGAACTACAAAGTATGACAATTTTAGTATGAAACTTCAGAGTGTTCTCATAAGTTCCATTGCCTTGTTGGCGTGTTTTGGATGTAGCGAAAACTCAGGTACAAAAAAGCTATTCAATGGTGAGAATCTAGATGGCTTTTACGTGGAAGATGGAACGGCTTCCTTCGAAGTGCGTGATGGTGCGATTGTAGGGCGTACCGTGTTGGGCAGTCCTAATACCTTCCTGACGACAAACGAACGCTACGGCGACTTCGAACTGACGTTTGAGACTAAAGTGGACGATCGTCTAAACTCTGGAGTGCAGATCCGTTCCTGGAACCGCACTACGGAAAAGGGTAAAGCAAAAGTCGGTAAGTTTCATGGGCCGCAGGTCGAAATCGAAGCGGGGCCGGGGCAGTCGGGGTATATCTTTGGCGAGGGCATGAGCGGTTGGCTTTCCCCGAATCCACTTTCGAAGGACGAGAGTGTGAACACGCACGACCACTTTAAAAACGGTGAGTGGAACAAGTATAGAGTCGTAGCCCAAGGTCCGCGTATTCAAGTTTTCCTTAATGGTGTGAAGATCGAGGACCTCACTGATGAAGGAACCTTTAAAACTCATCCAGAAGGCCATATCGGCTTACAGGTGCACGGCGTTTGGCCGAAGCTGCTTGGGGACGCGGAGTATTTCGAAGTGAGCTGGCGGAACTTAGAGATCAAGGAGCTCTAGGAGGCTAGAGAAATGAGAGTTGCAGCGTTTATAGTTTTTGTCACCACATTTCTAACACGAGTGAGCGCCGAGGATAGGCCAAATATTATCTTCCTGTTCACGGATGATCTGGCGTATAGCGCACTTGGGATAAGCGGTAACGAGCAGGTGAAGACGCCTAATCTAGATCGGCTAGGTCGAGATGGGGTTATCTTCGAGCGTCATTACAATTCGAGCGCTATTTGTATGGCGAGTCGGGCGAATGTGATGAGCGGCCTTTACGAGTATAAAACCGGCTGCAATTTCATGCATGGTTCCATGGGTACAAAAGAGTGGGAGACTTCCTATCCGATTTTGTTGAAGGAATCTGGATACAGGATCGGGTTCGCAGGCAAATTCGGTTTCTCGATTTCGGATGTTCGCAATGTCGACCAGCGCGGTACCGATGGGTTTTATGCGGCTCCGTTTTTTGATGATTGGAAAGGCGGTCGCGTTCAGACCAGCTACAATACGGCTAAGAACAAGCCAATGGTTGAGTACGCAAAGAAGTATCCGCATGCTACTCGATCTTACGCGGCGGCAACGATTGATTTCGTGAAGGATTCAATCGAGGCGGGAAAACCCTTTTGCATGAGTCTTTTCTTTAAGGCTCCGCATTCGCCGCTGGACCCTGATCCGATGTTTGACGATGTCTACAAGGATACGGTTTGGAAGACTCCAGAAAACTTTGGACAGGAGGGTAGCTCTCATCTGTCAGGCCAAGCCCGTGAGGGCCGCCAGCAGACCTATTTTGCTCGTTACTTCGATACGGAGGAGAAGTACCAGGATTACCTGAGGCGGTACCACCAGCTTGTCTACGGTGTCGATTACGCGGTGGGTATGATCCGTGACGGCTTGGAAGAGCTCGGAGTGGCTGACAATACAGTGATCATCTTTTCATCAGACAACGGTTCCTTTCTCGGGGCTCACGGTTTTGGCGGTAAGGTGTTGCCGTACGAGGAAGCGGCACATGTGCCAACCTTCATTTACGATCCGCGCTTGCCAGACTCTACTAAGGGCGAGCGTACTGAGTCGTTGAGTGCGAATGTCGATATCGCGGCGACGATTCTGGATTTGGCTGGAGTGGACATTCCGAAGTTCTACGACGGTATCAGCTTGATGCCGCTTATGGAGGACGCTTCGGCGGAAGTTCGTTCGACTGTTCCTATTATCCAAGTCTGGGGTGAGGAGGAGACACGTAGCCTGTCGATCGTGAGCAAGGACTTTAAGTACATTAATTGGTACTACGAAGATTCGAAGAAGGGGCTGAAGCCTTCCGAAGAACTGTACCGAGTTACTGAGGACACGATGGAATTGGATGATTTGTCCAAGAATCCAGAATACGCCTCTGTGCTCAACAGGATGCGAGAACTTTACGATTCGCGTGTGAAAGTCTGGGCAGAGGAGAGCGTCGAATATAATGGGTACAGCGAGTACGGGAAGCTATTCGATCGTACGATCGCCTGGCAGGAAAAGGCCGAACTGATCAAAGAGAAGGACTCGAAGTTGATCGGGCAAACGGGCGCAAACGGAAAACGGGTGATTCCCAAAAAGAACTAGGAAGAGAATGAAAAAATGTTTCGTTTTAGGAGTTTTAGCATTGGCATCAGTGATTGCCGCTTCGGCAAAGCCACTGGAGGGCTCGCGACCGAACATCATCTTTGTGATGACGGACGATCAGGGGATGAACCTCGGCTATGAGGGGCATCCGATCATTTACACGCCGCATATCGATCGGTTCGCGGAGAAGTCGCTTCGCTTTAAGGAGTTTCACGTGAGCCCGAACTGCGCTCCGACGCGAGCTGCTATCATGAGTGGTGCTCATGAATTCCGTAGTGGCGTGACGCATACAACAGCCGAAAGGGAAATGATGGCTCTTTCGACCACGACTTTCCCGCAGCAACTACAAAAGGCTGGCTACGAAACTGCAATTTTCGGGAAGTGGCATCTGGGCGATATCCGTGAGTACCGTCCAAGCCAGAGAGGATTTGACGAAGTTCTAATTCACGGAGCGGGAGGAATCGGCCAGGATTACGAAGGTAGCTGCGTTGATTTTCCGCCGAACCAAGTCAGGGAAACGCGCTACTTCGACAATGTTCTCTTGCACAACGAAAAGGTGGTGAAGACCAAGGGCTATTGTACCGATCTCTTTTTCCATGCTGCACTCGCTTGGATGCGAAAGCAGAATGAAGCGGACCAACCGTTCTTCGCCTACATTTCAACCAATACGCCGCACGCACCCTTGACCGCTCCGAAGGAGTACGATGATCGCATGCTGAAACGTCATCCTGAGATGAAGAAGGCGAACAGGCGTTGGACGATGATCGAGAACATCGACGACAACTTCGGCCTCTTGATGGAGAAGCTAGAGGCGTGGGACATGCTCGACAATACGCTGATCATTTTCACAACCGACAATGGCGCTCCTCATAAGCGAGGAAGCACTAACTTCAATGGCGGTTTCAAAACGGGGAAGGGATCTTCCTACGAAGGAGGCGTGAATGTTCCTGCCTACTGGTACTGGAAGGGCGTTCTGGACCAAGGGGTAGAAACGGAAGCCCTAACGGCTCACATAGACCTTTATAAGACCTTCTGTGAGCTCGCAGGCGCGGATTACAGCGAGACAGGGCAAACTTTAGAAGGGCGTTCCTTGCTGCCGCTGTTGGAGAATCCGAATGCGGAATGGGAGGATCGCATCCTTTTCACCCATCGTGGAGGTTTCGGAAAGGACTTGGAGAAGGCTTCGCACGAGAACTGGGCTGTTCGCACCAGCCGTTGGAGACTCGTAGGCGAAGAACTCTTCGATATCTCGAAGGATCCATTCGAGGATCATAACGTTGCGGAGAAATTTCCGGAAATCGCCGCTCGTCTGAGCGCTGCTCACTACGATTGGTGGGACGAGATGGTGCCCTTCATGATCAATGAAGACAACGTGTGGGAGAAGGAAGCCCCGTTGGTTGAACTTTATAACAAGCAACTCGCCGCCGGAGGTATCCCCGAGTGGATGCCGGAAGATATTTAAAGAGGTGATATGAGGAATTTCTGTTTAGCAGGATTGGCGTTAGCCTTGTCGGTCTTCGCATCGGCTGCTGAAAAGCCAAACATCCTCTTCATCATGTCGGACGACCATACCTCGCAGGCGGTGGGAGCGTATGGCGGGAGGCTACAGTCGCTCAATCCGACGCCGACAATCGATAAGTTAGCGGAAGAGGGCATGTTGATGGAAAATGCCTTCTGTCAGAATGGAATTTGTACGCCGAGCCGTGCGGCGATCATGACTGGTCAAAGTGCAGCGGTGAATGGATGTGCGACTTTGCACGATCCTCTTCCTAGGGAGCGTCAGTACCTTGCTCTCGAGATGGGGAAGGCGGGTTACCAAACGGCAGTGATCGGCAAGTGGCATCTACATGAGAAGCCAGAGGCATTTGACTATTACAAGGTACTCCCTGGGCAAGGGACCTACTTTGACCCGATCTTCATCGAGAAAGGGGCGACGGGAACGATTCAGTGGCGCAAGAAAACGATCACCGAGGCGGTTCAGATGAAAGGGCACTCGTCCGACTGTGTTGCTGATTCCGCACTCGATTGGTTCCAAGAAAAGCGGGATCCGAGCAAGCCCTTCTTCCTGAAAATGCAGTTCAAGGCTCCGCACGACTTTTTTGAATACGCTCCTCGCTATAAGAATTACCTGGAGGATGTTGAGATTCCCGAACCGGACAACATGCGGGACCGAAGGAATCATGGCTCGATCGCTACGCGTGGGCACAATGACGAGCTTACCCGCTACATTGGTACTTCGATCGGCCTACGGAATCCACGTCGTAACTACACGATGAAGGGGCCTTGGGTCGAGGATCTAGATTTAAGCAATGGTGAAGCGGAGATTCATGGAGACACCTATCAAGGGTATTTGAAGGCCTACCTCCGCTGCGTGAAAGGCGTGGATGACAACATCAAGCGAGTGATCGACTACCTGAAGGCCGAGGGGTTGTACGAAAACACAGTCATCATCTACACCGGTGACCAGGGCTTCTATCTCGGCGAGCATGATTATCAGGACAAGCGTTGGCCTTACGAGGAGTCGATGCGTATGCCATTCATCATTCGCTATCCCAAGACGATCAAGCCCGGGCGTTCCGATGCGATTGTAGAGAACATCGACTATGCTCCCACCATGCTCGATTTCGCTGGCGTCAAGACGCCTGAGTACATGCACGGCAAGAGTTTCAAACGTATGCTCGAGACTGGCAAAGAGCCGAAGAAATGGAAGAAGACAGCTTACTACCACTACTGGATGCACATGGCTTCGCACGACAATCCAGCGAACATCGCCATTCGCACGAAGCGCTACAAGTTGATCCAGTTCTACGGAGCTCCGATGGATTCTGACCAGGCAGATACTCCGCCGGGATGGGAATTGTATGATCTGAGCTTGGATCCCGGTGAGAATAACAATGTGTACGATAACCCTGAATACGCGGGCATCGTGAAAACATTGAAGAAGGAGCTGCGGTATCGTCGCTCAGAACTTGGCGAAGATGATCCTAAGTTCCCGTTCAATTCTGTGATCGAAGAGTTTTGGGACTATGATTCTGAGGATAAAGCTAAGGCGGAGGAAATCTCAGGTGAGTATCTGAAGAAACGCCTAAAGCAGAAATTCGACAAATTGGGCAAACCGATATGAAAAACTATTTCCTAACGCTAACCGCTATCGCATGTTGCGCAGGTCTGACAGCTAAGAGCTTTGTCACCGAGCTGGATGGCCTGCGTAATATCGTCTTAGGGACTGTGAAGGGGCAGTCGGTTCTGTTCCTCTCTGAGGTCGATGGCGGAGTCGGTTGCTACACAACCGCTGGAAAGAAGCTGTGGATTCATGATAGCCTGGATCCGGCCGTTATGTTCGAGATCGAAGCTTACGATGTCGACGGAGACGGAAGCGACGAGTTGCTCGCGGCGAGCGCGGATGGGAACATCTACTGCTGGAGTGGTGACGGGAATCTTAACTGGTCGTTCAACCCTGGATACAAGGTACGTTTCTCCGAGCTAGCAGCTTTGAAGATCGAAGGTGAAACCCGCGTTTTCGCCGGCGGAAACAACTTCAAGTTCTACGAGTTGAGCTCGAAGGGAAAGCTGCTCTCTGAAACTCCGATCAAGGGAGTGGTTCGTCTTATTGCCGCAGGGAACTTCCGTTCTGCCGATGAGGAGTCGCTCTTTGTCATGACCTACACCCATGACAAGTTTAATTGGAATTTCTTCGGACTGATCGATCCAAAGTCCAAGCGTATCCAGAAGAAGATCACGGTGCATCAAGCTCCTCACAAGGATTGGCGATCGCTTATGATCAATGACTTTGGGGTGCAGGATATTGATGCTGACGGTTTGGATGATCTGCTTGTTTTTGGTACGCCTAAGGCGAGCAAGGCGATGTTTATTGCGGTGAACGGGGAATTCGAGGAAATCGCAAAGTTCGTTGGGCCTCATAAAGATAAGCAGCGATATGCCCACTTGATGGGAGAGTGTTTGCTGCCGAGCCGCCCTGAGATCGCTCTTCAATATGGCGGAGTCATGTACCGCACCGACCTAAAGGGTAACCTGTTGGAGCGGAGCGGCGAACGTCATGGCGAGATCATCTACAATGATTTCGCTCACGATGCGAAGTCCAAAACTCTATTCGGTGGTGGCCAGATCGGTGGAGGCAACGCGGTTTACGAGTATCCGTTGAGCAAAAAGAACTGGATGCAAACGAAGCACGAGTTCGTGGGCCGTTTTGCGGAAGTTGAGGAGAATCTGAATACGCTGTACGAGCAAGCGCTTGCGTTTGAACGTCCTGACTACCAGGAGGCGTCGGAGAATCCGTGGGTTATGATTACAAGCATCAAGCCCACCAAGGAAGTGCAGAAAAAGAAGGGCAGCGAAATCCTTTTTGTTAAGCAGTACACTTGGCACGAGGATTTTGACCGTGGTTACTTGGTCGAAGCATTAGGCGAGCAGGCTTTGAAACGAGATGGCCGCGGTAAGTACACTAAAACACGAAAGGAGATGGTGGCGGTCGCGAAGGACCACGAAAAGCGTGGCGAACCCTTCACGGTTTGGACCGGACACGGAAACGATCCATTCTATGTCTCGATCGAGTCAATGGAGGCGATCCTGAAGGCGGCCCCAAATACTTGCTATGGGTTTGTCTACGCCGAAATGTCAAATCCCGAGGACGAGCGTTACCACTACTTCATCGAACACTATGTCCCACGCTTGGCCAAAGCGATGCGTGTGATGGGGAAGGCGAAGTTGTATTTTCGATACAAGAATGTATTCTGGGCGGCGAGCTCGCACCTTGATCCGTGGAACGAGCTTTTCTTCTCTGGGAAATACAGCGACATCCTCGTTCCATCCTCAGAGGATACGAATTCTCGCACGCAGGATATCAATTTCGCTGGACGCGTGGGCATGCTCGCCGGTGGCTACGTGAGCGATGTAGCGATGCGACTCGTGGACGACAATCCGACTTGCTGGCGTCCGCAGAGTCCGGGGGGACAGAGATCCGTTTCACCGTACTTGAGAAATGGAGCGATCCTCGCTGCCTATGGGGCTCGTTCGGGGATTTTGTTCAATATCGGTTATCTTGAAGATCCGGGGATGAACGTGCTTTTCGCTCTTATGAAATCGGAGCTCTTACCTGAGGTGAAACCAGAAGATATTCTCTCGATTGGTTCCTGGCACTTGATGAAGGACGTCGATGAGGAGCTGGTGCACGGTATCGATGCGGGGCACACTATGGAGCTCTACACGCCTGAAGACGAGGAAGCCGTTTTCTCAGTCGGACAAGTGAACTGGTGCGGTACGAGCGTGCCGGATCATGATTTCTCGAAGGTACTAGGAGTGGACTATCGCTGGCTGAACTTCGTACCGGAAATGCCTAACGGCATGGTGCCGATTGCTCCGATTGAATACGGAAAGCAACTCGATAAAGCAGGCATGCCTTACACGGTGAGTGATTCGCGGGCTGGCTATGTCGATGGCAAGAAGGTGCCCGCATCGGAGTTTGGCTCGGAATTAAACAAGGTCGTTGGCGTAGGGGCGAAGACGATGCCAGTTCGCGTGAGCGGAGCCTCCTGGTGTGCTATTCGCCTGGACGATAGCCATGTGCGTTTGATCCTAGTGGATCCTGGATACATCGACCCGCAAGAGCGTGAGGTGACGGTTAAGTTTCAAAGCAAACAGCCCAAGAGCGCGAAGGACATCCTCAGTGGTGAGCGTTTGAAAACCAAGAAGAGCGAACTCAAACTAACCGTACCGGCCGGATCGCTCAGGTTCGTGGATCTAGCGTACTGATCGAATTATGAAGACAGCTTTCCTATTCGCTTCGGCGATCCTTTGGGCCGCGTTCGGATTCGGTAAGACCGAGTCGCAGAACGTGATCATCATTTTTACGGATGATCAGGGGTATCAGGATCTTGGATGCTATGGCTCACCGAACATATCTACGCCTCGCATCGACCAGATGGCGAAGGAAGGAATGCTGTTCACCGACTTTTACGTGGCTTCCTCTGTTTGCTCTCCCTCTAGGGCTGCGTTGTTGACGGGGAAGTATCCAGCCAAGTTGGGGATCAATTCCGTGTTTTGGCCGAATCAGCCCGGTGGGCTTGACCCGGAAGAGCTGACAATCGCTGAGATGCTGAAGGAAGTTGGATATGCGACGATGGCCGTTGGTAAATGGCATCTGGGCGACAAGAAAGAGTACTTGCCAACCAACCAAGGGTTCGATGCGTATTACGGAATCCCTTACAGCAACGACATGTCGCCCGCGCTCGATATGGTGTATGATCCAGATTGCCTGTATCGCGATGGGTTTAGCTTGGAGAAAGCGAAAGAGATTTTCGCAAAAGCAGATGATCGGAATCCCCCCGAGTTAAAAAACAAGGTCCCTTTGATGCGGGATGACGTCTGTATAGAGATTCCTGTGGATCAGAGGACAATTACCAAGCGCTTCACAGACGAAGGGATGCGGTTCATCTCGGAGAGCGTTGAGGCGGACAGACCGTTTTTCCTCTACCTTGCCCACTCGATGCCGCATACGCCTTTGCACGTGTCCAAGGATTTCGAGGGAAAAAGTGAGCGTAGCCTTTATGGTGACGTGATTGAGGAAATCGACTACAACACGGGTCGCTTGTTGGACCATCTGAAAGCGCTGGGTGTCGAACGAGATACGCTCGTGATTTACAGTTCTGACAACGGTCCTTGGCTCAATCGTGGTGACCACGGCGGGAGTGCGTTGCCGCTCTCGAAGGGAAAGAAGAGTCATTTTGAAGGAGGGCATCGTGTGCCGGGCGTTATGCGTTGGCCCGCTCGTATTCCTGCGGGGCGCGTGTGTAGCGAAGTGGCAACGACGATTGATTTACTGCCGACTCTTGCTGTACTCAATGGGATCTCAGTTGATGGAGCGGACTTGGATGTAGACGGAAAGGATATCTCCAGATTGATGTTCGGAGTGGAGGGAGAGAAAACGCCACATCGCCACTTTTTCTATAAGCGTGCCGCGGTGCGGAGTGGAGATTGGAAATATCATCAAGTGCCGCCCAATCCGAAGCGACCAGAGAAGGCAGCACCCAAACCTGCTCTCTACAATCTGAAGAACGATATAAGCGAGAGTCGAAACGTGATTAACGAGTATCCGGAAATTGCAGAGCGACTGCAGAAAGCGCTCATGGAGCACGTGAAGATCCTGGAGAATTACGACTAGACACCCAAAGCGTATGAATGAAGCGAATACTAGTAGAAGAGATTTTATTAAGAAAGGAGCTGTAGCGACTGCGAGCACCTTTATCCTGCCCCGTTTTTCGATAGGCAAAGCCGGTGGCTCTGCGAATAGCAAAGTCAATGTGGCTGTTATTGGTACTGGGGGCGTTGCCCATCAGTCCTTCAAAGGGTGCGAGAGAGAGAATATCGTAGCCTTGTGTGATATCGATAGTACTCGGTTTCCGAAGGCCTTCGCAGGAACCGACACGCGAACATTTTCCGACTTCCGCGTGATGCTCGATAAGATGGGTAAGGAGATCGACGCCGTTTGCGTGAATACTCCAGATCATACCCACTTCCCAGCTACGATTGCCGCGATGGAGCGTGGGATCAATGTTTGTACCCAAAAGCCGCTTACGCACAATATCTGGGAGGCACGTACGCTTCGCAAGGCGATGCACAAGTACAAGGTGATCACGAACATGGGGAACCAAGGCCATACCTATAATGGAATTCGGACCATGCGTGAGTGGTATGAGGCAGGCGTGTTTGGCGAGGTCCGGGAGGTACATTTGGGGAACGGTGGACCTCAATGGGGCTCGAAGTTCTTTAAGAAGCCAGCGACGATGCCGCTTCAATCGCAATCGATCCCGGACTCGGTAGATTGGGATCTATGGCTTGGGCCAAGAGCATACAAGGACTACAATGAAATCTATCACCCCTTCACTTGGCGCGGATTTTATGATTTCGGTACGGGGCCGTTCGGTGACTGGTTTTGCCATACGGGGGATGGTCCAGTGTGGATCTTGGACTTGTATGAGCCGACTGTAATCGAGTGCGAGGAGCGAGTGGTCGGGCTGGACGGAATGACGACAGAGAGTTCAGTTGTGCGTTTCGACTTCCCGGCACGTGGAGATAAGGCTGCGTGTAAGATGTATTGGTACGACGGATTGCAAAATGGTGGTACGCCAATCAAGCGTCCTCCAGAGTGGGACTTGGGAGTCCGTAAGGGGTCTTTCTGGTTTGCGGACAAGCAAAACGGATTCCTTGATCACCGTTCAAACAATCCGTTGCTCTCTTCTCGTGAGGCTATGGTCGAGTTCAAACAGAATGTAACAATCGAACAGAAGTATCCGCGTATCGAGCAAAAGGGGCCATGGGCGGAATGGATCTCGGCCATAAAGGGCGATCTCAAGGGTGGACTGCATGCGTGCGGTTCGAACTTCGATTACGCAGCCCCGATGTCGGAAATTGCCTTGATCGGTGTTTTGGCCCAACGTTTTGGAGGACGTCTGGAGTGGGATGCGAAGAAAATGCGGATCACGAATCGTCCGGAATTGAACATGTTTGTTAAGGAACCAGTTCGCCAGGGCTGGCGATACGGAGAGGACCTCTGGAAGAGCTAGAGTTGAATTGAAAAACCGGTCGTGAGAATCTTTCTGACAATAATCGTTTTCGTACTTAAAGCAGTCTCGCTTTGTGCGGGGTATTTGGATACGTCTGACTCACATTTTCTTCGCAAGGATTTGCAGAAGGACTTCGGGATGGTTGATGATGGTGGGGCTCGCGATCAGACCAAGAAACTTCAACGCGCGATTGACCGGATCTCGGAGTCAGGTGGTGGTCGGCTGTATCTCCCGAAGGGCACGTACAGTTTCGCCAATGTTTTTTTGAAGAGCAATGTGCACTTGCGGATCGCGGCTGATACGGTGATACGACCGTACTGGCCCGAAGGAGGCCGTACCGTCGTCTTCCACCTCGATTCGCGCGAAGGCAAACGGCCGGGGCCGATGAGCGCCCGCATCAACATCGAAAACGTAAGTATCCGCGGGGTGGGAGGCTCTTTCATCATCGATTACTCGAATCGTCCTTACGACAAGGAGGAAGGCATCCGGGCCATCGTGTGTCGCAAGGTGAAGAACTTCATGATCTCCGATGTTTTGATCAAGGATAGCTGGACTCGCTTCGCTGCCATCGTTTTCGCCCCAGACATGGTTGCAGTCGCTGACGAGGATAGCATATACAAACCGACTGACGGACTGGTCAGGAATTGCTCGGCAACTGATTCAAATTCAGAGAATGGGCTCGTGCAAATGCATGCCGGAGAGCGTATCCATTTTGAGGGACTCGCTGCTGTTGGAGGAGGGGTAACCTTGCGTTTGGAAACGTCCGCAGGAGGGCATCGCGGCGGGATCTACGATATCACGGCAAAAGACATCTATTGCGAAGACGGGATGTCTGCGGTCCTACTCGGTCCTCATACCGCTCAAAACGGTGTCGTCGAGATCGATGGCGTTTTGGCAAAAGGTTGCGCCTTTGCGGTTCAAATGGGAGCTGGTTTCGTGAAGAGAGAATTGCAGCGCGATCCTTCCTATAAGCCTGGAGTCTTCTCGGTTGGAACCGTGGTGCGTAACATTCACGCGGAATACGGAGAAAACGCTCCTTTGCCGATCAAGCATCTTGGGTTGGTTCGTACGGAGTGCCTTGGCGACTACCGTCTAGATAAGCGAGACCGAAGCACCAGACACGTTCGAGGTCCATCCGTCGGGATCGTTTTTGACGGAACGCGAGACAGCTGGACCCCAGCCATCGAGACCATTTCGTGCGAAGGTTTTGAATACGCACGTAACATTGTCGTCGAAAAGGAAATACAGAGAGTTCGACTGGAGAAGCTACTCGAAGGTTATCCCTTGTTAGACGAACTGCGCCAAGCGGAGTCTCCTCGATTGAAACCTAAAGCACCGCCTCTTCCTCAAAAATTCTAACTCTATCAAACTACAACTATCGGGGCGTCTAGCGGCCGCTTCTGCTAGGCGTCTTCGACTCAAAAATGCACTTTCAAGCCATGCGACTACTCCTCCTCACTTTGTTCATAGCCTCCACTTTCGTGTCGCTCGATGCGAAAGAGGAGCGACCAAATCTGATTTTCATCCTCACTGATGACCAGAGAGATAACTCCTTTTCGGCCATGGGGCATCCATGGGTCGAGACTCCAAATATCGATCGCTTGTTGTCGATGGGGGTACGCTTCGAAAACGCCTATATCGCCGAGCCAACATGTCGACCGAGCCGAGCTTCGATTTTACTCGGGAACCACGAACGCGTAAACAGAAACGGTTTTAGCAGCGCTCACAAAATGAACGCGCACCAGTGGGAAGACAGCTATCCCGTCTTGTTGCAAAAAGGTGGATACGAGACCGGCTATGTTGGCAAGTGGCACGTAAGCATGGAAGGGCTTGCCTTCGAGCAGATGTTTGACTTCTGGGATGGCCACAATGGGCATGGTTCATTTTATTTCGATCAAATCCAACCTAACGGAGAACGGCGGAAGGTAACAACGAATCGCCACCATACGAACAACGCTCTTCGTTTTTTGAGGGAACGCTCAGGTAGCAAGCCCTTTTGCCTGTCCGTTTGTTACGCCACGCCTCATGGCTCGAAGGTTAAAAAGATGCACTCGCCGCTGGACGAATCGGCAAGCGAAAATCCCAATCTAAAGGGGCACCCGATTTACGGAGGGAAGTACCGCGAGTTGGATATCGATTACCCGATGCAGGCTCCTGACAACCCGTATAGCCACATACCGAAGCATGTCATGGACCAAGACAAGGGACGGAACAAGACCTACTCGTATGTGTACGATCCGGATACGAGCAAGGAACATCATTTTCGGTACTACCAGATGATCACAGAGATTGACCAGATGGTAGGGGAGTTGGTTCAGGAGGTCGAAGCTCTCGGGATCGCGGAAAACACGATTATCATTTTCGCGAGCGATCACGGCCTGCTGATGGGGGAATACGGCATGGGAGGGAAAGGGCTCCTTTACGACTTGTCCTCAAAATTCCCCTGCTTCGTCTATGACCCGGCGTCACCTCGTAAAATGCAGGGAACAAGCCGAAAGGAAGTCGTCTCAAGCTTGGACTTGACAGTGACTTTGCTCGACTACGCGGAAGCAGAACCTTCGGAATTCATGACCGGGCGAAGCCTGAAACCTCTCGTAAGGGGACAAAAACCTAACCCAAAGTGGAGAGAGGGACTGTTTCTAGAGAACCTCTACACCGGGCGAGATACGCCGATCCAAGAGGGCTATGTAGATGGGGAGTGGAAATATATTCGATACTCCAAGGCACCTCACCCCTACGCTCAGAGTGACGTGGAATCACCGCAAGAGACGGTTTTCGAGATGTTGTTTTCTCTTAAAAACGATCCAACGGAGATAGACAATCTAGCAGAGAATCCCGAATACAAAGAGAAGCTGCTCGAGCTGCGTAAGGAATGCCTTTCGGAGCTGGGTAAATTGCTAAAACTAAGAAAGAATTACTCGAACAAGTACGGCCTACCGAACTAACGCGAAAGCGTAACCTAACCGCTAATTTCCACCAAAAGCGATGAAGAGCATATCAACTGTTTTAAGTTTATGTTTTGTATTGGGTTGTCTCTTACAGGCTTCGTCCCAACCAAATGTCATAATCATCCTAACCGACGATCAAGGTTACGGAGACCTCTCGATTCACGGAAACCCGATCCTAGAGACTCCGCATTTGGACGCGTTGCATGGTGAAAGCGTCCGCTTCACTGACTTCCACTCGGCGCCAGTCTGCACTCCTTCACGCGGGCAACTTCTCACCGGGCGAGATGCAATGCGCAACGGCGCGTGGTCATGGGCCTTTGGACATGAGATGATCCATGGATCCAATAAGACCATGGCGGATGTATTCAGAGAGAATGGATATCGCACAGGCCATTTCGGCAAATGGCACCTTGGAGACAACTACCCATATCGTCCTGGCGATAAGGGATTCGATGAGACAATCTCACACGGAGGAGCAGCGACTCATCAGACTCCAGACTATTGGCAGAACGACAATTTTGACGATTATTTCCGCCACAAGGACGGATCCTACCGAAAGCACGAAGGCTATGTTACGGATGTATGGTTCGACCTTTCGATCGACTTCATGAGTCGATGCCAAAAAGCGGAGCAACCGTTTTTCCTCTACCTGCCAACCAACGCACCTCACAGCCCTCACTATATCGACGACACCTACGTTGAGCCTTACCTAGGAACAGGGAAGGCCGCTAAGTTTTTCGGCATGATTGCGAATCTCGATGAGAATATAGGGCGTTTAGATGCATTCCTAAAGGAGAGTGGCCTCTCAGAAAATACGATCCTGATCTTCATGAGCGACAACGGAGCGACCGCTGGGTATGGGATCTTCAATGCTGAGATGCGCGGCAAGAAGATGGGCTACTATGAGGGCGGACATCGGGTGCCTTGTTTCATTCGCTGGCCCAATGGGAAATTCGGCGATCCTCGAGATATAGGCGAACTAACCCAGATGCAGGACATCTTCCCGACTTTAATCGATTTTTGTGATTTAAAAACGGATACCGAAACACTTCTAAAGTTCGACGGAACGAGCCTTGCCGCCTTGCTAACCGGAACCCTAGAAAAACTGCCCAGCAGAAAACTCGTCGTCCAATGGTCTCCACTAGACTACCCCGACTATGGACATGCCGCCGTTCTCTGGGGAAATTGGCGATTGGTGCATGACAAGGAGCTCTACAATATCGCAAGAGACCCGGCACAAAAGGACGATATTGGCTACTTGTATCCTGAAATTGTTAGTAGCATGCAATCGCACTACGCGGATTGGTGGGAGACAGTGAAGCCTGTTGTATCCATTTATTCTCGTATCGGCATCGGCGGTGCAGAAAATCCCTCACGATTGAGCTGCTTCGAGTGGACGAAGAAGACGAATACCAAAGTCAACGTTACGGGACAGTCAAAAAGCGTTATGCCGGGCAAAAAGGTTAACGGTAGCTGGATGCTAGATGTGGTGAAAGCAGGCACCTATCGCATCGAACTGCTTCGCTACCCTAAGGAAGCCGATTTTCCAATGGCTGCGGCGTATCCAGAAACAAAGCGCGAGTACAGAACCTTTCCGGAGTGCAAGGCGTTACCCATTGCTCGGGCTCGATTAAAAATCGGCACCTTCGACGGAACGGTGGCAGTTGCGAAGTCAGATAAGGCGGCGGAATTCGAAGTCGAGTTGCCGGAGGGCGAAGTTGAGATGCGCACCTGGCTGCTTGATGCGTCAGGAGAAGAGCTCTGTGGGGCCTATTATGCCGAGGTGGAGCGTCTGTAGGCCGCCCTGTGGTCGAATTGCCCGACTTGTTCGCGACAAGGATTTAGACTAGAATTTCAGCGTAACGACTCGTTGGCACCTTAGTTCGCGATCGTTCAGGCCCCTAGCAGGGATAACATATTCCCTAAAAAAGAACACCTTCGAAGTTTGCACATCGTGAAGAAGACACTGCTCACCCTTGCTACGTTAACCCTCACTCTTGTTGGGAACGCAGCGTACATAGACACCATCGATCAGGTACTGGTCGAGAAAGACCTAGTAGCGGATTTCGGGATGGTCGCCGACGACGCGGCTTCTGATCAAAGCGCTAAATTGCAAGATGCGATCGATGAGATTTCAGCGAAAGGAGGCGGTCGGATCTATCTCCCAGCCGGGACCTACAGCTTCAATTCGATCTACATGAACTCGAACGTGCACTTGGTAATCGACAAGGGCGTCATCATCAAGCCGTTCCTGCATGAAAGCCAAAAGGGAAATGGCGTCTTCCATTTTACCAACAAGTCAGAGAGCCGAAAAGGCGAAGAAGGCTTTATAGAAAACGTGAGTATTCGTTGCTCGGAAGAAGGCGAGTACTTCACCATCGACTACTCTCACATTCCGCTAAACATAAAGCACAAGCGCCAAGAGAAGCACTCAGCACGGGCCTTCAAATGCGTGCAGGTGCGGAACTTCATGATCGAAGGCATGTACGTTATCGACAACTGGACGACACACTGCGCGGGCATCTTCGTGCCGTCTAAGATCGAAGGGTGCGATGAATGGGAAGTTTACAAGCCGACGGCCGGACTGATTCGAAACTTCAAGAGCATAAACTCGAGCCCGGGCTATGGACTCGCGCAATTGCACGCTGGATACGACCTGCGCTTCGAGAACCTTTCCACCACCAATGGCGGAATTACCTTCCGCCTGGAAACGGGTGCTGGCGGGCACTATGGAGGAGTCGATCAGATTTCCGCGGACACCATCTATTGCGAAAACGGCGTCACCGCGATGGCGATGGGACCACACACCGCTAAGAACGGCATGGTGACAGCTCGAAACATTACAGCCTTGAGTTGCGGGACCGCAGTCCAGATGGGCCCTGGGTTCGATGACGGACGTGAAAACTCTGGAGTTCCGGGACGTTTCGCGGATGGATGCTTAATTGAAAATGTACACGCAGTCTATGGCGAAAACGCTCCGATCGCCACAAAGACGATCAGCCATCTCGCGGAGTGGCAACTTGAGCGGCTGTGGTTCGACGAGAAAACCCAACTGATTCGCGGGCCGTCGCAATGGATAGCGCACGACAAGACTGGAGATAGCTGGTCTCCAACCATCAGAGACGTCACCTCGGAGGGCTTTAGTCCCGAGATCAGCCCGGTTTTAGAGCGAGAGAAACAGCCAAGAAGCGACTACAAGGCGATCTTGAAGAACTACTCGATTTGGAAAGAGTTACCTGAGTATTTGAAAGTTGGATCAAAAAAGCCTAAGAAGGAAAGGAAACACTAGGAATTTTTAAGGAAAATGTAGGTCGCCGCGCTGAGGCGACTTTACGAAAATTTGAGTGACGGGTCGACGCCCCGTCCTACAGAGGATTAGAATTTATATGAAGCTTGGTACAGTTATAGCCCTCTTTATTACCTTAGTCGCGTCGCTTTATGCGAAGCAGGAGCGTCCAAATATCCTTTGGATCATTGCTGACGATATGTCGGCTCACTTCAGCTGCTACGGAGAAACGGCTATTGAAACACCCCATTTGGATCGCATGGCTCGCGAGGGAGTGATGTTCACTCAGGCTTACGTGACGGCGCCCGTTTGCTCCACGTCGCGCTCCGCCTTCATCACGGGCATGTATCAAACTACCATTGGCTCGCATCACCATCGTAGTGGGCGCGGTGAATACAAAATTCACCTGCCGGAGGGCGTGAAAATAGTACCCCAGCTTTTCCAAGAGGCAGGCTACTACACCTCGATTCGTGGCTGGAGGGACCGCAAGGATCGACCTGGTAAGACTGACTACAACTTTGAATGGGACGCCGATCTCTACGACGCGGTCGATTGGATTGGGCGCAAGCCAGGGCAGCCTTTTTTTGCTCAGGTGCAAATCCCGGGTGGAAAGCTGCGTGGCAAGGAGATGGAGGATTTCGAGAAGATCCAAAAGATCGCTGAGGAGGAGCTAGGTAGCCGCACCGCGTTAGGTGCGGGCAAACTCCCTCCTTATTACCCGGCACATCCGGATATCGAAGCTGATTGGGCCGCATACTTGGATTCGGTTCGAGTAACCGATTCAACGATCGGTGAGGTTCTCGCTTTGCTCGAAGAACGGGGCGAACTTGAAAACACAGTCGTCCTCTTCATGACCGACCATGGAATCAGCCACGCCCGCGGCAAGCAGTTCCTCTACCAGGAAGGTCTACACGTGCCGCTCGTGATTATGGGACCAGGCGTAGAGCAGGGCGACGTACGTGACGACCTGGTGGAGCACATCGACATCGCTGCCTTGTCGCTGGGCCTAGCGGGAATCGACATTCCGGAAGCGATGCAGGCCAAGGACATTCTAGCGGCCGACTACCAGCCTCGGGTAGCTGTTTTTGGAGCCCGAGATCGCTGCGACGAGACAGTTGAGCATATCCGTTCCGTAACTACATCTAAATTCAAATTTATTCGAAACTACCTGCACGAACGCCCACATATGCAGCCAAATCGATACAAAGACAACAAGCTTATCGTGAAGACTCTTCGTGATCTCGACGCGAGTGGAAAACTAAACGCGATGCAACATGACCTGCTCTTTGCTCCAACGCGGGATCCAGAAGAACTCTACGATTTGGAAAATGATCCATTTGAAACGAACAATCTAGCGAACAACCCCGAGTACGCAGGCGTGCTGGCAAAAATGCGCCAACAACTGGGCGACTGGGAAGAAGCGACTGACGATAAGGGACGTGTTCCAGAGCGATCCGAAATTTACGACAGCGATATGGCGACCTACCAAGAAAAGGTAGACAAGAGCGGCGAGGAGCAGGGAAATATCCTGCGTAGTAACATCGCGCTCATGAAGAAATGGGAAGCCGAAGGCAAATAACTGAACACCGCACTAGCTAATTTTTCTGAATCGTGTCAGTGATATGACCGACTTGTTGCAAAGCGGGCGACACGGTACCCTAAAGGTACCTCCAGCGTCCTGATTTCTCACTTCCTTTCTTATGATTAAAGTCCTTTTTGGAATACTGTCCCTAGCCTCGGCCACCACAATCACCGCCAGCGATCGCCCTAATGTCATTGTGATCGTAGCTGACGATCTAGGCTACGCCGACGTTGGCTTTCACGATGTTGTAGCGGAGGACATCCACACCCCGAACCTTGATCGATTAGCTAATAGCGGTGTCGTATTCAGAAACGCATACGCGTCCTCTCCGATTTGCAGTAATTCGCGACTGGCCATGACCACCGGCCGCTACCAGCAGCGTTGGGGTGCCTATTACTACGGGCAAGGAGGGATGCCGACCACTGAGTTCTCGATCGCCGAAATGATGAAGGAAGCGGGATACCGCACAAAAAAGGTCGGCAAGACGCACCTAAACAACGGACCGAAACAGGATCCGATGAAACACGGCTTTGATAGCTGGATCGGATTCACGCACCACTCTTGGGAGTTCAATTTGATCAGCGACAAAGACGTGGATGCGTACGAGAAGAAGCAAGCCGGGAGCATTGAGAAGGCCCGGATGATCGGCATCGGTCCGTTGACTCGAAACAGTGAGGGTACCGAGTCCTTCGAAAACACAACCACCACAGAGGTCTTTGGGGCCGAATCAATCGAATTTATCGAGCAGGAGCGTGATGAGCCGTTCTACCTGCAGCTAGAGTTCAACGCGGTTCACACGCCGCTGACAAGCGCCCCGAACGAGGAGCTCCGCAGAAAGTACGGTATTCCTGCTCGCCCCTTTGATCGAGATGCGGAGGTCTGGGAATACCCGCATTGGGATCCGGTCGCGAACCCTGATTACAAGAAATGGTACAGCGACATCGCCCATTTGGCGATTACGGATCCTTATGGTCGCAAGATCTACCTCGCGCACTTGGATTTGATGGACTCGGTCATAGGTGAGATTCTGGATACGCTCGACAAAAAGGGGATTCGTGAGAACACGATCGTCTTCTTCTCCTCGGACAATGGCGGTTCAGACCAGTCGTACGCAAATAATGGAGACATCAACGCTTACAAGTACTGTCTTATGGATGGTGGAATCAAAGTGCCGATGGTGCTTTCTTGGCCCGAAGGATTTGGCGAAACCTCGATTGAAGCCTTGGTAACGCACAGAGATCTTTACGCGACACTATCTGAGATTACCGGCATCGCTCCAAAAAATCCGCTCGACGGAAAGAGCTTGCTGCCGCTTATCAAAGGCGACGTGAAGGAGATTCATGCGGGCGAAAAGATGTTTTGGGATTCCGGTCCGAAACGCGTCAACTGGGTCGCTCGCGATGGGGACTGGAAACTCGTGTATAACGGAGAACCCAAGACCTACCACCGTTACGAGCTTGGAGCAGATGGCTTAGTGAAGCCGGAGCTGATCGAAATCGAAGTCGAGCAGGGCATGCAGCTCTACAATTTGAAGGACGACCCGAACGAGACAAAGGACCTTGCCTCAATGAATCCAGAACGTGTCGATCTCATGAAAAAGATGTACACCGAATGGCGCTCGCAGATGGCAGACCCAATAAGCGGTCGCAAAGCGAAGTAGGGCCAAGACGATTAATACCATCTGCAAAAAGGTATAAGCCCACAATCGCCCTTCATGTCAACTAGTTCAAGATATGCGTATTGACGCGGTTACTACGCTTCGTCGGAGCATTACGTTTTGCAGGCTGTTCGCGCTTTATTGAGCTTCCACCGAACCCATTTACCAGTTCTTGGAGGTTGTGCACGTAGCTTTCCAAGCGGCTCGCTTCAGCACTCAGTGAGGCTGCGGATGACGCGCATTCTTCGGAGCTGGCAGCGTTGCTCTGCGCTGTAGAGTCTACTTTTTCCGCCGCTCGCTCGATCTCGGAAATCGCTTCCGCTTGCTTCGCAGTTTCTTCTTCAATGAGACGGATTTTCTGGAAGACATCTGCCGCATTTTCACGGACTTTGGAAAAGGTTCGCGTGGCCTCCTTCGCGCAATCAACTCCATTAGAGATGCTGTTGTTAGAGCTTTCTATAAGGGCCGTCGTATTCTCCGACGCTTTTGCAGACCTTTGAGCGAGCGTACGCACTTCGTCAGCGACGACAGCAAAACCGGCTCCCGCTTCTCCAGCCCGAGCTGCCTCGACAGCGGCATTGAGGGCTAGGATATTAGTTTGGAAAGCGATGTCATTTATCGACTCCATGATCTTCTGCGTTTCATCGCTGTTGGAAGAGATGAGAGTGATGGACTGGTCGAGTCTCTGCATATTGGTATGCGACTCTTCAATGACATGGGAAGTCGAGGTGATCTGCGTATTCGCTTCTTCAGCGTTTTTCGCAGTCGACTGAGTCAAAGCGATCAGATTCGCGATCATCGATGACGTTTCTTCGGAACTCGAGGCCTGAAAGCAGGAGTTGTCCGCCAAGGTTTGGCTCGCGTTATTGATTTGATCTGCCGCAGCATGCAGGCGTTCAGTTCCCTCGGCGACCCCTTTCGTGATTCGTGTAATTGATCTGGAAATACGATTGCTCAACCAGAGATTGAGAAAAATGGATAGGGCGGTGAAGAGTAGGGTGATTGCTGCGGTTGCGTTCCGCTTGAATTTCAGCGCTCGAATCTTGTCGGCAGTTGTATCAAGAATTTCTTGACGAAAGTCAGCCATAAGGTCTGCCAGAGCGAAGTTGCGTCCTTCGCCTTTTTGCTTCAACTCGTTCTCGACCGCAACGTCCCGCGGAAAATCGTAGAACTTTCCGCCGTTGGCGTCTATCAGCAGGGAACGCGTTTTCTGATCGACCCATTTTCCTTCCTCGGAATCTAGAATAGCATCGACCTTGTCCAAGGCGGCGCCGGTAGCGAGGTTACGGAAATGCTTGAGAGCCAGATCGCTCTTGCTGAAGTGGCTTTCCATATGGGCGTAAGCGTCCAGCGGGTAATCGTCCGTTTGATGCCCCCAAATCATCAAGCCCATGTATTCGCTCGCTTCGCTCTGGAAGTCCAGAAACAGGTTGTAGGAAAGAAGCATCAAGCTGAGGTCCTTATCGGACGTCTCCTGAATGAGAGCAGGATAGATACGTTGGAGAATCGACTTGAAGCGGTTGTACTCAGCCATTGCCTCGTTGTAGGGCAGTCCTGCGGCGACAGCGACTCGGTGATCGACCATCAACTTGGCTTGAGTCTCGACCTCGGCCATCACCGTGTGAAGTTGCTCACTGTAGCGACTTTGCTCCATGTCCGACCAGAGGCTGATCGCTCGTTCTATAGAGGTCTCCAGAGCCTCCGAGTCCTTAGCGAACTTCCGTCGAATCGAGAGAACGGTTTTCTCGTCGTTATCCTGTATCGCGGTCGGGACAAACGACCAAACGCTAGCAGAGGCGTTCGCATTGTGGGCTCCGGTCTCCGCCAAAATGGCAGCGAGCTCCATCGATTCTTCGAAGGACAAGAATTCCCGGGTTTCCTGGAAGCGGTCGATAGTCAGCTTCAAACCAAAGCCGATCGCGCAGACCAGAGGCAGAGCCGAGAGAATGATCAATTTCGTTTTAAGGGAGAGTTTAGCCATTGTGGGTGATGATGAGAGGGTAAACGTCCGTACTGGTATTACCTCATACAATCGATCATCCGTGAGTGCATGTAAACTGGCGTGCGAGCCTGACTATGTTTTTAAGAGAATTTTCCCAATTGCAACGATTGGTAACAGAAGACGCCTAGGAGCGACTTCAGCCCCAGGCAATAGAACCTGCAGGAAGGACCTAAACAGCAGTAGTCGTGCTAGCACTACTAGCTTTATTTAGTCCGTAACTGGAAAAGGAGTGTGGGTCCTCCGAGAGCCGTGTCTTAAACGCTACAACAAACTCTCAGCAGGTTGGGTGGTGGCAGGAACGGGTAGAGTTCTTGTTCAGACTCATGACCCAAAGAGGGCTCTCGAAATCCAGTTCAGAGGTGCAAGTCCCTATTAGACATAATATCTATTGTGCGTCTTCTAAAACCAATTCTGAGGGGATGAGTATTTTCCGCAATGTACCAGAAAACACCCTAGATGAGCGTTTTACTCATGAGTGCCAGTCCTTGATTGATATCACTTTGTGAATAAGACAATGGATCGAGATTCTTCAGTTTGGGATTACTGCGGGCATTTGAATACGCCGCGTCGTCGTAGATTTAGAACTTTGTCCCGAAGCTCTGGAAGTTAAACGAAACAGACTCCAGGCCCTACAGCCTTAGGATACTTTGCGTCATCGAGCCGTTTATCGCTAATTGGCTTAAACTGTATGTAAACCTAACTACCGTCAGGTTTACCTCCTCGTTTCTTTGATCTTATCAAAAAACCGGAAGTGCAGGATTTCTCCATGCGACAGCGAGCAATGCACCAACTCCCCAGACAAGCAATCCCACGGCACGATTTCAAATTCTAGATTTTCGGAACTAAGTTCGAACAATTCGTACCAGCTACAGCTGTCGAAGCCAATTGAAGTCTCAGACTGCGAATAATTCCTGACCGATGCTTTTACGACGTAGACAGCTCCGATTGAGAGCACTCCATCAGTCCTGTGCTCCAAAACGCCAGAATCAACAACCTCAGCGAACAGCGAAAGCGGTTTCGCCAATCCACAGGCAGCTGAGCCCAGCAGTAAAAACGCAAAGATCGCGTGTCTCATGCAAACCAGTACGATATGGAGCTCGAAGTGGATTCCACCGCCCTTCCCTGCTTACTGTAGTTGTATTACGGTTACATTAAGACAATGACTGCAAACTCCTCACAAGAGTAACGATAGCCAACGCTGCTGATGATGAAGGCAAACAAGTCTAGCCGCACAATTACACCCCCACTTCGACAAACGAAGCACAACCCTTTGCCTTTTGAACATTGACCCGTTCGGTGTTCAGTTAAACGAACCTGACTCCGTGCTTTGCGGCCGCCTCAGGATGGATTTCGTCATTGAGCTGTTCTTTGTGGCTTGGAATAAGCCGTATGAAAACCTTACTACCAACAGGATTAGCTAGTGGGATCCTTTGACCTTGTCAGAAAAAGGAAGCTCAGGATTTCTCCATACGCCAGCGCTTCGGGCGTGCAATCCCACGGTACGATTTCAAATTCTAGATTTTCGCAACTGAGCACGAACAATTCGTACCAGCTACAGCCGTTGAAGCTAATCCTAGCCTCAGACTGCGAATAATTCCTTACCGACGCTTCTACGATGTAGACAGCTCCGCTAGAGAGTGCCGATCATCCCCGCGCTCCAAAAACGCCAGAACACACAACCAAGGCGAACAATGAAACCGGTTTTGCAACCACAGGCTGCTGAGACTAGTATCCATTCGTTCGCGACACGCTCTAGAGCGTTTTTCAAGTAGAGGTACGCACGAACACGAAACGCGAGAGCGTCCGGTCAACGCCCGGACCTACAGCTAAAGAGCCCAACATCTCTGCGGGGCGCCGTAGTTAGGGCGACATTCAAGATGCTACCCTGCCAAACAAATGAAGCACGCTCTAAGTTGGGCGGACTAGATGAGACAAAACGGTCGGAGTTCACGCTTCAGCGGGCTTATCGGTTGCCGCCTAAAGACGGGATTCCAACAGTTGGATTCTTTTCCACTGAATTTGCTGGTGAACCCCAAAAAAAAGGACAGCCGCTCATCGGTTGCCCTTTTGTTCGAAGTCGTTTCCGTCTCTATCGTCCGCAGAATTTGCGGCGGATTGTAGCGAGGCCGATGATACTTACTCCGAGAAGCAAGACCGTAGATCCTGTATCGGGTACTTTGGAGGCCGATTCTACAACCCACGCAACGTCCATTGCGTTTCGAGCACGAGCTGTGTGCGTGAGGGTGTCTGTATTCAGGCCTGAAAAACGAACAACACCACCTGCAACGGTTCCGGTAACCTGCGTTCCGCTAATGCCTACACTGCCAGATACGAGCGTTGGAACCAGTCCCAGGTCGAGAATTGCTAAAGGCGTGTCTTGGGAAGAGTTCTCCTTAAGGTAGAACAGTATGCTATGAATGTTTCTATCAAAGGAAATCACGAAGCCGCTCCCAAATGTGTGAAGGCGATCGGAGTTCGCTAATGCCGGGCTGAAATTGCCTCCTGAAAATACAGTAGAGTTGTCAGTCGTGGTTGTATTCGTTTTCCATGAGGCAAAACCTGAAATGGACCATTCGGCAGATCCACTGATGCCTTCAGCGTTAGCCCAATGTGTGGTGTTTCCACCCCCTACTCCAGTCACGTCAAAAGCGATGCCGTATGCAGATAGCGACGATACGACTGCTGCGATTGAGATTAAGAGACATCGTGTGATCTTTGCCTGGAGGAGATTGCAGTTCATACTTTAAATCAGTTTGGAGTGTTTAGGAGAGCATTTCACAAAGCATACCTTGTGCCGTAATTGGCAGCAAACAGCATTACAGCACGTAAGCACTTACCCTGCAGCACCTTGAGCGTAGCCCCTTAAATCTAAAGATCTACGTTGTGTACAGGTTCTTTACAGTAAGCAGAGCGTTTTACAAAAGAGCATAGATTTGGGACGTGTCGGCAGACACGATTCGAACGTATTCACCATCCTAATTCAGTTATAAGTGTCTTCCTTAACTGTGTGACGGTTTTGCTAACGTCGATCGAACGCCTATATATGGAGGTTCGAATACGATAAGCCCTGAAGTCTCGATTGAGAATAGTCGACAGACAGTGAAAGCCCCAGTCAAAGTTTGGCGAACTCCCAAAGCTATGAAGCACTCCATAGGCTTTTTCTTGGCAATGAGTCTTGCTGCCGAATTTTCTACAGGAACTGAAGTCACGACCTTCGGGCAATCCATTGAAAAAGCGCCCAATTCGATGGATTCTCGAATTGCTGCCGACGCATCTGAAACCGACAAAACCTATGAACTGGATCCATTTGTCGTATCCGCGTCGAGACACTATGAAGCACAGCTTGAAGCGCCAGCGTCAGTAAGCGTGCTCCAGTCGGAGGATTTGCTGCGCGATGGTGTGCCATCAGTTGTGACTTCACTCAGAAGCCTTCGAGGGGTCGACATTCATCAGGTCGGAGTTGGAAACAATCTAGTGGCGGTACGCGGTTTTAAAAACGCGTTTTCCTCGTACACATACACCATGGTTGACCAGCGTGACTCCTACAATCCTGGTCTCGGATTGGTTTACTATCCAAGACTGCCAATCGACGTGCTAGATATCGAGCGTATCGAAGTCGTTAGAGGTCCTGGTTCCGCCCTTTACGGTCCTGGCGTAGAACAAGGAATCATTCACTTCATCACAAAGGACCCGTTCGAACACCCCGGCACATCCATTTCCCTAGGCTTCGGAACGCAGTCTACCGCGCAAAGCTCATTCCGAAACGCTGGCGTTCTGAATGACAAATTTGGATACAAGCTTACGGGCTCGTACATGGAAGGAACTGACTGGGAACTCGAGGAGTCAAATCCTCATGACGCCCAGATACTGCAGGCGATTGTTCCAGAAATTAGAGGCTTAGATGGAGAGGTCTCGCGCGTGCTCAATGGCCGGGACTACGGTGTCTATTCCTTCAACCTAGCCGGACAACTCCAATATCGTCCCGATGAAGATACTCGGGTGACCGCACATGCCGATTACGCACGCACCAAAAACATACTAAACGCCAGCCTCGGCGAAATCCAAGTGGATGGCTCTGAACTCATCACAGGGCAAATCAAGTACGCCAAAGGAGCTTTTTTCGCCCAAGCTTACGGTGTACAGTCGTACGTCAATGGCACCAACTGGTTTTATCGGGCTGGAAGCGACATGCATGAAAGAAGCAGTGAAATCAACTTGCAGGCTCAGTACAAAATGGAAGCAGCCCATAAGGAAGGTGAACCTCTGATCTTTGGTATCGACTACAAGCGAACAAACCCACGCACGAAAGGCACTGTGACGGGACGCTTCGAAAACGACGATCGATTCAATGGGATCGGAGCTTACCTGCATGGTGGCCTAAAGTTCCGCAAGGTCCTCGAAATCAAGGCGTCAGGCAGACTCGACTACATAGACGTGACAGATGAGACCGTACTGTCGCCACGCCTTGCTTTGCTTTACAAGGCAACACCCGAGCGACGCTTTCGGTTGACCTATAATCGAGCCCTGTCACGGCCGATCGCATCAGACTTTTTTGGCGACCTCAAGGTCCAGGCCACCGACTTTTTCAACGTACGTTTCCTTGGCGGCTCTGACGCCTTAACCTTTTCAAATCCGCTCGCCACAACGAGCTTCGTAGGTCCAGGCAAAGACACAGGTATCGGCATATCTACTACACGTGCCTACTCCGCCTTGTTATCCGCGGTCTCAGATTACTTGTATCCAGACAATTCTCACGCCTTGCAGGCACTATTGCTCAGCAAAACGTCTCAATTGACCGGCTTTACAAAAGGCGTCATGCTTTTTCCATCCAACGAGAATGAACCGCCTCGATTCGTTGACGTGCCGCTAGAATCCCAACAACTCAGCTCTCCAATAACGGAAACACTGGAAATCGGTTTCAACGGTACAATTGCGGAGAACGTCTCAGTCGCAGTAGATGCCTATTATTGCAAGAAGAAGGACTTCGTGTTCGCCCACACGCTTACGCCCTTCGTAGCGATCTCAGGGAGCGATCTCGCAGCGGAGCTCGAGCGAAGCATCCACGCAGGCTTCACCGATGAAGAGCTTCTTACTTACGGTATCGATGTAGATACTCTCGCAAACGCCTTTAGCCAAACGGCCCCTAGCTTTGACGGTGTCATTGGGATTGTAGAACCCGAGCAGAATCATGACCCCACAACTCCACCCGAGGTAGTCTTGGCCCAGCTCAACGCTGGCACGCTCGACTATTTTGGTGCCGAATGCTCAATCGAAGCCCACTTAAGCGAGAGCTGGACCGCCTACGCAAACTACACCTGGGTAAGCGACAATTTCTTTGACCAGAAAGATCTCGGTCTCCTTGGCACCGGATTCGAACTCTCAATGAATAGCCCAGAGCAAAAGTTCAATCTCGGCCTGAGCTACCGTAACAGCAAGGGACTCACCCTATCCTGCGACTTGCGTCATGTCGGTGAATTTCGGGTGTCGGACGGAATCCACTACAACGGGCTGGTAGACTCCTACACATTGACGGACCTCGGTTTCAACTACCTCTTTTCAGGCTCCGCCAGAGGACTCAGTCTTGCTGTGACCGCCCAAAACGTATTCGACCACGACCATCGCGAATACATAGGCTTCCCCAAGATTGGGCGCCGCATCACGTCCCGCCTAAGCTACCGTTTTTGACGAGACTTAAGATCTGCGACCTCCACCGGAAGCGGAACGCCGTCCGACCTTCCAGTTGGCAGAGTCTTCTACCGTCGGGTTTTCTCGAATACTGTCTATAAACTC
This sequence comes from Pelagicoccus mobilis, assembly GCF_016595505.1. Lineage (GTDB taxonomy): Bacteria > Verrucomicrobiota > Verrucomicrobiia > Opitutales > Opitutaceae > Pelagicoccus > Pelagicoccus mobilis. The sequence goes on along the minus strand of NZ_JAENIL010000004.1, from coordinate 5,953 downwards.
AGAGAGTCGCCACGCATCTACGCTTCTACGGATCGGAGCGCTGTGAACCTGCCCGTTCCTAATCTCATAGGCTTTTCGTGTACCTGTTAGCTCAATACGGTCCGTATACGAGGTTCTCAAAATATGCCCGACCGCCGTCCCGTTTCCGATCTTGCCACCAGAGTACTTAGGATAGCCGCCCTGCTTCGAGCCGTAGAGGACAACAAAGTCAACTTTCCCTTTTCGGATGCTTATTGCTATTCTGTCGTTGGAGACTGTTTCAGAAAACGAATACAGCTGGAGCTCTTGATAGTAATTAAAATCGGATGCACTCGGCGACGCTAGCAATTCGAAGCCAGATCCCCTACCTCCGCGCGAATCGCCAAAGAATACATACGCCGCCGCGCTCAGTATTACCACGACCAAACTAAGCGCCCCGGAGATTTGCCTGTATCTTCCTTTCGACATGAAAACCGCCCCGACTCTACTCGCACTCCACTCCAGCCAGGTGCTGCCTGATCACAGCTTTCATTTTTTCGATCTCCGCGGACTTCTGGTTTAGCTCATCCAGTTTCTGCAGCAAAAACGGTCGCAGCTCGACCAAAGACAACTCATCTGCCTCGGAGCAATCAAAGATGTTCTTAATCTCTTTAAGCGTGAACCCACAGGATTTTCCGCAACGAATCATCTCGATCCGCAGCAAAGCGCTTTCGTCGTAGTCCTGATAGAATCGACTACCTGCTGGCTTTCGGAACGACCGAATCAAACCAAGCTCCTCGTAGTGGCGAATACCGTCTTTGCTCAATCCCGTCTGCTTGCAAATCTCACTTATCTTCATTCTTGGTAAAACCTCTTGACTGTGGGGTATACCCCACAGGCTATCATGCAGCCATAACGTGCTACGCACGCAAGAAAATCATGGCTAAAAAGGAACTCACCATCATCGGAGCAACCGGCTTCCTCTCTACAACTATCACCAAGCATCTTGTCTCTCTAGGAGTCAAAGTGCAGGTTGTCGTTCGCGATCCAGAGAATGCCAAGAACGCGCTGCCTGACTGTGTCGAGATTGTCCAGGGAGACGTGAGCGACGCAGAGAGCTTGATTCGTGCTCTAGACGGCACAGAGACGCTCTACATCCATCTCAACACCGAGACCACGGACATGAACCTGCCGTTTTACACGGAGCGTGAAGGCGTACAGAACATCGTTCAGGCAGCGAAACACAATGGAGTGAAGCACATCATGCAGATAGCTGGGTTGGAATCTCTCCACGAAGAGTTCTTCCTCAACGGCACCATCGAAACCCGGAAAATCAGAGAAGCTGGAATGAAATGCATCGAGGATTCCGACATTCCGTACACCTTCTTCTACTGCTCATTCTTTGCTGATTCGTTTACCCGTTTCGTCGACAACAATGTGGCCTATCTCTTTGGGATACTCCCGCACGAAGCGCATTTCACGAGCAGCTTTCAATTGGCTGGCCACATATTCGAAGCGATCGACAACTCCCAAGCGCTCAATCAGAGATATCCCGTACAAGGGTCTGAAGCGATGACTTTCGCAGACGCGGCTCAACGCTTCTTCAAGGTTTATGATCCTAAGGTTTCTGTCCAAACGCTTCCGCTTGAAACCATCGATCAATTGGGGCTGCCTTTAGCGGAAGCCGCCTTTCTGAAGCGTATCTGGGAGGTCTGTGCAGGATTCGAGGAACGCTTTGTATCAGGAGAGACCTACGAGAACCTTGGGAAGCCTTCCGCAAGTATCGAAGCCCTTGCCGCCACATTGAAGGAAAATGTTTTATCGTAGTTTTAGTTCTAATACACGCAACGCCCTCCCCGACCCACAAACAAAAACCGACGAATATTAGCCACAAAAAGACACAAAGAATCACTCTGTTGCAAAATCTGCCTTATAAAGCAGGCACTACTGGAGGATCTTTTTGTGCCTTTTCGTGGCCAAGAGATCACCGTTCGATCAAAGCACTCCCGCCAGAGACTTAACCTGAAGTGCACGATTGTACGATCGCTCGAGTTACAGCACGTGCTTCGCGAGCACCTTCTGGAGATCGTAGATGTTTACCTTCTTGTTGAATTTCTTCTGGATGGGATTCGGGTCGCTGCCGATCCAGATTTTCAACTCCGCATCCAGGTCGAAGCTTCCTGCAGTTTCGATGCTGTACTTAGTGATTTTTGAATACGGAATGGTCAAGTACTGCACCTTGCGGCCTGTCATGCCTTGCACGTCGACAATGATTAGACGCCGATTAGTAAAGATGAACTTGTCCCGAAAAATATTGAAACCGACCTCGATTGTTTGTTCATCAGTCAGCAGCTCTCCGTATTCCGAGCTGCCCTAATTAACAATAGCCATGGTTTCTTAGTTTTTGGACATGAGGAACGTGAGGTACTCTTCCAATCCTCCCAGCTCCTCTATTTTTGCTTCATCCGGGGCCCAGGTTAGGATCGACATTGTGGGTCCATTTCCTGCGGCGTACACAATCTGGCGCCCTGTCAACACTTGTTGCGAACTTCCAAAATCGATCTGTCCCAGCTCTAAGTTTTTTAACAATCCAGCCTTCCAGCTGGCTGTTTCGTTCTTATTGAAGATCACCACGGGTGATCGATAGGGAAACTCTTTTTCGTCATGCTTTAGTGTGATGGCTTCGTATTCATTGTTGTCGACCTTCAGACTTCCGACCCACGGAGTCGTCGCCTCGGTATCCACAGACGGTGAGCACCCGGAGATCGCTAAGACAATGATGGCTAGTGTAAGTTTAATGCTTTGATTCATCGGTTTGTTGGGTTCCTTTTATCATCTCGGCGACCGTCAACGACTCACGACTTAGGACCTGCAGTGTCCGGAGCTGTGAGCGCCGCTTTCGTCTGTGATTTTTTGTTCTCGAAAGTCCAGACAGGCCCCTTCCAGTCTTTTAGTCCGTCGGAGAATTCGGTGAAAGCTCCATTTGTATACTCATCAATGGTTCGTCTCCAAAACCTCTTTGCGGGCTCGTTTTTCTCATGCGTTCGAATCTCCCAGAATCCGTGGAACGTTTCAAAAGCTGCGAGTGCAGCGGAACGTCCGACTCCAATCTTTCGATACTTTCGCATAATGAATAACTCGGCCACACTGTGATCGAGGCTTTCGGAATAACCGAAACGGTTCAATAAGACAAAGCCCACGTTTTTGCCGTCGACCTTCACGAAATACGGATGTCGCTCAGATTCGGTCCAGTAGTGATCTAGGTAGCGGTATCCAAATTCTCCACAACGGTTTGGGTCTGTTGATTCGAACTCGCTAAGATCGTAGAGATAAAGTTCGAGCATCCTCTTCAGGACTGGTTTCTCTTCGAAAGGTACGAGTTGTAGTTCAATTTTCATTTTTTCTACGGTCAAAACAGAGGGCGAGCTCCTGCGCTCGTCGCCTAATGCATCTGGTTGTGCTTTCGGTTCTTTGTACCGACTGCTCTGAATAAATGCCGAAGGCGGACTTCGATTGTCTCATCTTGCTCCATACGAATGACGGATCCTCCCTTTTCTTCATAAGCTTTGATCCACAGTTCGTGCCTAAGACGGCTTCGCATTGAGGCGTCTGCGCTATCATAGCTTTGAGCCCAATCCTCAAACTCTTGGAAATGGGGTACCCGAAAACCTCCGGAATCAAGGCAGTCATCGCCAAATCTCTTCTTTTCTCTTTCTCTAAGCCTGCGCCTACGGATACCCCAAGGAAGTGATATGAATACCGCGAGTGTCGTAAGCTTCAATATCGGGGACCCCCAAGAACACATACATCCCGAAAGCACCCAGTTCTCATGCGGATCTAGCTGTTGCTTGATGCTGTCGATTCTTCGTTCATGTGGCACCACCGATTTGTATGGAGGATCTGTCTTCTCCCAGTAGAAGTCGTCCGTATCCAAATGGTAGCACTGTGATTGCTCCGCGAATCCCACAGCTAATGTGGTTGTGCCGGTTCCTGAAGCTCCAAAGACGTAGATTCGATTCATCTTGTTTGCAAAACGTCAAATCCGCACCATGGCGGTTTCGGTTGAGGCTCCACATCCATTGAAGTTCGTATTCATAGCTTCGCTACAAAGAGACGGAAATTTGCCGTGATAGTGTGTGCGTTGCCTCGCTCAAACTACTAGTGACAACTTCTGGAGCTCAGAAATTAAACAGATCTCCGATAAGCTCAAAGATCCCCATGATACCTTCGAGGACTGCCTCGAAGATGCTTCCGACTATATCTAAAATTCCGCCTCCTTCAGCAACTGCTGGTCCAGAAATACCTGCAACTGCTGCTAGTAAGAGAGCAGCAACTACAATCTGAAATCCAGCGACAAGCCAAACGATTCCTGCAGTCAAAAACAGAAAACATCCGAGCACGGCTAGGATGCGCTGAAAGACTGAGTGTTTCATTTCTCTCTTTTCTTTTTTCATATTGGATTCCTGATTTTGGTTGGAACGTCAAAGGCTCGCAACGGAGTGGCGTCAGCGTCCGGAGTTGTGAGCTCCTTTGTTACTGTGTGTTATTCTGTTGGATTTGAAGGGGTATCCACACCGGTAAAATCCGTTTCGAGGTTCTCAAGCTTGTGGTTCGAACCGAAGCCAAAGACTACCCTTGATACTTTCCTCGGTTTGTTTCCTCTTTCTACTTTCGTCATACAGGCCAGTGAAAACACCAATCTTCGGTCTTTATAGTCCATCTTGAATGGGGCATCGATATCATCGCCTCTATTCATAATTTCCATCATTAACTCTGTGTTGCTAGATTCGTACGGAAATCGCTTTTTTAGCGCTTGGAGGATTTCACCTTCGCTTTTGCATCCATACTTTTCTAGCTCGAAAAAACCGATTACCGCCTGATGTCCGCAGTTTAAATCGGAACTTGCTGCTATAGAGGAAAACGCCAGCCACGTGACGAAGGTGAGTGTGTGGATTCTTTTCATATTTATTATCCAACGTCAAAGTGATGCGATGCCGACTTCGGTTGAGTCTCCAAGTCTGTTGTGGTTGATTTTCATGGGGCTGTAGTCAAAGAGGCGGGCGTTTGTCGGCATTGCCCCGACCTTGTTCGGTCTTTTTCCATTTTATTTCTCCGACATTAAATTCCGACTTTGGGAAGGCTCTTGCTTCTTCAATAGAGTAGCACATTTCACCTGCCATAACTTTTCCTGTTACTCCCAAGCATCTTAACCAGTACCTTTCGTAATCTTCCTCTCCTTCTTCCGAGACAACGATCAAAAATGCTTTCGTCTTCTCTATCTTCCCGTCTACAGGGCAGCCAACTGGAAAAACAGGAGGATCTATTTCAGCGTATTCTACAACTGGATATCCTTCTATCGTTTTGGTGATCATAGTTTTTACCGAAGGTCGAGCGCATGCGATGGAGACAGGCGGAGCCTGTCGAAATTGTATGCGACGATTTGTTCGAATTCTTAATACTGCCTAGGTGTTCCCGCCCCAAGATCGGCAGGTAATGATGACGTTTCGACTGCGACCAATTTTCCGTCTATAAATCGAAGCTTTACTTCAATTATGGTCAAATAGGCCTGAGTGACAGTCGTAGATTTCAAATTCCCATAGCTCCCGGATACTGAAAGACCGCGCGGCGTCTTTCTTATATATGTCCACTTTTCCTCAAGCGGGTTTGTGTTTTTCTTCTTTCGTTTGGTGTATGGCCTACCTAGATGCTCGCGAATAGTCGATTGATCCATCCCTAGATGGAGAGTGAATCCTCTTTTGGTATCCAAATCAGGAGCTAGATGCCAAGGACCGTTTACCGCATCATTGCTAGGACTTTCCGTCGTGCTGCAGCCAACAAGCAGGAATGCAACGATCCAAATTAGAGTGATACTTTTTGTCGGATTTTTCATTTTTTCGTCGAATCGAGATAGAGGGGAGCCTCACGGCTCCTCCCCTCTCACACCACCCGGCATACGGATCACGTACCAAGGCGGTTCGGTTAAGGTTGCGGTCAG
>NZ_JAENIL010000049.1 GCF_016595505.1 Pelagicoccus mobilis | reverse complement strand
CTGAAGCACCGCGCTACGGATTCTACGCCAACGCTGGAACTTTCAATTCATCTAACTTCAAAACGTTCTTGGGTGTTTCGGGAGTTGATGGATGGGGAACTACTTTCCAGAACTTGCTGGTGGTTGTTTGCCAATCATCAAGCAATGCCTTCGCGTGTGGGCTGAGCGTAGACTCGTAGTGAGCTTCGACGAGTTTTTTGAGGACGTCGATTTCACCGCCATCGCCGAGTCGTTCGATCCCTACCATGGCTGGATTATGGAGGGGTTCGAAACTGTTGTCGGTGTCGTAGACGAAGGCGAGACCGCCGCTCATGCCGGCTCCGAAGTTTGTACCCGTTTTTCCGAGACAGACCACAACTCCACCGGTCATGTATTCGCAACCATGGTCCCCTACTCCTTCCACGACCGCGACCGCTCCGGAATTACGCACTCCGAAACGTTCCCCTGCTAGACCGGCGGCGAAGAGGTTTCCTCCGGTAGCGCCGTAGAGGCAGGTGTTGCCGAGAATCGTGTTTTCGTTCCAGGTGTATTCTATTTCATCTTCTGGACGGATAATGATTTCGCCGCCACTCATCATCTTGCCGACGTAGTCGTTGGCTTCCCCAAGAAGTGTGACCTTGATCCCATCTGTAAGAAGCGTGCAGAAGCTCTGCCCTGCTGTTCCTTTGAAAGTGAGATCAATAGATCCTGGTGGGAGATGATTGTTGCCGCGAACGTATGCGACTTCACCAGATAGGTGGGTACCGATACAGCGGTCTGTGTTTGCGACGCGGTACTTGCCTTTGAAGGAGGCGGCTCGGTTAACGATAACGTCGTGAGACTCCTGAAGAATCGTTGCATCGAGACTACCTTCGAATCCAAGGCGCTCGTTACGCGGACGCGTGTGGATACGAGGAGCTTCGCCGCTAGGATCTGGGTTGTGCAGAAGTCCGCTTAGGTTGACGGTTCCGGTTTTCGGATTGTCGGGATCATCGATCTGTTCGAGGAATTCGGTGCGACCTACGAGCTGATCCAATTTCCGGACGCCAAGTTTCGCCATGTAGTAGCGAACGTCTTCCGCGACAGCATTGAAGTAGTTGATGACGTTTTCGGGAGTCCCTTTGTATTTGGCGCGTAGGTCTTCGCGTTGGGTTGCGACTCCAACTGGGCATGTATTCAAATGACAAACACGGAACATAGCGCAACTCGCAGCGATCATGGCTGCCGTTCCGAAGTTGAATTCTTCAGCTCCGAGAATTGCAGCGATTATGATGTCGCGACCTGTCTTCATGCCTCCGTCGGTGCGAAGGGTCACGCGATTACGGAGGCCGTTCATCATCAAAACTTGATGAGTTTCAGCCAATCCGATTTCCCACGAGGAACCTGCGTGCTTTACTGAAGAAAGTGGTGAAGCTGCAGTGCCCCCATCGTGGCCAGATACCAGAATCACGTCGGCATAGGCTTTTGCGACACCCGCGGCTACGGTACCGACTCCAGAACTGGAAACGAGTTTTACGCAGACCTTAGCACGAGAGTTTACTTCCTTCAGGTCGAAGATGAGCTGAGCCAAGTCTTCGATTGAGTAGATATCGTGGTGCGGTGGTGGTGAGATGAGGGTAACGCCGGGAACGCTGAAGCGGAGTTTCGCGATAAGTGGTGAAACCTTGTGACCTGGTAGCTGCCCGCCCTCGCCTGGTTTTGCTCCTTGGGCGACTTTGATCTCGATCTCCTTTGCTGAGGCCAAGTATTCCGCGGTCACTCCGAAGCGACCAGAGGCAACTTGCTTGATGGCTGACGAAGCATTGTCACCACTTTCCAGGAGTGAGTAGCGACGCGGTTCTTCACCACCCTCGCCGGAGTTCGACTTGCCGCCGATACGGTTCATGGCGATTGCCAAAGTCTCATGACACTCAGGAGAGAGTGCTCCAAGTGACATGGCTGCGGTGCAGAAACGTCGACGGATGTCTTCGGCCTCTTCGACCTGACTAATATCGACTCCGGATTCTGGATACTTGATACGAAGAAGGTCCTTGATCGCGTAAGGTTGATGTTCGTCGGATTCGGAACGGTATTTGTCGTAATCGTCTTTTTTACCTGTCTTGAGGTAGCGGTGCATGTTGCTGACCACGTTAGGGCTCCAGGCATGGAACTCCCCTCCTTTGCGCATCGCCTTATAGAAGCCGGCGCTTTCGAGTTCCGCGACAATGTCTTCGTCGTAGGCACGTTGGTGACGGGCGAGTGTTTCTTGTCCGATAAGATCGTAACCGATTCCGCCGATTGGACTTGGAGTCCCGACGAAGCATTCGTCGATGACATCTTGGGAAATCCCGATCGCTTCAAAGATCTGAGCACGGCAGTAAGAGAAAAGAGTGCTGATCCCCATCTTGCCCATAATCTTCAGCAAGCCTTTGTCGATAGCCTGTCGGTAGTTTTGGGCAGCGGTTAGTTCGTCAACATTTTCAACGTCACCGTTTTTTGAGAAGTTGGTTACAATCGCCAAACCGATGTACGGATTGACAGCGTTCGCTCCGAAGCCAAGCAAGCAAGCGATTTGGTGAACGTCGCGCCCCTCCCCTGTTTCTGCGACGATGTCGCACTTCATTCTGTATCCAAATTTTACTAGGTGTTGATGAACAGCACCTGTAGCGAGTAACATCGGAATGCCAATCCGTTCTTTGGATACGTTGCGATCGGAGAGAATGATTACTTTAGTCGAGTTCTTTTCGACGGCTTCCTGAGCCTTGGCGACGAGAGCTTTGATCGCTGTCTCTAGACCAGCTGCACCGTCTGATACATCGTAGGTAACATCGAGTCGAGTGACGCGATCCTTGAGGAACTTTACATCGTAAAGTGCTGCGAGCTCGTTGTTGAAGAGTACCGGTGAGGTCGCTTCGATGAACCCAGCGGACTGAGGAAGCTCTTCGAAAAGCCCGAGGCGTCCACCGAGGAAGGTATTGAGCGACATGACCGAACGTTCACGGATGGCGTCAATCGGTGGGTTAGTTACCTGAGCGAACAGTTGCTTGAAGTAAGTGTAGAGGAGACGCGACTTTCGAGAAAGGAAGGCGAGCGGAGTGTCGTCGCCCATCGAGCCGATTGCTTCTTGGCCGGACTCAGCCATGGGTTTGAATACGATTTCGTATTCATCCTTTTCATACCCAAAGGCGAGTTGGCGGTGGATTTCCTCGTCTTCTGGATTAGAGATCGGAGTCGTGGAGTCGCCGGCGAATTTTTGGATGTCTACGAGATGTTCGGAGCACCAACTGCTGAAGCGTGGATCGCTGCCGATCGCTTCCTTAATTTCGTGGTCATCGAGAAACTTTTTCTCCTCCATGTCGACGGCGAGCATCTTGCCTGGACCGAGTCGGCCGGAGCGAACGGTCTTCATGTCGGTCTCGTCTATGAGGCCGAGCTCAGAGGCGAGCATGAAGGTGCCGTCTTCGTAGATCTTGTAGCGAGCTGGGCGGAGTCCGTTTCGATCCAAGGATGCGGCGACGTAACGTCCGTCGGTGAATGCAATGGCGGCTGGTCCATCCCACGGTTCGAGCATGCAAGCGTGATATTCGTGGAAGCCACGCATGCTATCGCTCAGCAGGGAATTGTTTTCCCACGCGGGCGGCATCATCATGGTGACGGCTTCGAGGGCGCTGCGTCCACCAAGGGTCAAAAGCTCGAGCGCGTTGTCGAAACTGGCGGAGTCAGACATGTCCGGCTGGAGCATGGGACGGAGATCAGAGAAACGATCTCCCCAGATTCCGTGCACATTCGAGTTTTCGCGGGCCCGCATGAGATTGCGGTTGCCGCGGATGGTATTGATCTCGCCGTTGTGGGCCATCATGCGGAATGGCTGGGCGAGATGCCACTGAGGGAAAGTGTTGGTCGAGTAACGCTGGTGGAAGATGACGAAGTTCGTCGTGTAGGCCGGATCGCGTAGGTCGGGGAAGTATTTGCGGACCTGCGGAGAATTGAGCATGCCCTTGTATATAATAGTGCGGCACGAGAAGCTGCAGATGTAGAAATCGTGCAGTTCCGCTTCGAGAGCTGCGCGCTCTGCGTTTTTGCGAGCAAGGAAAAGTCGGCGTTCGTATTCTACTTCAGTCAGACCTTCGGTTTTGGCGATCAGTGCCTGGACCATGTGCGGCTGCGTTTTGTCAGCCTTGCGCCCGAGACAATTGGGGTCGACTGGGATGTAACGCCACGCGATGAGGCTGAGACCTTCCGCTTCGACGGCTTCTTCAACAATCTTGCGGCCGTGGGCTTGGGCATAGTCGTCGTTTCGAGGGAGAAAGATGACCCCTACCCCGAGATCTTCGTCGTTGAAGAGCTGCTTGCCTTGATCCTCGAGGAATTCGCGAAAGAGCTGGTAGGGAATTTGGGTGAGAACCCCTGCCCCATCGCCTGTGATCGCGTCCGCGTCAACAGCTCCGCGGTGGGCGAGATTTTTTAGCGCTTGCAGCGACTTTTGAAGCAGTTCGTGGGAGCGTTCGCCGTTGATGTTGGCGATGACGCCGACGCCGCACGCGTCGTGTTCGAAATCTTTCCGGTAAAGGAGCGGTGAGGCTTGGATCTCGTTCATGTTGGAAAAGGTCTGTCGGGTTTTGAGGGCTGGTTGGATTTCACCCTCAGAGTTGGGAGGCAAAAAAAGGCCGGATGTTTGTGTCCGGCCTTCGTTTTCTAAAAAGTGTTTTTGCTCGTCGGCCTGCTAGAAGAAGCGGATCGGGTTGGACTGGTTGCGCATCTTTTCGTGCTCTTCGTCCGTGCATCCTCGATCCGTTGGCGCAGCGGCTTCCGAGTCGTTTGCTTTCACGAGGTCATTTGCGAGCATGTACTGCTCGACTTCTTCGCCGGAAACGTCCGCCAGCATTACGCCGTCGATCTCGACGCATGGAGAAAGCGGTTGGCCTGACTTTTCGACCATCTCAGCGTAGTTGGCTGGGTTGTTGATGATGTCGATGTCTTCGTACTCGAGCTGGTGTTTGTCCATGATGGCGCGCACGCCCATGCTCCAGCCGCAAGTTGGTTTCAGGTAAGCTTTGATCTTCATAGGTTCGTTTGGTGTAAGGTGTTGTGCAATATCCGCGCCGCGGAGTGCGAATGTAGGCGTAGATTACCGACTTTCAAGCGGTGCCCGAATTTTCTGCAAGCTCTTTTGAGTGCAGTGAAGTCGGACTCTACTCGTCGTAGCCTGAACGTTTCACAAATTGGTTTTACGGCACAGGCGAAGAATTGCTCTCTATTTTCTAGGGTACGACAGAAAATGTCTGATCCTCTGTGTTATATACGTACTCATTAGCTCACTCGAATCTTGCCAGCCAAGTTTGGCGAACGCAGATTTGGGCCAACTAACAACTGATAACCCTAATCTTTCGAAACAACACATGGCTAAAGGCAAAACCAACCCTCTTCCCTCATCTGACGATCGCGAAAAGAACGTCGAACTAGCGATCTCTGCGATCACCAAGCAATTTGGCGAGGGATCGATCATGCGTTTGGGAAGTGGCTCGAAGCTTGATGTGGATGTTATCTCGACGGGTTCGATCTCCATCGACCTCGCCCTCGGTGTTGGCGGTTTGCCGCGTGGCCGTATCTGCGAAATCTACGGTCCGGAATCTTCTGGTAAGACAACCATGTGTTTGAGCCTGATCGCTGAGGCGCAACGCAAAGGAGGCTTGGCTGCGTTCATCGACGTGGAGCACGCTCTCGACCCACGCTACGCTCGCAAGCTCGGCGTTAACGTTGATGACTTGCTCGTTTCTCAGCCGGACTCTGGTGAAGACGCTCTCAATATTGCTGAAACATTGATCCGTTCGAATGCGATCGACGTAATCGTGATCGACTCGGTTGCGGCTCTTGTTTCCAAGAACGAACTCGATGGTCAGATGGGCGATGCGACAGTAGGTTCCCAAGCTCGTTTGATGAGCCAGGCGATGCGTCGTTTGACTGGTATCGTTAACAAGACGAAGTGCATCTGCTTGTTCACCAACCAGATCCGTGAAAAGATCGGCGTAATGTTCGGTAGCCCAGAGACAACTCCAGGTGGCCGTGCCCTCAAGTTCTTCGCTTCGGTTCGTATGGACATTCGTCGTATCGGACAGATCAAGGACAACACTGGCAGCGTGGTTGGTAACCGTACTCGCATCAAGTTCGTGAAGAACAAGGTGGCTGCTCCATTCACTGAAGCCGAGTTCGACATCATGTATAACGAAGGTATTTCCCGTACTGGTTCGATTGTGGATCTCGGTATCGAACACAAGGTGCTCGAGAAGAAGGGGGCTTGGATTTCCTACAATGGAGAGATGATCGGCCAAGGTCGTGAGGCCGCGAAAGCCCATCTCGCCGAGAACAAGGATGTGTTCGAAGAGCTTTCCACAAAGATTCTCGAAGCTGTGAATCCGGATCTTCTCGAGAAGAAGCAGCTCGAAGCTGCGGAAGCGAAGTAAGTTCAATTGCAAAGGTAGGGCTCGACCGCCGGGCGAGCCGATTTGCAGGATCGAACAGAAACGGTCCGCCCGGCGGTCGGTCCCTACCCTCTTTTGCAAAGCCGCTTGTCAAAGCGGCTTTTTTGTTGGATGGGTATCGGGAAGGGCGTGGTTCACAAATCGTGCGACCCTACCCTGTTTTTGATTTTTTGCCTGTATGGAAAATATTGATACGATATGTGCGTTGGGCACGCCTTCGGGCGAGTCGGCGATAGCAGTAGTGCGCGTTAGCGGAGAATTGAGTGAGAAGATTGCACTCGAAGCGTTTTCGCTAACGAAGTCCCCTGCCCCGCGTCGTGCTTGCCATGGTTCTTATACTTCTGTGTCGGGTGAAGTTTTGGACGATGTGGTCTACATTCTTTTCCGCGGTCCGAAGTCCTACACAGGTGAAGATGTGCTGGAGATCAGCTGCCATGGGAATCCGTTGATCGCGACACGTATCCTCGAAGACCTGCTTGCTCGCGGTTGTCGCCAGTCGGATCCTGGAGAGTTTACACGTCGTGCGTTCCTCAACGGACGTATGGATCTCACTCAGGCAGAAGCGGTTATGGAGTTGATTCAGGCTCGTAGTGATCGAGCTATCCGTGTGGCTAACAACCAGTTACGTGGAAATTTCGGGCGTCAACTCGATCAACTGAAGATGCGTCTGCTCACAACGGTTGCGACCGTAGAGGCGTACATCGACTTTCCAGACGAGGATTTGCCACCTGAACAAAAGGCGGCGGAGCTGGCCGCAATCCGTTCTGTTCTCGCTTTTTGCGGACGCATTATCGACAGCGGCAAGTATGCGGCCTTTTTGAGGGATGGCGTGAAAACTTTGATCCTTGGGGAACCGAATGCCGGAAAGAGTTCCTTGCTCAATTGCCTCCTTGGTTTCGAACGTGCCATCGTTAGCGACGAACCAGGTACGACCCGCGACTTTATCCGCGAGCGTGTAATGTTGGATGGTCACTGTCTCCAGTTAATGGATACGGCGGGACTTCGAGAGGCTACAAGCGGCATCGAGAGAGAAGGAATCCGCAAAACTGTGGAGCTGTCGGAAGAAGCGGATCTGTTTTTGTTGGTTTTAGACGGTACTCTTCCCTCTCCTACTCTGCCACCCGAAGTTGCAGAGCGAATCAGCTCGGAGAACTGTATTGTGGTGCGAAACAAATCAGATTTGGGCGACCCGCTGCCCCTTTCGGACCAGTTGACTGGTCTTGAGCTTGTTTCTCTCTCCGCAGTTTCCGGTGATGGTCTGGAAGATCTGAAGTCTTCGGCGGTCAAAATGATTGATGCTCACCTCGCTCAGGACCAAGACGACCTTATTCTAGTAAATGCCCGCCACAGTGCGGCCCTCCAGGAGTTAGCTGACTGTTTGGAAGCGGCGATCCGGAATTTCGAGGCGGATGAACCCGCTGAGTTTGTTGCGAGCGAGTTACGAGGTGCTGTTGAGGCGATAGGGCGAATTTTAGGGCGGATCGATAACGAAGATATGCTGGATATCCTGTTTTCCAGCTTTTGTATCGGTAAATAGGCTCTTCTCAGGGGCTTACGATCCTTCTTGAGCTTGGATCACCCTCTCCTATCGTCCCCGTCCATGAGCGGTTTTCTGGACGAGTACGATGTTATTGTTTGCGGAGCGGGCCACGCCGGATGCGAGGCCGCCCTCGCCTCTGCCCGTATGGGTGCCCGAACTTTGGTTTTGAGCGGCAATATCGACACGATCGCGGCCATGAGCTGCAATCCTGCGATTGGTGGTGTTGCCAAAGGACACATTGTCCGCGAAATCGATGCTCTCGGTGGCGAGATGGCTGTGAATGCGGATGTCTCCGGAATTCAGTTCCGATTGCTAAACGCCTCCAAAGGTCCGGCCGTTCAATCACCACGAGCTCAGTGCGACAAGAAAGTCTACGCTCTCCGTATGAAGCATGTGCTCGAGCTTCAGGAGAATCTCTCAATTTTTCAGGCTACTGTCACCGGCCTTATTTTCAAGAACGGTAAGGTCGTCGGTTGCCACACGAATCTCGACGTAGACTTCTACGGCAAGACTCTAATCGTGACCACCGGGACCTTTCTCCGCGGTTTGATGCACGTCGGCAAAAATAAGACCGAAGGCGGCCGTATGGGCGATTATTCGGCTAAAACGCTCTCATCGAGCTTTTTGGAGGCCGGAATCGAGCTCGAACGGCTCAAAACGGGCACTCCGCCAAGACTCCTCGGCAGAACCATCGACTTTTCCGGCCTCGACGAACAGAAGGGCGACGAGAATCCGACGCTCTTCGGATACTACGACACGCGTGGAGAACACGACTTGTTCCACGTGGAACATCGCGGAGAACAATTGGCCGGATGGAAACCGGGAACTGATCAAGTCTCGTGCTGGGTGACTTACACATCGCCCGATACTCAGAAAATCGTGAACGACAATCTGCACCTGTCGGCGATGTACGGGGGCGAGATCGAAGGCACGGGTCCGCGGTACTGTCCGAGTATCGAGGATAAGTTCGTACGTTTCGCGGACAAGCACCGTCACATGCTATTTTTGGAGCCAGAAGGGCGAAATACCGACGAGTACTATGTGAACGGCTTGTCGACCAGTCTGCCGTTTCAAACTCAGTTGGAAATGCTTCGATCGATTGAGGGGCTGCAAAATGTGCATCTTTTGCGGCCAGCCTACGCGGTTGAGTATGATTTTGCTCCGCCAACACAGCTTTATCCGCATTTGGAGTCCAAAAAGGTGGAGAATCTGTTTTTTGCGGGTCAGATCAACGGAACCTCAGGCTACGAGGAAGCGGCGTGCCAGGGTCTCGTTGCGGGCGTGAATGCGGTTTTGAAGGTGAGGGGAGAGGAACCGATGGTTCTGAAGCGTCACCACGGCTACATTGGGGTCTTGATTGATGACCTGGTTACCAAGGGGACGAAAGAGCCGTATCGAATGTTCACTAGCCGTGCGGAGTATCGCTTGTTGTTTAACCATGGAAGTGCGGAGACTCGAATGCTCGAGCACGCTGAAAAGCATGGTTTGGTTTCGGACGCTCGATTAAACCGTATGAAACAAAAGCAGAAGGACATCGAGAAGTGGATCGCTTGGCTTGAGGAGAAACGCCGTGATCACGCGACTTGGGCGACTCACATCCGCCGTGGGGTAGGGAAGGGCGAACTCCCGAAGGAGCTCGATTGCCTCTCTCCTGAAGCGTTAGATCAGGTCGTTTATCGGGTTCGCTACGCCGGTTATTTGGAACGAGAAACGAGGCAGATTGAGAAGTTGAAGGACGTTGAAAAGATCAAGATCCCAGCTGATTTTGACTATTCAAAAATCAAAGGCTTACGAAACGAGTCAGTCGCTAAGCTCAGCGAAACTCGACCGGCTACTTTGGCTCAAGCGAGCCGAATAAGTGGAGTAAATCCCTCTGATATCAGCATACTTATGATTGCTATGCGTAGTTAAGATGTTGATATGCAAGGATTAAAAAAAGGGGGGGGTAGGCACTGCCTCGTTATTCTTGCAGGTTGTTCACTTCTTTGGGTGAGTTCACCTGTATGCGTCACTAAATTGTAACCCTAGGGCGGTTGCGCTGTTACTTTGTCTCGTAACAATTCGAAGCGTAACTATTACGCCTATGGTAGCTATGGATGACTCCAAGAGAATTTTAGTGGTGGATGACGAGGTTGATGTAACCGAGTTGTTAAGCTACCACTTGCGCCAACGCGGCTTCGAAGTGAAGTCGCTTAACGATTCTCGCCTCGCACTTGAGACCGCTCGTCAGTTCAGACCAGAACTCGTGGTACTCGATATTATGATGCCGGACTTTAGCGGTCTGCAGGTTTGCCGTTTGATGCGGGCTGATTCTTCTCTGAAGGATATTCCGATCATCTTTTTGAGTGCGAAGACGGAGGAGGGTGATCGTATCGATGGTTTCGAAAGCGGAGCTGACGATTATGTGTGCAAGCCATTCAGTCCAAAAGAGCTCATGCTGCGTGTCTCTGCTATTCTAAAGCGTAGGGGAGAGGCCGAGGAGGCGAGAATTCTCGAAGTGAACGGGATCCGGATGGATATTGAGCACCATAGAGTCGAGGTTGAGTCCTCTGTGGTGGAGCTTACTGCTACCGAGTTTCGTTTGTTGAAGCTACTTCTAGAGGAACGCGGCAAGGTTCAGACGCGTGAGAAGCTTCTCCAGAAAGTGTGGAACTACGAGAATGACATTGAAACCCGCACCGTAGACACGCACATGCGCCGTCTGCGTGAAAAGCTTGGCAATGAAGCCTCTTGGCTTGAGACCGTGCGTGGGGTTGGCTATCGCTTGGTTGAAAGCAGATAGTCTCCAATGACCATTTTTATAGCAGGCGTAGCTTTTTGCTTCGCTATCTTCTTTGCAGTCAAGTACTTCCGTCAGAAGATTGCGATTCGTCTTCTGGCTGAGTCGCTCGCTAGCCGAACCTCGATTCTCACGCATTCCCGTGAGTTTCGCGGAGTAAGTGAAAACTGGGAGAGTTTGCTGCAAGAGCTCAACCGATTGATTGCTGACGTAAACAGCCTGAATCGGCAGAGCAGTGGTCAGTTGAATCAGATCGAGACTACTTTAGGTAGCTTGCAGGAGGGAGTAGTGATCGTGGATCGAGATAACTACATCCTTTTGGTAAATGATGCTCTGAAGAAGATCTTCCCCTCCATGTCTAACAAAGTTGGACAACGTATTGAGAGCGGAATGGGAAACTCGGAGTTTCTCGATTTCGTTTGGGATGCGAAAAAGGGGAAGGGGGCGAAGAAAAGGGAGATCGCTTTCAAAAATGGGCAGAACGAAATCTGGTTAGATGTTACGGCGGCCCGCCTCTCGGAGGCGCTCGAAGGAAACGGTCCATGGTTCCTTTTCGTACTCCACGACACGACTCGGCAGAAATTGCTCGAACGAGCTCGAAAACACTTCGTCGCAAATGCGTCGCACGAGCTGAAAACGCCGGTGGCTGTGATTAAAGGCTACTCGGAAACTTTGGTGACGGATCACGATACGATGCCGAGCGAGGATCGGAACCGCTTTATTCAGATTATCTATCGTCATTCCGAGCGCTTAGCGTTGTTGATCAACGACTTGTTAAGCCTTTCTCGCTTGGAGAGCGATTCACCAAACTTCGAATGGTCCGAGTCTGATATCCTCTCTTGGATTCGTGAGATCGCCGTCGACTATGGGTCGAATCCGCGGAAATCTGGGCTCAGCGTGGAGACCGGTTTTCCTGAGGACTTAAGTGTCCGTGTTCGATACGACGTTTTGAAGCTTCGGCAGGTTTTCGATAATCTTGTGGAAAACGCTTCGAAGTATTCTCCGGATGGGGGGCAGGTCACAATTGGTGCCCGTGTGAGGGGGCGTGAGCTTTTGATGTGGGTGCAAGATCAGGGGCCAGGTGTTCCGGAAGAGGATTTGGGTAAGATCTTCCAAAGGTTCTACCGTGTGGACAAAGGGCGATCCCGCGAAACGGGAGGAACCGGTTTGGGGTTAAGCATCGTGAAGCACATAATCGAGTGGCACACAGGAAATATCTGGGCGGAAAACGCGAAAGAGGGCGGTTTGAGGGTTGTTTTCGCTTTGCCGATTCTCGATTCACCGCAACGAGTTGCTGGTTCCTCGAAAATTGTGAGCTCAATTAAAGACACGGCCTAGGCCGACATGAGAATTGCGGGTTGAAAAAGACCGCGAAACTTCGCTTATACCGGCTGCTATGAATTCCGGTTACGAACAGCATCTAGATTGGGTGAAGCAGCGAAGGGAAAAGCTCAAAGGTGAGCTTACTGCTATGTTTCCAGAGCCGACCAACCTGAGTTTGGAAATTGGTTGTGGGCATGGGCATTGGCTCGTGGCTTTCGCGGAGAACCATCCGGAAAAGAAGTGTCTAGGTGTCGACTTAATCGGCGATCGCGTGGAGCGGGCCGAGAAAAAGGCGAGACGAGCAGAGCAGGGGGATGCTCGTTTTCTGAGAGGTGAGGCGTTCGAGGTGCTGGATCTGATGCCCGAGCATGTCCGTTTGGATGAAGTGTTCATCCTGTTTCCCGACCCTTGGCCCAAGAAACGCCATTGGAAGAATCGCCTTTTCAGCAAAGCGTTTCTCGTGGAACTTGCAAAGCGTTGCGAATCAGGAGTTCGCTGCCATTTTCGGACGGATCATGACCCCTATTTTGAGTGGGCGGAGGAAGTCATCGAGGAACAGGATATTTGGGTGAGAGATCGGGAGATTTCTTGGCCCTTTGAGCAGCAGACCGTCTTTCAAAACCGAGCGGACAGCTACCAATCGCTCATTGTTGTTAAGAAGTAGCTGTCACACTCTTAACAATTGTTCCTGCTACACTATATATATGGCTCCTTGAGAGTTTGGCTCAGGAGTAGAGGGCGATCGCGACAAACTGAAGTCCTATGGCGAGCAGAACCAAGATACTGCAAAACATGTAAAACGGATCGAAAGCCTTAGGCCGTCCGCGTTTCGCTCGACGTTTCTTTTGATGCTTCTGTGGAGACCGTTTTTTCTCCACCTGATTCAGTCCGGTAAGGGCGTTGGTCAGGTTATCCTTTGCCATTGGGGATCTAAAAACCAGATCGGGGAGGGGAAGCCAAGACCTTACGAATGGTATTAGAATTCTTACTAACCATGAATTGATTAACTACAATTTGCCCTAATGGGGACAAAAAGGAACTTCGAGAGTTGACGGCCTCCCTAGGAGAGTACAACTAATCCTCCTTCTTTCACCTATGGCGGGCAAAAAGACACTTCTCCTCTCATCTGCAGCTTTGCTGCTTCCAGTAGCTAACGCTTCAGCCGCAGTCAGTCCTGCAGCAGATGAGCTCTTCTCTGTATTCGGTCTACCAGTTACCAATTCGATGGTAACGAGCTGGGTCATTTCGATCCTACTCATCGTCGGCATTCGCATGATGGTTGGTCGTCCTCAACTGGTTCCGTCCAAGGGCCAAGCGATCATCGAGGGCTTCCTCGTATTCGTTCGCGACATGACCGGACCGATCGTTGGTAAGAAAGCATTCAATGCGGCACTCCCATTCATCCTCGCTTTCTTCTTCTATATTTTGATCCAAAACTGGAGCGGTTTGATTCCAGGTGTGGGTAGTCTCGGAATGGGCTACACTGGTGAAGATGGTCACTTCCACGTGACTCAACCTTGGATCCGCCCAGCCAATGCTGACTGGAATGGCACCATCGCACTCGCCCTCGTGGCTATGGCATCTTGGCTCGTGATTGTTCTCAAGTACGACGGTCCGGCTGTCCTCATCAAAGACCTTTTTGGAAACAAGGCTGACAAGAAGGAAGTTGGAGCTGGCATGTGGATGGCGCTTTGGCCGGTGTTCCTCATGGTTGGTGTGATCGAAGTTATCTCGATCTGCATCCGCCCGTTCACTCTTTCAGTCCGTCTGTTCGGTAACATCTTCGGTGGTGAGAATCTTCTGCACCAAACGAACTTCTTCCCGATCTTCTATTTCCTAGAGCTCATGGTTGGCTTCGTCCAGCCACTCGTCTTCATCCTCCTCTTCAGTGTCTACATCGGCCTGATCTGTAACCACGGCGACGACGAGCATCACTAAGATTGAACAACACTTTGCTGCCGGGACCATGTACTAAAACGTGGGCGGCATCATCCATCGTAACAAAATAACCACTACTCAAGATGAACATCATCGCAGAAATCACAGGTAACATCGCATCAGGTTTGGGTGTACTCGGCGCCGCTATCGGCGTGGGTCTCACAGGCTTCAAGGCTGCTGAAGCAGTTGGCCGTAATCCAGGCGCTTCTGGTAAGATCCTCGTTCAGTCCATCCTCGGTATGGCACTTGCGGAAGGTCTCGGCGTTCTCGCACTCTTCCTCGCGTAAGTTAATCGCTTTTGCGACGCGTCGTCGAAATCGGCGGCGCGTCCTTTTCCACTTTCTCTGACTTTCATCATCCGCAATTCGAAATGATCGATCTAATCCAAGTTGTAGCCGCAAGTGACCCAGGGTCTGCTGGTATCGCTGAAACATTCGGCATCCACACCAGCCACATCGTAATGCAGCTGATCAGCTTCACCATCTTGGCAGCTGTTCTCTGGAAGTTCGCGTTCAAGCCAGTCTTCAAGACTATGGAAGAGCGTGAAGAGAAGATCGACTCCGGCCTCAAGTACGCCGAGGAGATGAAAATCAAGCTCGCCGAAGCCGAAGCTGAAAAGAAGAAGATCCTTCAAGAAGCATCTGCTGAAGCAAAGGCTATCGTTACTGAAGCTCGCCAAACCGCTGAAGCTCGTATCGACAAGTCAGCTCAAGACGCGATCAAGGCGGCTGAAGACATCACTAAGAAGGCTGAGCTCCAGATCGAAAACGATCGCAAGCAAATGCTCGCCGAAGCTCGCAGCGAAATCGCACGCCTCGTGGTTTCCACTTCTGCAAAGGTTCTCTCCAAGGAACTTACCGCTGAAGAGAAGGCCCGCTACTCCGAGAGCGCGAGCTCAACACTTGTTTAAGCTAAGAGCTGTCCTTAATTTTCAATGACACGCGACAAGCAAATCTCCAACTACGCGAAGGGCCTGCTCAAGGTTTCTCTCGAGGATGGCCAATTCTCGGAAGAGCGTGCAGCTGCAGTTCTGCAGGCTTTGGAAAAGAATCCACCGCGTAACTACGCTTCTGTTCTCAAGGAATACTTGAAGCTCGTGCAACGCGAAGTCGCGAACAGCACTGCCGCTGTAGAACACGCTGGCGAACTCAGTGCCTCCGCTCTCGAAGCGATCAAGGCCAAGTTCACCGCTCACTACGGTCGTCCGATCACCGTAACCGCTAGCCAAAACGACGATTTAATCGCGGGACTCCGCGTCCGCGTCGGCTGCGACGTTTACGACTCCTCCGTTGCCGGAGCTCTCAAAGAGCTGGAGGCATCTCTCTCCTAATCCACCACACCCTTTCAGAAACGCATTCTTTCTAAACGCTAGAGCACTATGAGTTCAGTCATCGAGCAAATCGAACAACAGATCGCTAACCTCCAGGCCACTACGGTCCAAAGCAACGTCGGCAAGATCGTCACGATCGCTGATGGTGTTGCTAAGGTAGACGGTCTTTCCGAGGTCATGTACAACGAGATGATCGAGTTCCCAGGTGGAACGATCGGTATCGCCCTCAACCTCGAAGAAGACGAAGTGGGTGTTGTTATCCTCGGTGAATCAACTCACCTCAAGGCAGGCGACGAAGCCAAGTGCACTGGCAAGCTTCTCTCCGTTCCAGTTGGCAAGGGTCTCCTCGGTCGCGTTGTTGACGCGCTTGGACGTCCGGTTGACGGTAAGGGCCCAATCGAAAGCAACGAAGCTTACCCAGTCGAAAAGATTGCTCCAGGTATCATTGAGCGTAAGTCAGTCGACCAACCACTCGCGACTGGTATCATGGCGATCGACTCTATGATTCCAATCGGTCGTGGTCAGCGTGAGCTCATCATCGGTGACCGTGGTACTGGTAAGACAACCATCGCGATCGACACCATCATCAACCAGGCGAAGATCAACGAAGTCGGCCTCGCATCTGGTGACGAAAGCTTCCGCCCTGTTTACTCTATCTACGTAGCAGTTGGTCAGAAGAACTCCAACATCGCTCGTACGCTCGGCGTTCTCGAAGAAGCAGACGCTCTCAAGTACACAATTATCGTAACTGCTCCAGCTGCTGACTCTGCAGCCAACCAATACCTCGCTCCTTACTCTGGTGTAGCGATGGCCGAGTGGTTCATGACAAACGGAATGGATGCCCTCATCGTTTACGATGATCTCTCCAAGCACGCTGCCGCTTACCGCCAAATGTCTCTCGTACTCAAGCGTCCATCCGGTCGTGAAGCGTACCCAGGTGACGTTTTCTACCTCCACTCTCGCCTCCTCGAGCGTTCCGCTCGTGTTAACGAAGAGAATGGTAACGGTTCCGTAACTGCTCTCCCAATTATTGAGACGCTCGCGGGTGACCTTTCTGCTTACATCCCAACCAACGTGATCTCCATCACCGACGGTCAGATCTTCCTCGAAACCGACCTCTTCAACCAAGGTATCCGCCCAGCGGTATCGGTTGGTCTCTCGGTCTCTCGTGTTGGTTCCGCGGCGCAGATCAAGGCGACCAAGCAGGTTGCGGGTAAGATCAAGCTCGAGCTCGCTCAGTTCCGTGAACTCGCGGCCTTCGCCCAGTTCGGTTCCGACCTCGATGCCAAGACCAAGGCTCAGCTCGACCGTGGTGCTCGTATCGTTGAGCTCTTCAAGCAACCAGCCTTCAACCCGATTCCGATCGAGGAGCAAGTCGCAGTACTTTGGGGTATCCAAAACAACTACTACGACGACATCGAAGTTTCCCTGATCGTTGCCGCTGCAAACGCGATCCGCGAGTTCTTCACTTCCCGCAAGGAAGCCCTCCTCGTAAGCATCCGCGAAAAGGCTAAGATCGACGACGAACTTCAAGCCGAACTCAAGAAGGCTTACGACGAGTGGAAGCCAAGCTTCGCTTAATCTGATTCGTCGAGAACCCTCGCGAACCTCTCACTTAGATGCCTAGCACTAAAGAAATCAGAAACCGAATAAAGTCGGTTAAAAACACTCGCCAGATCACTAAGGCGATGGAGCTTGTTGCGGCTTCCAAGATGAAGAAGGCGCAGCAAAACGCTTCAGCAGGGCAGCCTTACGCTGCTCTTCTCGCAGAAGTGTTGGCGAATGTTTCTGGACGCATCGATGGAATCGAGCATCCGTTTTTCGAGGAACGCGAAGTTAAGAAGCGTGGTATCCTCGTTGTCACTACAGACCGTGGACTTTGTGGACCGCTTAACAGCAACCTTTTCCGCGAAGTTCTCAAGGTTAAGGACGAAGCCAAGTTCGTAACCATCGGTCGAAAGGGCGTACAATTCGTAAGCCGCAACAAACTCGACCTTCTCGCAGATTTCTCTGTACCCGACGAAGTGCCTTACCTCCAGGTGAAGCAAATCGTCGAGTTCATGATCGAGAAGTACGAAGCGGGCGAAATCGATACGATCGAGATTCTCTATCCTCGTTTTGTGAATACACTGATCCAGGAAGCTTCCTTCGGAAAGCTTCTCCCGATCAGCAACCTCGACGAGATGATCAACGGCCTCCGTGGCAAGGACGCAGAGCCGTATCAGGAAAGCTTGGACGAACGTAAGATTAAGTTCGAGCCAGACCCAGAGACAATTCTCGCTTCGCTTCTTCCTCTCTTCGTGAACCGCGAAGCTCACCAAGCGATCCTATCCGCACGTGCCTCTGAGCACAGTGCTCGAATGGTGGCGATGAAGACTGCAAAGGACAACGCATCCAGCTTGCTCGACGCACTCACGCTCCAGTTCAACAAGGCCCGTCAGGCGGCCATCACCCAAGAAATCCTCGAAATTGCCGCGGCTACATCGTCCAACGGCTAAATCCTTTAAAAACAAAATTCCATCACCGATCACGCTATGAGCAACACCGGAAAGATCCTCCAAGTCATTGGACCTGTCGTAGACGTCCAGTTCACCGAAGACACGATCCCGCCAATCTACCAGGCGCTCACCATTCAGTACCAAGCTGCGGGTGAAGATATCGATCTGACTCTCGAAGTTCAGCAGCACCTCGGTGAAGGCGTTGTTCGCGCGGTTGCGATGTCCTCAACTGAAGGTCTCAAGCGCGGCATGGAAATCGCCGACTCTGGCGCTCCAATTTCCGTACCAGTAGGTGAGGGCGTTCTTGGCCGTATCTTCAACGTAACGGGCGACCCAGTTGACCAGCGCGGCGAAGTTAAGTTCGACAAGAAGTACCCAATTCACCGCCCAGCTCCTCCGCTCACTGAGCAGGACACGAAGGCGACCATCCTCGAAACCGGAATCAAGGTTATCGACCTCATTTGCCCATTCATCAAGGGTGGTAAGGTTGGAGCATTCGGTGGTGCTGGTGTTGGTAAGACCGTTGTTATCATGGAGCTGATCAACAACATCGCGAAGACTCACGGTGGTTACTCCGTTTTCGCAGGTGTTGGTGAGCGTTCTCGTGAAGGTAATGACCTTTACCACGAAATGTCTGACTCTGGCGTTATCGACCAAGAGAACATCGAGAACTCGAAGGTTGCCCTCGTATACGGTCAGATGAACGAACCACCTGGTGCACGTATGCGTGTTGCGCTCTCAGCTCTCTCTATGGCTGAGTACTTCCGTGACGAAAAGAACCAGGACGTACTTCTCTTCGTAGACAACGTATTCCGTTTCTCCCAAGCAGGTTCTGAGGTATCCGCACTTCTCGGACGCTCTCCTTCTGCTGTTGGTTACCAGCCAACACTCTCTTCTGAAATGGGTGCTCTCCAAGAGCGTATCACTTCGACAACCAAGGGATCCGTTACTTCCTTCCAGGCGGTATACGTACCTGCGGATGACTTGACCGACCCAGCTCCAGCAAACACTTTCGCTCACCTCGATTCCACTATCGTACTCGAGCGTTCTATCGCTGACTTGGGTATCTACCCAGCGGTTGACCCACTCGCTTCTGTATCGAAGGCACTCGAGCCAGCGGTTGTTGGCCAAGAGCACTACGATGTTGCTCGTGGCGTTCAGCGCGTACTTCAGCGCTACAAGGACCTTCAGGACATCATCGCGATCCTTGGTCTCGACGAGCTTTCTCCAGAAGACAAGCAAACCGTCTTCCGTGCGCGTAAGATCCAGAAGTTCCTCTCCCAGCCATTCAACGTGGCGGAAGTCTTCACCGGATTCCCAGGCAAGATCGTTCCCGTTGCGGATACCATCAAGGGCTTCAAGCAAATCCTCGATGGCGAGCTCGACCACATCGCCGAAAACGACTTCTACATGAAAGGCGGACTCGACGAAGTTCTCGAAGCATCCAAGGCGTAGTTTTAAGTGAGAAGTATGAGGGCTTAAGGATGAAACCAACGGCCCGAATCATGACTTCATAATTCATAACTCAAACTTCCTACTTTAAAAGATGTCCCTTAAACTCGAAATAGTAACGCCGAGCGGCAAGGTATACGACGAGGAGATTGATTCCGTCGTCATGCCGACGACGTCCGGCGAGGTCGGCATCATGCCCGGTCACATTCCGCTTCTCACTGAAATCCAGCCAGGCGACATCGCCGTGACCAAGTCCGGTACTGTTGACCATCTCGCTGTCAGTAAAGGCTTTGCGCAGTGCATCGGTGACAAGGTTTCCATCCTAGCCGAAAACGCCATTAACGATGACGACATCGACATGGCCGAAGTTGAAGCCGCGAAGGAAAGAGCCCAAGACGCCCTCAAAAACGCCAAAGAAATGAGCGAAGAGGAAATCAACCAGCTCGAAACCACCATCCAGTACGCAAATATCCAGCAACTACTGAAGAAAAAGAAGTAGCGCTATCTTAAGCGAAAATTGATTAAGAGAAGCATTAACCGATTGTGGTTAATGCTTTTTTTATTATTCACTTTAATGTGGTATTCTCTTCGAGTATTTTTCTTTACCTGTTTCTCCCATGCTTGTTGGTCTTGTATTACATAATACGGGTCGAATTAAGAAACTATGTTTTACTGGCTTCAAGTTTGGTTTTTTACGCGTGGGGAGAGCTTGGTTATGTTATCCTATTGCTGATCTCTATTATAATCAATTATACGATAGGATTTGCTATCAACAGGTTTTTATCAAATGGTGAGGCTACGCACGCGAAAGCAATTTTGGTAATTGGAATAATAGTTAATTTAGCAATATTAATATATTATAAATATGCTGGTTTCCTTATCAGTTCAGTTATTTTCCCAACTGTAGGCGAAGTTGATTTGTTGGTTTTATTCAGTGATGTTATCTTACCTTTAGGGATTTCGTTTTATACCTTTCAATCGATTTCCTATATTATTGATGTATATAGAGATCCAGATAATGTTCAGAAAAATCTACCAAATTGTGCGTTGTATATTTCTTTTTTTCCACAACTCGTGGCTGGCCCCATTGTAAGGTACAAAGAAATTAGGTTGGCGCTAAGTGAAAGGGAACACTCGATTAAGAATATCAGTTCTGGAGTAGAACTGTTCATTATCGGTCTGTTCAAGAAAATAGTAGTCGCAAATACCATATCGAAAATCGCGGGAGAGGTGTTTGATGGAGAAGTTTCCGGAATAGGGGCTTTGGCCAGTTGGTTGGCCCTTTTGTGTTATAGTTTACAAATTTATTATGATTTTTCTGGATACACTGATATGGCGAGAGGGTTAGCTCGCATGTTTGGATTCGAATTACCCGTTAACTTCAAATTGCCTTACTCTGCAAAAAGTGTGCAAGAGTTTTGGAGAAAGTGGCATATCACTTTATCGAACTGGTTTCGGGATTATCTTTATATCCCTCTAGGAGGGAATCGTGTTTCAATGTTTAAATCTGTTCGAAATCTGTGGGTAGTCTTTTTGCTTTGTGGACTCTGGCACGGTGCGAGTCTAAATTTTGTAATTTGGGGAGCAATTCATGGAATGCTTTTAAGTCTAGAGAGAGGTAGGTTTAGCGATTTTCTAAAAAGTACTCCGACTCTGTTTCAACGATCGTACCTTCTTTTTGTTGTTATGATTTCTTGGGTATTCTTCCGAACAGAAGATTTAGAGGCATCTAAGATCTACCTGGTTGAATTATTCTCATTCAATTTACGCCCCCTCGATGTAGAGGTGACTCAGTATCTCGACTTTCGATTTATCGCGATTTTAGTACTTGCTATTGTTTTTGCTGTCTTTGATTTACGCAATATTATCCTAACTGTTGCATCAAAATTTAGCCTTTCGATTAAATCATATTGGATTACTATTACTCCAAGGATCTGTTTGTATGTTTTCATGATGTTGTCATGCATGGCTCAACTTGCTATAGACAAACATAAT
Source organism: Pelagicoccus mobilis (assembly GCF_016595505.1). GTDB lineage: Bacteria > Verrucomicrobiota > Verrucomicrobiia > Opitutales > Opitutaceae > Pelagicoccus > Pelagicoccus mobilis. Next base: position 33,403 of record NZ_JAENIL010000049.1, on the reverse strand, counting down.
CCTTTTATTTATTTTCGATTTTAGGAGATGAAGTATTATCAATATATCGTTAGTGCGTTTTTCTTTCTCTGTATAGTTTTACCTTTGGTACTTGTTGGAAATAATGAACGCTCTCTTATTACCAATAAAAAACTAAATAGGTTTCCTAATTTAGAAGAGAATGACACTCTGGGCCAGAGTGTTGAAAAAATAGAGGCATACTTTGACGATCAGTATGGACTAAAGGAAGTTGTTCAGAGAGAGGCAGGGCACTTTCTATACTCTATTGGGAGCTCTTCAAACAAAGTTGTAACTGTAGGGGAAGATGGGTGGCTTTTCTATACGTCTAAAAATGATGGAAACCCATTTAAAGATATCGTCAGGACAGAATATTATACCGAAGAACAAAAACAAAATTGGGCTGAACACATTAATGAAAAAGTATCCTACTTTTCAGAGATCGGGGTGGAATATTACTTTATTGTAGCTCCTAACAAAAGTTCAATATACAGGGAATTTATTCCAGATCGACTAAAGCCGAATAATAGTAAATCAAGGTGTGAGGACCTATTCGATCATTTTCGAAATAACGGCATAGAACGAGCTCTATTCCTTCTAGATTCACTAACTCATGTGAACATGCGTGAAAGTAGAAATCTATATAGTAAATTTGGAAGTCATTGGAACCACTTAGGAACCGCTTATGCACACGAAGCCATAAGCAGTGGTTTTAGACTCCCTAAGTTTGAGAGAGTTGATACCGATTCGATTGTGCAAAAAATAGAATTGAAAGATGGTGTCGCAGATATGGATTTAGCCAAATTACTAACAATGCACAAGTCGATGAACGATACTGACTTTGCTTTGGTGAGCGATGAACTGTACAAAAATAAGGTCTATTTAGATCGAAAAAAATACGGTTTAGATAATGGAAGACCCTTTTACTCCTTGGAAAGCAATTCCATTGAAGAAGGAACACTCTTGTTTGTTGGAGACTCCTTCGGTGAACATCTTGCCCCATATTTTTGTAGAAATTTCAAGACAGTCATTGTGGTCTGGTATAGACCTAACCGTAAGATGTTTTACGAACTCGTGAATGATTTTAATCCTGACTACATTATTGAACAGAGAGTGGAACGCTACATGAGTGCTGTTCCTCCTCCTCGGTTTGAATAGATAATTGCATTTTGGTTAGGCATTACTGCTCATTCACCTTTGTTATCAGCTTCATGAACAGAGCGATATGGCTGTTTGCCCAATTCTCCCAATTGAGATTTCTAATTTTAGAAATTAGGGGCTCGTTCCGTACATCATGTTGAAATACTAGCTCGCTAAGCGTTTCCTTAAGCGAATCGAGGTTTCCAGTTTCGTAAGGTATATGTGGAAATTCTGGAACGACTCCAATTCGAGGAGCGATCGATAGGGTGCCACAAGCTAGTGCCTCCATAAAGGGAACTGGCCCCCCTTCGATGGTAGCTGGAACGAGAAGATAATCGATTGATCGGTAAAAATCCTGCATTGTAGGAAGATTCCAAACTTCGACGCCCCAACTGTCATTTGTTGATACAATTTGAAGTTTTGAAAGTAGAGATTCATCCTTTATCAATTCCTTTACCAAAGACTCTCCTTTTCTTCCTCCAGGGTAAACTCTACCAACTACTCCTAAAGTTAGCTTTGGTTTGAAGCTTGAATCTGCCCCTACAGGGATCGTTGTAATTTTTGTTGGAGGAATACCTCCGTTTACCAATAGCTCTGTTGTTAGATTAGATACAGATACACAGTGGTCTACTTCTTGAGCGACTTCGAAAAACTTGTTCCCAAGTCCATCCGGATCGTAGTGGGTAAAGTTTGCTACAACTAATCCGTTTTTGGGGCGTTTTTGAAAAAAGCCGTAGTTGATATAATAGTGGACATGCGCGTCAAGCATATCTTCGTTTATAACTGAATTGGGTATATGCTTTGTAATTTCGGAAGCTTTCCGATGCATGATCCATCCCTCCTTCTCAGTTACAACTCTTAGCTTTAGTATTTTTCTGAAATCTTGATTCTCAGGCTTAACTTCGAAGTAGCAGTTTCGAATTCGTTGGAGATCATGGGGAGGGGTTAATCTCTGCTTGGTTACTCGCCTTGTTTCGTTCTCTGCGTGGAGCGCGGTTAAGTTTCCGCAATAAAGAATGCTCTTTTTAATAGTTCTTTTGAATTCAAGCGAAAAGACGATGTCTTCACCCGCTATTTCAAAATTTTCGTCGAATTTTACCTTAGCGAATTCATCCTTGCGTACCAAAATAAAAGCACCTGTAACAGCTGGTACTATTTCTACATCTTTAACCCTTGGGTCACTATAATGAACGGCATGCTTATACCGGTGGTAAGGAGTACCATCTTCACGAAAGTAAATACCTGCGTGTTGAACCGTTTCGTTTCTGTATCTAAGATTTATACTGACTAGACCGATCTTTTGGTTCTGTAATCTCTCTAGGCAGGGAAGAAGAACATTATCGTCCAGCACTACATCATCGTTTATGAACAACAAGTAATCACCTTGGGCAAACTCTGCTAGTGCATTGTTGTTTGATGCAAAGTGATAGGGGCGAATATGATGAAAGTGTATTGGAAACGGGAAGTTGGTGGCAAAATCTTCGGGAATTGCATCAGCATTCCAGCTGACATGGAGGTCAACTTCCTTCATTCCCTGACGCGCAATGGATTCGCATAGGAGCTGAAGATTCTTCTGGTTTCGTGAAATAGTAAGTAGGCTTAATGAACTCATTTTCAGTGTAAATCAACAACCTCGAGGTAAGTCTTCTGGTACTCGTGCATGAGGGACTCGAATGAAGGATGCTCCCTTGCCTGTGAAATTGACGCTTTTCGCATTTGCAGAAATTGATCTCTATTCGTGAGTAGGTAGATAATCTTGGATGAAAGATCTTCAATGTCTCCGGCTTCGTAAAAGAATCCGTTTACATTTTCGCTCACGACTTCCGGCACGCCATTTACAGGGGTGGTTACGATCGGGAGACCGAAAACAAAAGCCTCCAAGATTGAACGGGGAAGACTTTCTAGTCTCGAACAGAACACAAAAATATCCGCTGCTAGATACAGGGGTACTACTTCACGAAAAGGTAGTTCGTTTACGAGATGAACGCGCTTCTGCTTATTTAGAGGTAATTTTCTAACCTCCGAGCGTATTCTTTGCGAATATTTGTTTCTACCTATTCCAGCAACAACGAGGTGAGATCTTTCGAGAATCTCAGTTTTATGTCGTACTGCGGCGATCAGGTCCAGTTGGCCTTTTCGTTCAGTAGTTGTACCCGTTGTCAAAATTAGTTTTTCTCCGCAACCGATACCAAAGGCTTCTCGAAGAGAGAATCTATCGTGTGGAGAAGTGAGCCTAGCCATTTTCGAGTAGTCCAGGGAGTTATGGAGTGTTTTTGAATTTTTGACATTAAACGCATCACACCAATTCCTCTGACTACTTCGCGAAACAAACAGAACGGAATCGGCGATTGAGAAGGCTTGTTTTATGGACTTCTCTACTAGCTTAGGTGAACTTTCGAAGTACTCTGAAGGAGAATCACTTTCCCGTATATTCCAAATGACTGGAATACCTAATTGTTTTGCAGCATGAACTGCGTAGTGAGTCTGAAGAGTGTTAGCATGAACTATATCAATCTTGTGCTTTAGAAAAAGATTCTTTAGGGATGAAAGCCTAGAATCATAATCTTCTTGGGAAGGATCGCCTGCATCAGGGCGGTGAAACAAGATGATAGGTATTCCTTTTTCTTCGTAGTGTTTGGCTAGTACATCTCTTCCTGATGAAAAGAGTAAAGACTTGAATCTAGGATTCTCTTTAGTTGCCGTCGCAATGTCTAGAAGACTGTTTTGAGCCCCTTGTGACTTAAGGTTGTGAGTTATGTAAGCAACGGACAGTTTCTCCGCCTTGATTTGAGTAGACGATTGCGGGCACTTGTATGATCCAAGCGAATATATGTGACTTCGAATATCGCTAAGCATAAGTTACTTCTCTGCCCCAAAAATATTGCGAAAGAAATAGTAGAGATGGATCCAGACTCTATTATAGAATTTATTCCGAAGACGCTCGTAGCTCATTCCTAATTGATTAAGATCGATTCTTGTTTTCTCAAGTTTTCCAGAGAGGCTCTTATTTGTAGTTTCCAACTCCGATTTTGTTGTGATCGATTTTTCATATTTATTTCGAATCGAGATGGCTTGCTCATCGGCAATTCGAAGCTTCGTTATTAGTCTTTTTATTGTTTCTGACCTCGTGTTCGATTGTCGTTCTAGAGATCTTATACGTGTTAAACAATTTGTTTCCGACTCTTGTACTGATTCTAGATCACCTCGCAAAGATTGAGCTATTGACAAGCATTCAGCTAAAGCTGCACCCAAAGCTGTCGCCGTTTTGAATCCTGCAGTAGGGTTGCTTTTTACATCTTGTTCTAGATGAAGAATTTCTGATCGTATCGAATCGAGCAAACTTCCGACCCTTTCGTCTCGACTTGGCGATATCTCAGTAACTCTGACCCTTGAGAGTTTAGACTCAAATTTACTTAGAGAAGAATCTATCACCAATTCATCGACTCGTTTTGATAAAAGCTCTACGCGACTATGTGATTCAGCCAACTGCTTATCTTTCAAAGTTAAGCGTCTCTCAAGTTCGGCACATCTTTCCTCCAGATTTTCAACTTCCAGAGTTTTTCTGCTCAATTCCTGCAGGCAATTGGTCAGTTCAAATTTGGTCTTATCGTATTCGCGAAGTTCTTTGGACTTTTGCTCAAGCGCTATTTGCTGCTCTTTGAGTTGTCTTTCTAATCCCTCCAGCTGAATCCTAAACTGTAGTTTTTGTGCTCTTTCATTCTGCAGTGTGTTTCCCAGATCTCTGAGTGCTTCTACTTCAGAGTTTGCACGATCTAACCGCTCTTCTGACGAATCGAATCTGAGCTTAGAGGTGAGAAGATCTTGTTCGAGTTTCTCTCGTTGCTTCAGACTTTCCTGAAGTTGTTGCTTCAGGTCTTTTTCTGATTCCTTAATCGCGAGTAGCTTTGAAATTTCAGAGTTTGATTTTTTGAGCTCTGATTGAAGACTGGCTAACTCTGTCTCTGCACTCTTTTGTGCAGACCTAGTGCTTTCTAGCTCTCTCTTAGATTGTTTAGATTCATCTTCAAAACGATCAACCTGTCTGACGATCTGGTTGTATCCATCTTTCGCTTTTACAAGCTCCTGCGATAAGGTGCGTATAGATCGTGGGTTGTAAAGTGAGCGGTGAATATCAAGGACTTTCTTTGACTCGGAGCTCAATTCTATACTCTCTAAGTCAACCTCTGATTTTGTTAGAGCCCTGAAGAGATCAGTGTATCTTTTCAGTTCTGCAGTTTCCTCCTTGGCTTTGTTATGCCTTAAATCTATACGAATCAGGTCTTTGAGTTCACTATAATTGGAATCGACTTTTTGTCTGTTGTATTTTTTTATAAACTTTAATAGATTCTCTATTTCTCCCTTTGGATCTTCGAGAAGATTATTGTAGTTATAAAAATGCCGCTTGAGTTTTTTCGTGTTTTTTATAGCATCGATTGTATAACTTTCCCAAAGTGCTAGTCCTAGGTTCATTGGAATTCCGTTTCGCGACGATAGGGACTTCGCAACTTCCACAGGGTTACGGAGGGCAATAATCGCAAGAGCTGGTTCCTTGTTATCCAACCAGTAGGGAAGCGTTATAGATAGCCTCGGGTCTTTGATGTAGAAGGGGTAATTGCTCTCCATCCGCACTCGAATTGTGTTTAGGTCTTGAGCTATGTCTGGGCTAAGATTCTTTGAAGGAAGTGTGATTTGCGGAGGACAATCCCAAGTCGAATCGAATTGGCCGAGGATCTTATCGTTAACATCACGAATATCCCGCCTTTCCCAAAAACCAGAAGGATTATCATCCTTGGGAGGCATTATTTGGTCTTCTGGACCCAAATAAAATCCCATTCTTGATAGTAATCTACCTAGAACCGAAGTTCCGGAGCGGTGCATTCCGAGAACGAAAATATTCATCTTTTTTGAATTGAACTTGTAGTATTAAAATCGACGAAGGAGCTCACCGTAGCGTCCTTGATTGGGTGAACTCGAAATGTGACTGCATCGATGATTCGGTGCACAAAGTACTCTTTCTCACCTCCTATTGCTTTTACTCCTACGTTCAGAAAATAGGTGCTGTGAGCTAGGTTGGCATCGAACTCAAATTTAACTAAATATGTTTGACCCGAATCTACGCACTCTATCGCCTTTGTCCTGTGATGGCTCAGAGCCCCTCCTAGTTGTGTGCCCTGCAGGGTTTTGACAAGATAGCTGAAAAAGACGTTCGTGTGTGATTGGGTGAATGTTACATCAAATGTTACTTTGTAACGTTTCCTAGCGGTGATGTGTGTCAAACGCTTATTGCTAAGGTCAGAAAGAGCTACGTTTTCGATATAACCTCCTTCTGGATGGTATGAAATTCTACTTTCAGGTAGGAAATCGCTTGAGTAAAAATCTTCTTCTTCCTTTTTTGGTCCCTCTTCCTTGGATTTCTTTTGAGTATCTGATCGACTTAGTTCAGCTCTTATCTTCTCGACCGAGGGTTGGGTACTTCTTGATGTAAACTGTTGGTATCTATTTGTTACTTCTTTAGATGGACCTGACAATAGGAGCTCTCCTCCATGTATCCAATGTGCGTTATCACATAGTTGAACTATGTTTGCTGAGGAGTGTGAAACTAAAAGGAAAGTGATTCCCTTTTTTAATAAGTAATCTAGGCGACTATAACATTTTCGTTTGAATGTATCGTCTCCGACCGCTAAGGCTTCATCAATGATGAGAATTTCTGGCTCCAGGAAGCTTATTACCGAAAACGCTAGCCTCATTTTCATACCGCTAGAATACGTTTTCAATGGTTGGTCTATGAATTTGCCAATTTCTGCGAATGCTTCGATTTCGGGGAATAGCTCATAGGTTTTCTTCTTTGATAGGCCTAGGATTGAAGCGTACAAGAAGACGTTGTCCCGACCGGTAAACTCTGGGTTAAATCCACTTCCTAATTCGAGGAGAGCTGCAAGCTTTCCCTTGACTGTGACTGTTCCTGAGGTGGGTGGTACAGTCCCAGCAATTATTTCTAGTAATGTTGATTTTCCTGCTCCGTTCTTTCCGATGATGCCGTGGGAGCTTCCTGTTTCGATTGTTAGGTTAAGATCTTTAACAGCGTGGAAATCCGAATAGAATTTCCCCTGCATTTTTTTTAGAAGTGATTGGCCAACGTTAAGTGGGAGCGTACTAACTATCAGATCGAAAAGAGCAAATTGTGATTTTGCAGAGGGATTCTTCCACAGTTTGTATGTTTTGGTTACGTTTTTTAACTCGATAGCATTTGGCATTTTACAAGGCGTCAGAAAATGACCGTTTTAGGAATTTAAAGACACGATAACTTGCAATGAACGCGACCAATCCGATTCCATTAATTATTGCTAGTTTTGGAATGTTCACTGGTTCGTTCCAAAGAACTATTTTTCGTGCAGAATCAATTAACGGGACAATCGGATTGTATTTTAAGACACTATAGTATGGTTCTGGTATGTCTTTAGGCTGGTAGAAAATTCCACTTGCGAACATCAGTCCAAGACTAATCAAAGAGCCAACTTGAGATATATCTCGGAGGTAAACGCATATGGCGGAAAGGAAAAGTGATATTGAAGCTGAATACAATATGCAGGCACACAACACGGGTATTAACAAAAATAGCTGGGTGCTTGCGTTGTTATATTCAATAATTGAAAGAATTATCGCTATCGCTAGGCTAAATATGGAGCTTACAACCGAGGAGAGCGTAGACGATATAGGCAATACTTCTAGTGGGAACTGTACTTTTTTGACGAAATTTGGTCGTGAAATAATCACGTTTGGTGACGCAACGATGGCAGCAGCAAATATTTGGTAGATTGAGATTCCGATAAACAACCCAATCGCATAGTCGTATATCGTCTCCTGGCCATTTTTATCGAAGGTTCTTCCGAAAACAATCCCGAAAACGAAAGTGTATACTGCGAGCAAAAAGCATGGTGTGAGGATCATCCAAAGAATGCCGAAGGCAGTTCCTTGATGTTTTGCTTGAATCTCTCTTTTCGTGAAATCGACTAGAATCCCAAATTTTTGTTTTGCAGTCATTGCCCAGCAGGTTCTTCAGATAAGAACGGGTTTTCGGGATGCAACAGTGCAAATAGGGAGTCAAACCCTAAGACTTTCCAAATGGTTTCATAGAGGGATACTTAGAATCAATCCGTTTTTCGAAACTCGAAAAGGCGATTGGTGCTGGTCGAACTCCACTTTAGCACGTTCGGCCGGAAAGCGGCCTCTCATAGCCGCAAGAAACAACCCCTTGGTTTCGATTGTGATCGTTAATGAGGTGGAGTATTGGGGAACGTCCGCATCCGGGGTGTGTGGCTCGACGAATCCGTCGCTCTCGCGTTTTCGATACGTTGAGTCTACTGAACTCTGCACGGTAAAACGTTTGAGCTCAGCAAGGTGATTAAAAAGAATCAAATAGATTAAGAAGTGACTTGCTTAGGAAGAAATCGTCTATGGCACGAATTTCGATTACAACTGCTTTTCGTTTGCGAAATGGAGTTGCTGTAGGGGCTGTTCGAAATTCTCGAATCGAATCAGGATCTACTTCGATTTTCAACAGTTAGGTGACCTCGCAAGCAATAGTTCTGTCATTTCATTGATTTAGGCTGCTCAAAGTTCCTCATTGCATCTCACCTTTTTGCCCGAGAGAACATCCTCACAAACTATGAAGATTCTTGTAACGGGATGTGCCGGGTTCATCGGCTGGAAAACAAGCTCGATGCTACTCGAGCAAGGTGTAGAAGTCGTAGGCATTGACAATATCAACGATTATTATGATCGAAGACTTAAAATCTGGAGGCTTTCACAGCTAAGAGACAACAACTCATTCGAATTCGTTGAGGGAGATATCGAAAACCGCGGCCTGCTTGGCTATCTCTTTGTAAATCATACTTTTGACGCTGTTATCAACTTAGCTGCCCGTGCGGGGGTACGATACAGTATGGTTAACCCGCACATTTACCTTAACTCTAACGCCGACGGAACACTCAATCTCTTAGAGTGCATGCGTAAGCATAGAATAAAGAAACTTGTACTGGCCTCCACCTCTTCACTGTACGCAGGCCAGGACATGCCCTTCGTTGAGACTCTTCCTGTCAATCAACCTATTTCTCCATATGCAGCATCCAAAAAGGCCGCCGAAACGATGGCCTACACCTACCACTATCTATATGGATTTGATGTTTCTATTGTTCGTTACTTCACAGTCTACGGACCTGCTGGACGTCCTGACATGAGCCCTCTTCGCTTCATAAAATGGATCGACCAAGGAACTCCCATAACTCTTTACGGTGACGGATCGCAGTCTAGAGATTTTACCTACATCGACGATATTGCTACGGGAACAATAGCTGCCCTCAAACCATTAGGCTACGAAATCATAAATCTCGGCGGAGGTAAAAATCCAATCTCTATCAACAGGATGATTTCCGGCATCGAGAAGATACTCGACAAAAAAGCGATCATTGACGAGCAGCCCTTCAACAAGTCGGATATGCTCCATACCTGGGCCGATATCACGAAAGCAAACAAACTCTTAGATTGGCGCCCCCAGACGACTTTCGAGGAAGGTTTCCTCGAGACCGTAGAATGGTACAAAAACAATAAGAGCTGGTTAGACGAAATCGAACTCTAGGTCATGAAGGATAAATACGCATCGAGGCGTTATGCGGCACTAAGCCGATCCTAGATGACCTCGTCTGATGGGGTGTGTCTACCTCAGCCCAGCCTTCCTCATGCGGTTGTTTGTTGGTTTGAGAAAGATGATAGCTTCGCTGGAAGCTCGCACAGGTGCACTTCGTCGAAAGTAAAGAGGATTTCAAGTGACTGAACTGTGATTAGGCTTCTGTTGCATTCGGATTGCATCTCATAGGGATGCGTTGCTAGAGCAACAGCGAGTGTCGTTACGAACATTGATAAATTGAGTTTGGAGTTAGTTGACAATTGCCATGGTCACGCTTGAAGGGAAGAGTGCATCTCACAGGCGTCAAAAACAGCCCTCTCGTTTCGATCGTTGTCGTCGACTACAATGGTCACCGTTTCTGGCCGAAGTTGTTGTGCTCCCTGGAAAATCAGGTTTTTAGAGATTTTGAACTTATCGTTGTAGATAATTCAGGTCGATTGGATCCAGAGTTAGTGTCGGGAGGCCTTTGTTCGAGGATAATCAAGAGCCCTGGCAATGTCGGATTTGCCGAGGGGAGTAATCTTGGATTCAAGACTGCCAAAGGAGAATACGTTTGCTTGCTGAACAACGATACTGAGCTTGAGGATCAGTGGTTAGGTGCGTTGTTCGATTGCATTGTGAGCTCACGAGATATAGGGGCGGTTTGTTCGAAAGTTGTTTACAAACAACGTTTTGCGAGGGTTGAAATTGAAAGCGATACGTTTCGCCCGATTGGAGACTCAAGGAGATTGGGGGTTCGAATAGAGTTTGATGGCCTCGGTTGCTTCCCATTTGAAGGAGTTGAAAAAAATGGTCTCTACTCTACCGAAAAGGATGGTGTTCACGCATGGGCGTGGACAAACGGAAAGGCTACTCTATGGCTCCCTTGCGAAGGGGACCGCACAGTACAGTTTTCATTGTCTTCGGCGACGGAATTACACGGATCGTCTGTTCGATTGCTGTGGGATTGTGGTGAGCAAAGTTTTGTTATAGAAAATGAAGCTACCGTCGTCTCCTTGGAGATCCCCGACGATCAGCAGTTCGACATCGTGAATAACGCAGGTAGCTATCTGGATGAGGCTTGGCGAGTAAAAGAGAGAGGTTTGTTCAAGAAGGATTGCCCTGAGTTGTGCCAGCCTATCGAGCTTGAGGTTGCTAGTGGATGCTCTATTTTGATCAGGCGATCTGCTCTGTTAGACGTTCCTTTCGATGCTGAGTTTTTTGCCTACTTCGAAGATACTGATTTGTCGTTAAACTTGAAGAGAGGCGGCTGGCGTCTTCTATACGAGCCAAGAAGTCTCGTGCGCCACTACGGAGCTGCCACGTCCGGAGTTCAATCACCTTTTCAGGTCTTTCATTCAACCCGAAACAGGTTTTGGGTGATAGCTAAGCATGCTCCCTGGAATGTTGTCTGGAAAACGCTTTCCAGAGAGTTGTGGGAGTTGGACCGGTACGAGGGATGGATGAATGAGGAGTATTCTCTGTCGCGTTTGAAGTGGGAAACGTGGAGCGGGTTTCTCAAACGGATCTGGCGACGCCTTTGCGACAGCGATTAGCTGCTTCTTTGATTCTGTGAATCCAATTTTTGGCTTCTTGGGGGAGTGTGAAACGCTCGAGCGCGTTTGTCTCACCTCGGTATCCCTCAGCCTCTGAATGGAGTTTCAAGAGAGTTCCTGCTAACTCGGATTTATCTGCTGTTTCGAGATTTAGAGACTCTGGTGAAGCTACTTGAGTCAAACATTGACTATTGCTAAGTGCCGTTGGCTTTTGGAAGTGCATGGCTTCTAGGATGGGGATACCGAAGCCTTCGTAGAGGGAGGGGAAGACCAGAGAGTGGCAGAGTTCCCAGAGGGCTTTGTAGGTGGGCATGTCTTGGTGGCCGATCTGGTGGATCTTGTGGGTGAGGCCTAGTTCTTCGATTTGCTTAGCTCGGGCTTGGCCGAGGTCGTTCATGTCGCCGGTGAGTACGAGGTGGAGGGCGTCTTCTCCTGCTTCTTTTTCGTAGAGGGCGTAGGCTTCGATGAGACGCTTGTGGTTTTTGTGGGGCCAGTAGTTGGCGGGGTAGAGGAAGTATTTGTGGGGGATGTGGGCGATCTCGAGGGGGAGTTGGCCCATTTCGACGCGATTGAAGCGGCCGTGGACGGGGACTCCGATGACGAAGATCTTGTCGGGGTCAGCTCCGAATTCGTCGATGAGCTGCTGTTTGCAGTACTCGGAGTTGGTTTGCACGAGCGTCGCTTTCTCGAGTTCCTCGGCGTACCACTTGTCGCGGAAGGCGACTTCCTCGGGCGGCAAGGACTCGGGGTAGACTCGGTGAAGAACGTCCACGATGAGGCTGACTTGGGGTACGTCCGGTGTGTAGAGCTGTGAGAAGCCGAAACCGGCGTAGAGGACGTCGATACCCAAGAGGGAGAGTAGATTTTCAGGTGGCTCTGGCCAATAGTGGAGGGGGGGCAGGTTTTTCTCGAAGTCTCGCGGTTCGAAGGCGGCACGTGAGCCGAGTATGTGGATTTGATGGTTCCCGCCGAGTGTTAGGAAATCGAGTTCTGGCACGATTTCTTCCAGGCAGAAGATGTGCAGTTGCAGTTGGTCGGAGAAGTGTTCGGCGAAGCAGCGGAGAAACTCGTAGTGATGTACCTTAATTCCTCCATTGGCTCCGCCTGCGGTGAGGCGTGCGATGTCGTACGCTACTTTGAGGGGACGGGAGGCTTGTTGGTTCATCGAAACCTTTGCTGCCATCGGTTTAGGGAAATGCGAGCAATTTACCGCCGGGACTTGTGAACTGGGTTTCTGGTTGACTGGCGTTTTCTGCCTTGTGCGTGTTGCGGGCGGCGGCTTTTGTAATCGCTTCCGGCCAAGGAGCTAAGAGATGAAGGACAAACGGACAGTTGATATGAGAGTGATGAGCGAGTGGGTGAAGCCTGGCTCGCGGGTGCTCGATCTGGGCTGTGGCCGTGGTGTTCTGCTTGAGTACTTGAAGAACAAGCTTGGCGTTCAGGCGGTGGGCGTGGATTTGGATCCGGCTAAGGCGAGCTCCTGCGTGAAGCGGGGGCTTAGCGTCTACATGGGAGACATGATGGAGTTTATGAACTCCTTTCCGGACAAGCATTTCGATTACGTGATCTGTTCGCGCACCTTGCAGGAGCTGAATGCTCCGGCTGCGGTGATCGAGGAGGCGCTGCGCGTTTCGCGTCATATGCTGGTCGGATTCGTGAATTTTGGCTATTGGCGAAACCGTCTGAGTATGGCGTTCAATGGCAGGATTATCCGTAACGAGGTTTATCCGACGCCTTGGTCGACGTCGCGGCCGTCAAATCCGCTTTCTGTGCACCAATTCGAGATTTTCTGTCGCAAGCACGGGATAGTGGTGGAGCGGCAGCTTTGTCTGGGAGGCAATTGGTCCTCGGAGCGACGAACTTTGCGAAACGTGATGAGCGGGTACGCGCTTTTCAATTTGTCCGCGGGAAAGTAAGTTGTGGCGATCGATTTGCGTGTCGAAGCGTTTTCGTTAGGTTAAAAAATGGCGAAAACGAGCCGTGGAGTCGCTCTGTTTTGACTTCGGGCTTAGCTACTACCCCTAACTACCAACCACTGCCATGTTCAGTTCCCAGATGACCCCTTTCTTGGACCTAGCGACGGACGATATCCCTGCGGGTTCGCGCGAGGAGATCCTTCGCGAGTTTGATCCTAAGCTCGAATCGGTGAACAGCGATTTCGAGTTTGATCTGATGCTTTGGTCCCTTGCCCAACGTCTCCACGTGGATACGGAGGAGTTGCTTCGCCAGGTCGGAGCCCGTTGGTTCCGAAATTCCCTGTTCGCTGGAAATCTGGCGGTTGCGGGTAAGAGCGAACCGCCGCTCAAGACCTTGCAAGGGCTCGTCTCCAAAGTGGATACGGTAAAAAACGTTCCTTTGCCCGGACTGGACGATTTTTCGATCGAGTCGACCACTCTTTCCTCAGGTCGTTTGCAGGTCGCTTGCGTCGGGCCTCGGCGTTGCTGCTCGTTTCTGGAGGGAGTCGCGCGGGCTGCGTGCCAAGAGCTTGGGGTGTCGGTTCGCTACCTGAGGCAACCGAAACGGGCGACTTACGTGGTGATCACGTTTAGCTGTTTCGAGTAGGGGTTGTTTGGGTGGTCCTTCGGGATGGCGGCCGCCACTGTTTACGCGAGGAAGGCTCGGGTGAGATCGAAGAGCTCCTGGGAGTCGACTAGGAATGAGTCGTGCCCAAGATCGAGGTCGACCTGAAGATAGGAGGCTTCCTTGCCTTGCCGGAGTAGGGCCAGAGCGATTTCCCGGTTTTGGGCGGGAGGGAAGAGCCAGTCGGAGGTGAAACCGACCACCAGCGCGCGGCAGTTCATCTTGGCAACGGCTTGGTCGAGGCTGCCGTAGGCGCCGGCTAGATCGAAATAGCCGAGGGCCCGGGTGAAGTAGAGGTAGGTGTTCGCGTCGAAGCGATTGGTGAAGCTCTCCCCTTGGTAGCGCAGGTAGCTCTCGACCTCGAATTCGATGTCGAAGCTGTACTTGCTGTCCTTGCCGGCTTGGCGGCGGCGACCGAATTTCCGGTCCATGCTGGTGTCGGAAAGATAGGTGATATGGGCCATCATGCGGGCGATGGCGAGGCCGACATTGGGACCTGCGTCAGGCTCGTAGTTGCCTTCGTGCCACTCGGGATCCTGCATGATCGCCTGGCGCCCCACCTCGTCGAAAGCGATGGCTTGGGAGTTTTGGCGCCAGGTCGTCGCCATGGGTAGGATGCGTTCCACGAAGTCCGGATACTCGATGGCCCATTGCAGCACTTGCATGCCGCCCATGGAGCCGCCTACGACGGCGTGCAGCTTTTTGATGTGGAGGCTGTCGAGCAGAAGCTTCTGGCTTCGTACCATGTCGCTGATGGTGACGAAGGGGAAGGTGAGATTGTAGGGGGCGCTTGTTTGCGGGTTGATGGAGGTCGGGCCTGTGGAGCCTTGGCAGCCGCCGATGCAATTGGAGCAAATGACGAAGAAACGCTTGGTGTCGATGGGCTTGCCGGGGCCGATCATGTTGTTCCACCAGCCGGGCTTGCGATCACGCAGGCTGTGGATGCCTGCGGCATGGTGGTCGCCGGTGAGAGCGTGGGCGATGAGGATGGCGTTGGTACCGTCGGCGTTTAGTCGCCCGTAGGTTTCGTAGCGTAGGGTAAATTCAGGGATGCTCTGTCCGCTCGCGAAAGTGAAGGCGTTCGGGTAATGGAAGTCGAGTGGCTCGACGAGTCCTACCTCGCCTGCCTCGTCCAGCCCATGATCCTCTTCGCTTGCGTTCATGCAGGGAGTTTTTGCGGGGGCTGGCGCGGCTGTCGAGCGCGAAGCGGCAGTAAACTGCTGGTAGGGCGAAGCTTTCGAGTGGAGGGGCGGCTGCGATTAGCATTTTTTCCAGCTCGCGCTATACTGAGGCGAAGTTTCTGAATCCAGAATTCCTCTCCCTGCGAATTCACTACCAAGGCAGAGCGAATAGCCCTGCCTCGTGCTGTGTGAACCAATGAGAACCTTCCTTTCCATAATCTGCATTTTGTCGCTCGTTTGTTCGAGCGTGGCGAAGCCCCGCAAGGACAAGCCGTACATTACGCTGCGTCCTGCGGAGACCTTGCATATCGAGGTGATGGACCAGCTTTACATGAGCGGGTTTGGCGAGGACGACCGTTTTCGCCGGATTGAGGAAGTGATCGAGGAAGTGATTGAAGAGGTCGACTTTCCGATGCCTTACAAGATCGAGCGTTTCGGGGCACAGCGTACTCCGCCGAACCAGCCGCGTCTGGACGTCACCATCATGAAGTGGGGCGATAACGGGTTGAGTGAAATCGAGGTACGTTTCAGCGCGTTGCTCAGACGGAACCATGACAAGAATCGCATGGGAGTGTTTTTCGCTCGCGACGCGGCTCCGATGGGCAGTTACAACCGTACGCGGCGAGCGCACGACGAAGTCATGGAAAAAGCGGTCAAAGACATGGTGAAAGAGCTCAAAACACGACTTTCGGCGAAGGTTCTCGAAGAGGTGGAGATGGATTTGAGCGAAATCGATGACATTTCAGGAGACGAATAGGGAAGACGCGACTCGGAGGGTGCACGAGCATACGCGAACAATGGATGACGCTAGTATCGAGGCTGAATTGATACGCCGTATCGCCAAGGGCGAACGAGCGGCGTTCGACGATCTGTACGCTCGCTACTCGCGCCCTTTGTTTTCCTATATCCTTAAATTTCTCGGCGACCATGGCCAGGCGGAGGAGGTGCTGCAGGATGCGTTCGTCAAGATCTGGCGCTCCGCTCCTCGTTACGACCGGGCTTTGTCGCGCCCGTTCAGCTGGTGCGTGCTGATCACCAAGCGAATTTGCATCGACAAGATCCGAGCCCGCAAGCCGGTGACCGTTTCCGAAGATCCTGTCGCTTTGCGCCCAGTGGAAGACCAGAAACTGGCAGAACGTGACCCGTCCGAGCTGGTAGAGGTGGACGATGAGCTGAGCATTCTCAGCGAAATGGTGGAGCGCCTGCCAGAGTCCCAACGGGTGACGCTCCGCCTCGTCATGCGTACTGGGCTCACCCAGCAAGAAATTTCCGACAAGCTCAATATGCCGCTCGGCACGGTGAAGACCGCTATGCGCCGTGGCATGCAACGACTCAAAGCCATGATGGCATCCAGCCATGAATAACGAACTCTTAGAAGAAAAGGCCCAGCTCTACGCCTTGGGCATCCTGCCTGAATCGGAGAAGGAAGAATTTGAAAACCGGATTCGCGAGGATCGCGCGACGCAAGCGCTCGTGCACGAGTACCAGCAATTGACCGAGTTCGACGCCTCTGGCGATGAACGTAATCCCTCGTTTCAGGTCTACGCTGGGATCATGGATGAGATTGATGACTCACGTTCCTCTGTTTCTGAAGCGCCTGAGCGTAAGGCAGCTTCGCCGCTCGTTTCGTTTTTTGCCTGGGGCGGCTGGGCGGCTGCGGCTTGCGTGGCTGCGGTGTTTGGAGCTGGATTGCTGGGGCCCGGAAACTCGCCCGAGGGCGAATCGGATATCGTGGTGAACAATCTAGCGAGCCCTCGTATCGTGGCCGTACAGACGCCGTCGGACGAGTTCACGGTCGAGGACCGGATGCTGGAACTTGCTGGCTTAGCGGAGGCTTATTGGTTTTCCAGGGAGGGGATCCCTAGCGGGCAGTTGCTAGATTCGAGCGACACGGAGGTGGCTCAGCTATCGGGCGGGTTCACTATTTTTGACCGCCAATACAACATCGGCTTTATCGCGGTCGAGAATCTCCCACGCGAGGCTCCTGAAAAGACTTACCATGTTTGGGCTAAGACCAAGGGCTTGGATGCTCCAATCCGGGCGGGGACCTTGCCGATCGGCGACCAGTCGCGTGGTCTGTTTTTCTTCGACCTGACCCATATGCCGGAAGGTACGAGCAACGATTCGCTGAGTTTCTTCGTGACCGAGGAGGAGAGTGCTGCGCCGCAGCGGCCAAGCCCGATCGTGGTCTTGAGCGACGTCTAGAAGCAGGCGCCTTTACACTTTGGTTACATTTTAACATTGCCGCCCTAGGGGCGGCTTTTTTTGCTCTTGGGCGTTCCGAAACCCTCGAACCTCCAAGTTGTTAGGCAAATGAAACGCTTTATCCCTCCCTCCCTATTGCTAATGCTTCCTGCCCTCGCTCATGCTGAGGATGGAGCTTCTTCCCTGGATTCGGGCGATACCGCCTGGATGATCGTGGCTACGGCTTTGGTCCTCTTTATGACATTGCCCGGACTCGCGCTTTTCTACGGTGGCTTGGTTCGAGCCAAGAACGTGCTTTCGATCCTGATGCAATGTTTTGCGATCTGCGCGATCATGTCTATCCTTTGGGTGCTCTTTGGATACAGCTTGGCGGTCACGGGCGAGAATCCGTTTATTGGAGACCTTAGCTTGGCCTTTCTGAATCATCTGACGGTCGACTCGATGAGCGGCACGATACCGGAAACCGTGTTTATCACGTTCCAGATGACCTTCGCGATCATCACTCCGGCCCTGATTATTGGCGCGTTCGCGGAGCGTATTAAGTTCTCGGCGGTGGTCATCTTTTCGATTCTCTGGTTCGTACTCTCGTACATCCCAGTGTGGCACATGGCTTGGTCGGAGCACGGTTTCTTCCATAACTGGAGCGTGATGGACTTCGCGGGTGGCACCGTGGTACACATCAATGCGGCGATGGCCGGTCTGGTAGGCTGTATGATGGTAGGCAAGCGCAAGGGCGCTTTCGAAGAGCCTATCAAGCCGCACAGCCTTCCACTCACCGTGGTCGGCGCGTCAATGCTTTGGGTTGGATGGTTCGGCTTCAACGCGGGTAGCGCCGTGGCGGCAGACGGCACAGCTGGTATGGCGATGCTTGTCACCCAAATCGCCTGCGCGACCTGTGCGGTGACTTGGATGCTGATCGAGTGGTTCGTTCACGGTAAGGCATCGGTACTCGGTATCGCTACTGGCGCGGTTGCAGGTTTGGTTGCGATCACCCCAGCCTCCGGAAACGCAGGTCCGATGGGTGCGATCATCATCGGTGTCGCTTCCGCGATCTGCTGTTACCTGGTAGCGGTTAAGCTAAAGTTCGTTTTCAAGATTGACGACTCGCTCGACGTTTTTGGCGTACATGGCATTGGTGGTATTGTCGGAGCCGTGCTGACTGGTGTTGTCGCTTCCGAATCGCTTGGCGGTACGGGTTATGGCGAAGGCGTTACCATGGGCGCTCAGGTGTGGGGCCAAATCGTGAGCGTGCTGATCACAATCGCCTGGAGTGGTGTGGTTTCCTTCATCCTCTTTTTCATCATCAACAAGGCGATTGGCTTGCGGGCTGAATCCGACGACGAGCTCCGCGGTCTCGATCTCAGCGACCACGACGAACAAGGTTACGATATCTAACCCGCTTTCGTTCAGAACAAATTTCCCACAACCCGGGCGCGATTGGCGTGCCCGGGTTTTTATTGTCCTCATACGCCCCTTCCATACGAGATGCTCGCATTCGTTGGTGGCTCGGTTGCGCAGTTTCATGTCGAACATTCGACATGAAACTGCGCAGAGGAGATCGGTTGAGATGCGGGTTGATGGGGAGGGGGCTTGAAATGGTGGAGGGTTTGCCTAAGGTCCGCTGGCAATGATTACCCGCCGCTTTCTCTGTCTGCAATTTGCCATTGCGAGCCTGCTTTTGAGTGGGTGCTCGGTTAAGAAGATGGCCATGAACCAACTGGGGGACGCCCTCTCCGGTGGGGGCGATGTTTTTTCCTCGGATGAAGACCCGGAACTGGTGGGCGACGCGCTGCCGTTTAGCTTGAAGTTGATGGAGAGCGTATTGGCGGAAACGCCTGATCATGAGGGCTTGCTGATCTCGCTCGCCAGTGGCTTTGCTCAATACTCCTACGGTTGGGTGCAGCTGGAGGCGGATGAGGTGGAGGACGACGACTACGAGCGGTCCGAAGAGATGCGAGGGCGGGCTGTGAAGCTTTATCAGCGGGCTAACCGTTACGGAATGCAAGCGCTTGAAGCCAAGTATCCGGGCTTTGGGTACGATTTTCGGGAGGACGCGGAATCCGCTTTGGCTGATTTGAGAGCCGAGGATGTGGAGGCCTTGTATTGGACGGCCCTTTCGTGGGCAGGGGCGATTTCCTTGTCTTTGGACAACATGGATTTGGTGAGCGACCTGGCTTATGTGGAGGCGATGATGATGCGTTGCCTCGAGCTTGATCCGGAATGGGATATGGGATCGATCCAGAGTTTCTTCATTACTTACGAGATGAGTCGGATGAACGGCGAGGGCGACCCGGTGGAGAACGCGACGCGCTACTACCGTCGAGCTCTGGAACTATCCGAAGGAAAGTTGGCTTCGGTGTATGTGGCTTACGCGGAGGCGGTTGCGGTCGAGCAAGGCGACAAGGCGCTTTTCATAGATCTGCTGAACAAGGCGATCGAGATCGATGTAGATGCAAATCCGTCGCTTCGCCTGAACAACTTGCTCTACCAGCGGCGGGCCAAGTGGCTACTGACGCGTTTGGATTGGTATTTTTTGTAGGCGGCGTTGCGACGCTTTAGATTTTCCCCGACGGAGGGTGGAAAATTTCTTTTGCGTTCTAATGAAACGATTCCGCGAATCGCTTGTATAAAAGGTTGAAGCTTGTGCCCGCTTTGTCCGTTTTACCGGAGATCGAGCCTTAAAACCCTCTCCTAAAAGATGAAAGTATTCTCAAAGTTTTCTCATTTGCTCGCTATCGGAATCGTGGCGGCGGCGACGTTTTCGATCGCCCCTGATGCGGACGCTCGACGTCAGCGTCTTCGTCTCACGACGCTCGCTCCTAAGGACTCGTCCTTCGACAAGTCGCTCCGTAAGATGGGGCAGGAGTGGAAGAAGGAAACCAGCGGTCAGGTCGACCTGATCATCTTTGCTGGTGGCGTACAAGGTGGCGAAACGGCGATGATTGATCGCATGCGCGTAAACCAGACGCAGGCTGCTTTGATTTCGGGAGTCGGACTGGCGGAGATTGATCCAGGAGTAGCAGGCCTGCAGCAGATTCCGATGATGTTTAGAACGTATGAGGAACTTGAATACGTTATGAACAAACTAGGTCCGAAGCTCGAAGAGCGGCTTCGCGCTAAAGGTTTTGTGGTTTTGAGCTGGGTTGACTCGGGCTGGGTTAAGATTTTCAGCAAGGAGGAGCTTGCGACTCCGGAGGACATGAAGAAGGGCAAGCTCTACACTTGGGCTGGGGACAACAAGCAGACCGATTTGCTAAAGAACATGGGATTCCGTCCGGTTCCGATCGATGCGACCGAAGTGACTTCAAGCCTGCAGACTGGCTTGGTGGATATTGTGCCGCTCCCGCCGTTTTTCGCGCTTGCGACTCAGACGTATCGTCCTGCTCCGAACATGCTCGATATTCGTTACACGCCGATAGTGGGTGCTATCGTGGTATCTGAGCAGTCTTGGAAGCGCATCGCTCCAGAGCACCAGGCGAGCATGATCGAGGCTGCTCGCAAGTATGGTAGGGAGATGACGCTTGCGGGACGTGAAGAAAACGAAGAAGCGATTCGGGTCATGAAAGACAAGTGGGGGCTGCAAATCCGGGAAGCGGATGACATGGTGAACGAAGCTTGGCAGAGCACTTCCCAAGAGGCGTATTCACTGATTCGCGACAACACGGTTCCTGCCGACATCTTCGACGAGGTGATTCGCCTGTTGGAGGAGTACCGAGCAGCAAACTAGTTTGTTGAGGCGTGACGCGTCAGTCACGCCCTACCATTGAATTTGAATACAAGAAAGGCCGCCTCGTTTTCGAGGCGGCCTTTTTCGTAAAAGTCTGTTGTTCGAATTAGTCTTCGATCAGGCCTTCGGCGATGTCGGCGTTGTGGAAAACGTTTTGCACGTCGTCGAGATCGTCGAGGGCGTCGATGAGGTTCATGATGGACTTGGCCTCGCTCGCTTCGGTGATGGGAGTGAGCGTTTCTGGGAGATAGGCGAGCTCGGAGCTGGCAACCTCGATACCGGCGTCGGCGAGGGCTTGAGAAACGGTGTCGTACTCGGTGATTGGAGCGAGCACTTCGAAGCCTTCTTCTTCTGACTTGATGTCTTCTGCTCCTGCCTCGAGAGCGATGTCCATCAGTTTCTCTTCGTCGGTTTGGTCATTAGCGATGAGGAACTGGCCGCAACGGTTGAACATGAAGGCGACCGCGTTGGCTCCGGCGAGATTGCCGCCGCGCTTGCCGAAGGTGGAACGGATTTCGGAAGCGGCTCGGTTCTTGTTGTCGGTTGTAACTTCGACCACGACCGCGATGCCGTGTGGAGCGTAGCCTTCGTAGACGAATTCTTCGTAGATAACGCCTGGGAGTTCGCCGGTACCTTTTTTGACAGCGCGATCGATATTGTCGGCTGGCATGTTGGCGGCACGAGCTTTGAGCAGCATGGTGCGGAGCTTTGCGTTGGCATCTGGATCGCCGCCGCCGGCTTTCGCTGCCATGGTGATGTCTTTGGAAAGACGGCTGAAAATCTTGCCCCGCTTCGCGTCAACAGCTGCTTTGCGGTGCTTGGTATTGGCCCATTTACTATGTCCTGCCATTGTTTTCTAGGTTTTTGGTTTTTGGGTCCTAGGTTGGGTGATTACTTCTTCTTACGACGGCTCTTTCGGTCGCCGCCTTCCATGGCCTTTTTTAGGGCGGGAGGAAGTTGGGCTTCGAAGTCGTCTGCTCCTCGCTTGGTGAGCCATTGTTGTCCGATGGTGAAAACGTTGCTTACGGTCCAGTAAAGTACAAGGCCGGAGGAGAAGGTGTAGGTGAAGGGGAAGAAGATGAAAGGCATGAACTTCATCATCTTGGCTTGGGCGTTGTCGACTGAAGGAGTCGGCATGGTCCACATCTGGTAAGCGAGTGTGATAACCCAGACGAACGGGAGGAGGTTGACTGGGAAGTCGCCGATCCAAGGCATGTTTGGAATGGTGGCGATGGTGTCTGGCTTGGAGAGGTCGGAGATCCAGAGGAAGTCGGCGAAACGGAGTTCCGCGGCGCTACGCAGCATGTAGAACAAGGCGAAGAAGATCGGGATCTGCAGGAGCATCGGCAAGCAGGCGCCGACTGGGTTGACCTTGTTGAGGCGGTAGAGCTGCATCATCATCTCTTGCTGTCTCTTCTGGTCGTCAGGGAACTTCTCCTTGATGGCCTTCATGGGCTCGGAGAGCTTGGACATTCTCTTCATGGATTTCATGCTTCCGAGGGTGACGGGAAGCAGGGCTCCGCGAACGATGAGGGTGAGGAGGATGATTGATACGCCCCAGTTGCCGATCACTCCGTGAACTCCGTTGAGGATGAGGAGAAGGAACTTGGAGATGAAGCCGACGACGGGGATCCACTGCATCGCCCTGTCCTGTCCTTTGTCGAGCTTGGCGAGGCGTTTGTGTTCTTTGGGGCCTGCGTAGAAGTCGAAGCGTTTGGTGATGCTTTCACCCGCTTGGAGGTTCGCTCCGGCAAGCTTGATGTCGGCGGTGATGCCGGTCTTTGGCTCGCCGTTGGATTCGGTTTCCGGGAAGTCGACAGGGCGGGCTACGTAGCCAGCGGCTGGCTCTTCGGGAGTGATGAGGGTGATGAAGAACTGGTTCTTTACCGAGGCCCAAACGACGGTGTCGCTGCCTTGCTCATAGTCCTTGGGATCGTCCTTGAAGATGATGCCGCCGCCCATGAAGTCGCTTTGGTCGGTGAACTCCACGTCTTCTCCGTTGGAATAGCCGAAGGTTTGCAGGAAGCGGTCCTGGTTTCCGGAAGGAGCGACGGTGCCGATGTTGAGGAGCATTTCGCCGACTGGAAGGATGGCGTCGGTGATGTTACGGATCTGGAGTTCGTGGGAGATGGTGAAGGTCTCCGCTCCTTTGAGCTCCTGGGAAATGCTGTAGGTGCGGGTGACTTCGACTTGGTTGTTGAGGACTCCGCGGAAGACGACGGTATCGGGAGTGGAGGTTTCGACTAGGTCGAAGGCGACGTCTTTGGCGTTGCCGAGGTAGTCGAGGTCGAGGTTGAGGGCCGGCGCGTAGCGCAGCTCGTTCATGATGTAGGGATCGTCGCCGTCGAGCGTCTTAAGTTCGTCCTTGAGAACTACTTCTCGGATGGCGCCGCCGTAGTTGGTGAAGCGGACTTCGTAGAGTCCGTTTTCGAGGGAGACGATGGATTCTCCGTCTTTGTCGCCGTTTACTTCGACCTTGGCGTGACCGTTGGAGGGGATGGGGGTGGCTGTTGTGGAGATCGGCGTGGCCGGCAGGGATTCAGGTTGGCTTCCGCCTTCGGCTGCCTGGGCGGCGGCGGATTCAGCGGCTTGTGCGGCGGCTGCCTCTTGCTCGGCTTGCTGGCGAGCTGCTTCTTCTTGGGCTTGCTTGCCTTGTTTGAACATGAGGAAGAGCGCGGCCAGTAGCAGCGCGACCCCTATAATAGTGTTCTTCTTGTCCATCGATTTGCTGGGAAATTGAGTTTCTGACGCGGGTCAGAGGAAAGGGCTGATAAAAGGACCGGCTTGAGTGCTAGCAAGCTATTCCTCGACTTGGGCTTGGGATCGCTCTTCGGAGTCTTCGTTCCGCTTGAGCAGGCGTTTGTATTTTAGAGCGTGCAGGAAGCGTTGCTCCAGCTCCTCGTAGCTGGCTCGGCCGGCCGGTTGGCGAAGACTGAGCACGATGTCCGCGTGATCTTTGAGCTCGTGCTGGTGCAGGCGGAATAGTTCGCGGAAGCGTCGCTTGATCTTGTTGCGTACCACTGCGTTACCAACTCGGCGGGCCGCGGAGATGCCGATGCGTGGACACAAAACATCCGCACCTTCAGAGGCACGGATGCGGGAAAATAGTGCGAAGTACTGACAGCGGTAAGGCTTGCCAAGACTGCGAATTTGCAGGAAGTCGGCGTTGCGACGCAAACGGCTAACAGGGCGGAGTTTGTATCTCCTAACCATGATCAAGCCGGTTGGGCCCGGAACACCGGACTACGCGACGGAAAGACGGGCGCGGCCCTTCTTGCGGCGTGCGGAGATGACGGCACGTCCACCGCGGGTGGCCATGCGTGCGCGGAAGCCGATCTTGCGTACTCTCTTGAGGCGATGTGGTCTGAATGTAGGTCTCATGACGTGAAAATTAGAAAAAGAGCGAGAAAATGGGCGGCACCCAGCGGGGCTGTCAAGCACGTATGGCTCAATTTCGGGGTCCAGCTGCTCAAATAAGGGGGATTCCCGGCACTTATTCTATTTTGAGTAGTCAAAGTTGCGATTGACAGTGGCTCAAAGAACTTGGCAGTAATCGTGCCGAGCCGACTTTCTTATGAAAACACGTTTCCAGAGGATCTTCATTCTAATCGCCGCCTGTGCCTTTTGCTTCTCAGCATCAGCCAAACTTCGAGTGGTGGTGAGTACATCGCAGATAGCTGATATCGTGAGAAATGTGGGAGGCGAGACAGTCGACCTAACCGTGCTGATGGGGCCGGGAGTGGATCCGCATCTGTTCAAGGCGACCGCTCGTGACGTGGTTTCGCTGCAGCGAGCGGACTTGATCCTGTACAACGGATTGCATTTGGAGGGGCGTCTGGCGGAGACATTTGCGAAAGTCGACAAGCTGGGACGCACGGTGGTCGCCGTAGCGGATGACCTACCTGTTGACCGTCTGATTCCCTTGGCTGATTACGAAGACGCCCACGATCCACACGTTTGGTTTGATCCACAGCTTTGGGCAATGGTCGTTGGCAAGGTGGAAGAGTCGCTCGCGGCAGCCGATCCTGAGAACGCGACGAACTACGCTAAACAGGCTTCTATATATAGAGAGAAAGTTCTCGCTCTTGAAGACTGGGCGAAAGAGCAAATCGAGGCGGTGCCTGCCGAGTTGCGAGTCCTGGTTACAAGCCATGACGCATATAACTACTTTGGCAGATCTTTTGGATTTCAGGTGGTGGGAGTACAAGGTGTCTCAACTGCGACTGAAGCCGGGCTGGCAGATATCGCCAAGACTGCGGACTTCATTAAGGCACGCGGACTCCCTGCCATTTTTGTAGAGAGCAGCGTGTCGCCTGCTACGATCAAGAGAATCAGTCGCGACTCCGGGGCAACTGTAGGTGGTGAGCTGTTTTCAGATGCCTTGGGCGCTCTAGGAGAAATGCACGAGGGGGCTAATGAGGAGAGCTATGATGTCGGTACCTATATTGGTATGTTCAAGTACAACGTGCATACTATAGTAGAAGCTCTTCAGCCTTAGGGCGTGTTCAATTTAGTCAGACGATCGACTGCATCGTTTTGTAGGGGGGCGTTTGTCGGTGTAACGCAGAGCGCTGATCAAACCGGTGTGCACTAGTGGTATGCGCCAACCTTTGTCTACATCGGACCAAGCCCAACGGGAGCGTCTTTTGCTTCTGGGGTGAAGCAGGTGGAGGTGTTGTTCCAATTTTTGGTTACAAAGAAGGTCGTGACGAAATTGATGCTGACGGTAACTAAAGTATGAATACCAAGACACGATAAATCCTCGAACCTAGGTCGAGGTGAGACGGAATTCGGATAGGCATGGGTAGTCTTATTCGGGTTCCGTTTTTTTGTGCCTAGGGTATTGTTGTAAGGGTACAGAGTTGGTTTTAGAGGATCTTTGAAATTGAAAAAAACATCCGTTGGAGTAAGGTTCAGGTCGTAGCTTAACCTACCAACTGTCCTCCTAATCCAAGCTCCTATCCGTTACCTGTATCACCCCAAGTAATTTGAGGCTGTTTGCCTTCGAGGGATCATTGTATCCAGACGTAGGCTGCTTGTTTGTGAGGTTGGTTTTGTAGGTGTGTCCACTGAAACACTACACATCCAACTATGCCAAAAATACAAGCTGTGTCGCTTGCGAAAGCCGCAAGCGTGAAGATAAAACCGTCGGCAAGTTCTTTGAAGGTTGCGAAAGCAGTCCGTGTCAAAGCTGGCGTTAAGAAGAGAATTCCCGGTCGGACGAAACCAGTGAGGCGAACACCGATCCAGAGGGCGACGCTCGCCATAAACGCAAAATTCAACGAGCAGGGAGGTGCCAAAGGGTGGTTGCGAAAGGCGACAACTGAAGTGCGTCAATGCCCGGACAAGATTGGATACTTTCGCCATCATGCTGGAGGATCGATTTACTACAGCCCAAGCACAGGGGCTCATGCGGTGAAAGGCGCTATCCGTAAGTTGTGGTCGGAGCAAGGTTGGGAACGGGGAGATTTGGGGTATCCGACGACCGACGAGGAGCGAGGTCGTAATGCCGACGGTGAGGGACGTTACTCTGTATTTCAGGGGGGAGCTGTATTCTGGAAATCTGAATACGGAGCGATCCAACTCGATGGTCCCATATGGAGTAAGTATCGAGATACTGGAGCAGAGGTTGGACCTTTGGGCTTCCCAAAACAGGCAGAGCGAGGAACGCCTGACAGACGAGGGCGTTTCGTTCACTTCGAGTTCGGCTCGATTTATTACACTGCCCAAACCGGAGCGTGCGAGGTCCACGGCTCGATTCGTGGCTACTGGGCGAGTAAGGGGTGGGAGCGGAATCCGAAACTTGGATACCCTCTTTCGGATGAGTTGATTCCTGATCGAGCCCTTGGGTGGAAGAGTCCCTTGAATTTCAATATCGCTCGGGCTGCTTTTGTCACGAACGCTGTCAAGCTAAGCTCTGCGGGAAGCTCAGGAGTCGGTAAGGTGGGTGTCGCAACGTTTGCGAACAAGAAGAAGCTGACGCTCAACCCAGCATTGGTGAAGAAGAAGGTTCCTGCGAACATGCTTGTCGCGAAACCGATCGTTCAACCGAAGGCAGTGCTGGATGCGATCGCAGGACAGGATAGCGAAAACCGGTACAGTGATTTTGAGAACGGAGTGCTCTTTTGGAACCGGAAAACACGGCAAGTGAGCGAACTCTCTCCCTGGCTGAGAACATCCAGGGGAACTTCTTTGCGTTTCTCGGGAGTTCAAATGGCGAACAAGGTGAGAGCGGAGCTCAGCAAGAAGCTTAAGTTGCCAAGTTGTACTCTGACATCGGTCGTGTTCAAGAGAGTGAGCTCCTATTCGTTCGATGGAGCTGGAGTACGTAACCGAAAGCACGAGTTCGAAGTGAACTATCGCGGCTCAACATTGGTGGCTGGCAAGTATAAACCCGCTGACCTGACTTTAAGGGTGTGGGCGGTTGTATCTTGGAATCCAATACATCGGTCCATCGACCTGGCTCTCACTCATTTCGGGTACAGGAAACGACCGGCAAAGATGAAAGGGATGAGCGATACTCGGGTTTCGGTCGGACGTCGACTGGATCCTCTGCTCTGGCAGCGCTTTGTGATCGCCTCGGTACCGGCTAAAGACCGGTCGAGGAATGTAGCGGTCTTGTCGGTAAAGACCTTGAACAATGGTATGGTGCAGCTGTACCGCGAACCGTGATCTAAATCCTTCAATTGTATTTGAGATATGCCTACGAAAAAGACTATCAAATTGGCCAATCCCCGCGTGTCGCTGGCAAGCGTTTCCAGAAAGAAAACCATCAAGTCACCGGTAAAGCGAAAGGCCACTGTTTCGGTCAAGAAGACACTTAATCCACATTTGCGACTTTCCGCTCGGTTGATGAAGATCAACCTTTCAAGCACCAAGGCTGCGAAGCTCGAACTCAAGCGACTCAACCCGAATGTTGCCGAGTTTGCTCCAGTACTTAAGAATTTGCAGAAGTCCGATAAGGTGAAGGCCCGACGCTTTGCGGCTGCCTTTGCCACTAACCTTAGGACAGACGATCAGATTCGTCGCTTTTACGGAGATATTGCGGCAAACGCTGCAACCGAGCGAAAGGAGTTGATCAAAGCGATCCGTTTGGAGAAGAGGGGACTGCAGATTGTTCATGCGGTCGCGCTAATGCCGTCGGCTCAAGGGAAATCTCTGATGCGTGACTTTGCTAGAAACTCCCGAGGGGATCTCGATGACGCGGCGGCGAAGGACGTGCGTGATTGGTTGCAGAGAGCCGGAAAAGCGATGCGTTCGCGCAAGATGGCTTTGCCGCATTACGACTCCCCTTTCGACAAGCCGGTGGCTGATTTTGTATCCGATGTCGCAGACGCGGTGGTACAGGGGGTGAAGTCGGTGGTCAATGCGGTGGTTGATGCAGTAGGGAATGTCGTGAAGGCGATCGCCAAAGTCGTCAAAGACATCGTGAACTGGACGGTGGATCAGGTTGCGAATCTCGTGCAAGCGGCCATTACCGCGGGCAAGAAGATCGCAGACTTGGTAAAAGGGGCTCTGCAAGCAGGAGCGAAGGCTCTGCGGATGATGATCAAAGGGATCCAAGCTGCGGGCAAGGCGATCTATGATGTGCTGGAGGCAGCCGCTAGATTCACATACGAAGCGGCTCGCTCGGTGGTCGATGCGATTAAGAAGATCGGTGGCAAAATTCGGGACCTCGTCAGTTGGTTGGCCAAGAAGACTTTTTCTGTGGTTAAGAAGTTCGTGGACAGCTTGATCAAAATTGGCGAATCGATCGTGAATATCCTCAAGGAGGCGATCAAGTTTGGAGCGAAGCTTGTGCAAAACGCAGTTCGGGCGATGCTCGAGGTTGGCAAGTCGATCGCAACTATCTTGGCAGCAGCAGTGACCCGCCCGGGGAGTCTGTTTGAAACAGTAGTCCGCGAAATGAGACGACTGGGCAAAGTGGCCAAGACTATCCTCAACGATATCAAAAACGCGGCTAGCAACTTAGTGAGCAAAACAGTAAAGGCCTTGACCAAGATAGGCACCACTATGGTGGAGTTCACATCCTACCTTGCGACCGCGACGCTCTCTGTAGCGAAAAAGGTACTACAGGGACTCTTGGATGCTGGGAAGATAATCAAGGATGTGGTTGTTTCCATTGCGAAAAAAGGCATCTCTGCGATCAAGAAGGTGTTCCAAGCAGCCTTCCAACTCGGAAAGACACTTGTGGATCTAACGGTTGATCTCGGCAAAATGGTAGGCAAGGTTCTGGTCGATTCTGTCAAAGCCCTGTTCCAGTTGGGGCAGACGGTTGTGAACTATGTGAAGGCCACCATGAACTCCGCCTTCGACCTCGCTGGCAAGTTGCTCGACGCGGCGATCAAGGCTGGCAAGGCGGTAGGCAATATATTGACTTCAGCCTTAAGCCAAGGGTTCGCAATCTTCCGTCGTTCGGTGTATGCGATTCTCAAGCACGCAGGTCCTATTGGCGATATGGTCGACTGGGCTCTGAAGCAGGTGGGTGATCTCGCTGTGAATTCTCTGCAGATGATCGTGGACGCGATTCAAGTTGCGGGTCGAAGCATGAAGCAGTTGCTCGATAAAGCAAAGACACTCACGAATGCAGCCTTCAACAAGGTGATCGAAGCTATGAATGCTGCGGGTGTATTCATCTCGGATATGATCGAGTGGGCGCAGAAGGCAGGAGCCTTAGCTCTGAAACGTATGGGTGAAGCCCTCGTCAAACTCGGTCACTCGGTTGAGTACGTGTTGCTATGGATTGAGAAGGACGTCTTTGAAGGCTTGGAGAAAATGATGGAAGGCATGTACAAGGCGGGAGCTGCTATTGCGGACTTCGTGTCTTGGGCATTGAATAAGCCGGTGGAGATTTTGGAGCGTGTGTTTACCAAAATCCTCGAGCTTGGCGGTACGATCCAGGAGTTGTTGATCGATACGATTAACCACCCGGACAAGATTTTTGAGAATGCTTACAAAGCCCTCAAAGCTGCCAAGCAGACGACTAAGGATATCATTGCGGAAGCGGTCACCTTGCCTGCAAAGGAGTTTGTGGAAAAGGTGGTGAATACGGCTCTCAAGCTTAAGGAATCTGCGTTGGATATTCTAGAGGGAGCGGCGATCATTGGCGGCAGCGCGCTGGGTGTCGTGGTAGCCTTGCTACTCGAATGGTTTCCAGGCGAATACCGTCCGCTTACTCCGGAAGAAACCGCGGAAGCGAAGAAGGTATTTGGTAATTCGATACGACTTGAAGAGGTGCGTCTTAGCGTGAAGTCGATTCCGATCGATATCATTCAGAAGATCAACAACGAGCGTCCTTTCACGACGATGTATCTGATCAACTTCGCAAGCTGGAACACCTTGAGCAATCCGGTGCTCATCCACGAGCTAATGCACGTTTGGCAAGCTGTTCAAACTGGACCCTTCTATATGGCGCACGCGATTTGGGCCCAAGAGACAGAGGGGGAAGGATACAACTACGGCTACACGGATGCGTACGACGGAGATGGAGGCGCGGACGCGCTCAATGCCGAGGGTGGCAACTTGGATGCGTTCAATCCAGAGCAACAGGCTCAGATAGCGGAGCACTACTACGTGCGCCGTTTCCTCGAAGAAATGGCTCCGGCTGAATATGCGGCGTGGCAACCCTATGCGGATATTATCAAAGCAAAAACAGCTTAGGGGAAATAGGCGGGAGGTTCTGCTTTTGGCGGGGGCTCCCTCATTGTACCCGTTTCTTGAGCCTTGGGTCAGGGTTAAAAGCCGGAGGTTTGATGTGCGCTACCTGGAGATGTCTCCGGATAATGGGGACACGTTGGTGGACGGCGATCCTCGCTTGTTGGGTGTGGATGCCTTCGCGTTATTCGGGTTCTCAAGGCAGGCTCCGAGCAAGACTCTGCCCGGTCTGGGAATGCGGGACGCGAATGGACGATTTGTGGTGGGGGCTTTGCTGCCTGTTTCGAGAGTGTCGGCGGATGCTTTTTGCCGAGCCGCTGGAAGGGTAGAATCGAGAGCGGATTCAGGCTTGTCCTTGGGGCCCGCTTTGTTCCTTGGCGAATGGGAAGCTCGAGCTCGAAAGATGGTCGAGCGATCCAGTCGCTGCCTAAGCAAGGCGGAAATCCCGTGCTTCGATTGGTCCGCGGAACGCGTCACGCGCGATGTGTTGCGTCACGGGCTGGCCTGTGGAGCAGGATTTGCCCTTTACTACGGTCATGGACGATCCGTTGGTTGGGCTGGCTATCATGGTTTTCGAGCCCGCCACTTGCCGGATTCAGTTGCGGAACCGATCGGGGCTATGTTTTCCATCACCTGTAGTACTGCGAGTCGAGGCGGAAGTGGCTTGAGCTATGCGGAGCGGCTTATCACTCAGGGAATGAGCGCTGCGAGTATGGGCGCGACTCGGAAGACGAGGCATTTGTCCAACGCCTATCTGGCCAGTTCGATTTGCGAGGCGATTGCTGCTGGGGAAGGGCGAGTTCATGATATCGTTTACTCGGCCAGACTTCCGGAAGATCTTTTGTTTAGCTCCTATCGGATATTCGGGGATCCGACTGCTGAGGTGAGAGGAAGCCAATCGAGTTTAGAGAAGGCGCGTGCTGTTTATGCTCCAGCGCCCGAGGAGCGTTTCGACTTTCGAAAGGCGAGCTCCTGGACTCATGGCGTTTTGCCGGAGTCGGTGCGAGAGGAGGATGTTGATCTAGCTGAGTTGATCGGTATCTGAGGCTTGGATACTTAGATTACTAAACGTAAAGGAGGAAATCTCTTGAGAATACGCGTCAAGCGGGCAGCGTGTGACTTTTAACTTCTACCCCTAGTTACATGACACGCTTGATCCACTTGTCCGCCGTATCACTCGCTCTTTGTGCCCAATCTGTTGCACAAGCAGCCGAGTACTTCATCGCAGGAAATGACGAGAAGATTTTCTGGGACGCATCTGGGAACACTCTGTTTCTGCCAGATAACGACAAAGACACGATTGATATCCTCAAAATTGGAGACGACCGCAGTCGTCCAGAGATCGTCGCCACGTTAACGGTCGAGAACTCGATCTTTGGTCCGCCAACAAACGCAGCGATTTCTCCCGATCAAAAATTTGCCTACGTGGCGAATTCGATGAAATGGGTTGAGGCTGATGGTAAGTGGTCTGCTGTACCCAATAATGAGATACACGTTTTGTCCCTTGGAAAGAAATCGAAACTGCTGAAGACGATCAAGCTTTCGGAAATGGGCCAACAGCCTTCGGGGATGGATTTGACAGCGGATGGGAAGTACCTGCTAGTTGGAAATCGGGCGGGGAAGTCGGTACTTGTTTTCGAAGTGTCGGGGGCTGATCTTGAGGAGGTCGCGTCCATTGATGTTGGCAGCCCTGCCGCGGGGATAACGATCGAGCCTAATGGGAAGCGTGCCTTGTTTCTGAAGAAACCCGAACACAAGGTGGGGATTCTCTACCTAGACTTTGAAGCGGGGAAATTTTCTCACGATCCCGCAGAAGATATCAATGTTGGGCAGGAACCTTACAACGTTTGCGTTTCACCGCTTGGAGATATCGCACTGGTAAACAACCAGGGACCGACCGGTGGTAATGATGGAAACGTGGATACTGTCAGCGTTATCGATCTAACGGGAGCTCGCCCGTATGTCTGCGATCAAGTGGTAGTCGGAGATGGACCAGAAGGGCTGGCGTTTAGTCCCGACGGGAAGTTCGCGGTTTCGATCTGCATCAACGGAAGCCAGAATGCGAAAGCGAATCCAGTGAACGCTTGGGCGGCTAACGAAGGTGCTTTAGCGGCGATTCTGAAGATCGATGGAAAGTCGGTCGAGAAGGTGGCCGCCTACGAGGTGGGCGGTATGGCTGAGGGCGCCGTGTTCACGCAGGATGGAGAGTACCTCTATCTCGGGAATTTTCTCTCTGGTGACTTGAGTGTGCTCAAGCGTGTTGGCGACAGCTACGAGTTGCTGCCCGAGCGTGTAGAGCTCTCCGGGCATCCCGGCTGGATGCGCGGAGTGGAGAAGTGGTAGAGGAGGGCAACGCTCCGTCGTTGCCTCGATTGGATCCTGCAGTGAGTGAGGCAACGACAGACGGGCTGTTGCCCAAAGGCGAAGAAACTGGTCGGTTTCCCTGAAAACGAAAAATTCAGCGAGAAAGTCTGACGAGGGCCGAATCTGGAGAGATGCTGCCTTCAAATGCTTCAAGTCGGCTCAAGGCCCGAGCAACAAGGACTCTGGCGGACCTCAAGGCGCCAACGACCTCTATGACCAGCAGCGAGCAAGCTCCACCAGTGCTGTCCTTGCCTGCCGCGCTGACTAGAATCTTCATGTTCTGCACTGCGGCAATGAGATGGTCCTGGATGCCTTGGCGCCATAGTCGCCGCCAACG
>NZ_JAENIL010000048.1 GCF_016595505.1 Pelagicoccus mobilis | reverse complement strand
GGATTGGACCATCGATGACGCGGGCTGAAGCACCGCGCTACGGTTTATCTTAGAATTTCCGGCCGCGGGCCTGGATTATCTTCAAGTGCTGAGCCTGCACCTTGCCGCGTTGGAACTTGTTGGCAGCTAGTTCGTTGACGGTGTCCCAATCTTCTTCATTGGGTGTGAATTCTTCCCATTGTTCGAAGCGTCCAGCCTGACGATGGAAGGTGAGTTTGTTGCCGAAAATTCGAGCTTCGATCTTTAGCTTGCCCAATTCTGGGTCTCGTTTGTTCCATCCGATAGGTCTTGGCATCGAGGGATTTGAGCGCGGTTGTTCGAGCGGGCTCAATGCCAAAATTAGGTACCCAAACTCGGAATACAAAAAAGCGGCCCCCGAGAAGGGAGCCGCTTTGAAAGTTTTGAGCGTTAACTCTTGGATCGAGGCCCGACTTAGTCGGTTGGAACTTCCGCGATCGTCTTGAGAACGCGAGAGCAGATCTGGTATGGGTCGCCTTGTGAGTTTGGACGGCGATCTTCGAGGTAACCCTTGTAAGCGTCGTCCTTAACGAAGCTGTGTGGAACGCGGATAGAAGCGCCACGGTCAGCAACACCCCAAGAGAACTTGTCGATAGACTGTGTTTCGTGGAGACCTGTGAGACGCATGTGGTTGTCTGGACCGTAAGCAGCGATGTGCTCGTCCTTGTTCTTTTCGAACGCGTCCATGAGCTTGAGGAAGTACTCCTTGCCGCCAACCTCACGGAGGTGCTTGGTGGAGAAGTTACAGTGCATGCCGGAACCATTCCAGTCACCTTGGAAAGGCTTACAGTGCCACTCTACGTCGATCTCGTACTTTTCGCAGAGACGGAGAAGGAGGTAACGAGCGATCCAGATGTCGTCCGCGCAGTTCTTGGAACCCTTGGCGAAAACCTGGAATTCCCACTGGCCCTTAGCAACCTCGGCATTGATGCCTTCGTGGTTGATGCCAGCTGCGAGACAGAGGTCGAGGTGTTCTTCAACGATTTCACGAGCGATGCTGCCAACGTTTGCGAAGCCAACGCCTGTGTAGTACTCACCCTGTGGGGATGGGTAACCGTCTTCTGGCCAACCGAGTGGGCGACCGTCTTGGAAAAGGAAGTACTCCTGCTCGAGTCCGAACCAAGTGTCCTCGTCGTCGACGATGGTAGCACGGTGGTTGGATGGGTGTGGAGTAACGCCGTCTGGCATCATTACCTCACACATTACGAGGTAAGAGTTTTCGCCACGAGCAGCGTCTGGGTAGAATGCAACTGGCTTTAGAACGCAGTCAGAGCTGCTGCCTTCAGCCTGCTGTGTGGAGCTACCGTCGAAGCCCCAAAGAGGGAGGTCTTCAATGCTCTCAGGAGCTGAGTCGCCGAGGCGGGTCTTACCACGAAGATTTGGCACAGGCGTGTAGCCGTCGAGCCAGATGTATTCGAACTTATATTTAGCCATAGATTGTTGATTATCTTAATAGGGTTTGGAAAGTCCCGATTCTGCTTGGCAATTCCGAAGGAGTGGCGCCGCCAATGGGACGGGTGACGAAATCAGCAAAAGGCGCGCCTACTTTCAATCAATTTTACTTTTCACTTCCAAAATATCGAAGTGACTCACACTTTCTTGGTGAAAGCTCAAAAACGATCATGCAAGAGATCAAAGATACGCAGAGGGCTGAGGTCAGGATTGGCTTCGACGGCCGCGTGCACAAAAAATACAAAGGCCAGCT
Organism: Pelagicoccus mobilis; assembly: GCF_016595505.1. Classification (GTDB taxonomy): domain Bacteria; phylum Verrucomicrobiota; class Verrucomicrobiia; order Opitutales; family Opitutaceae; genus Pelagicoccus; species Pelagicoccus mobilis. Next base: position 57,913 of record NZ_JAENIL010000048.1, on the reverse strand, counting down.
CGCGAAGGAGCGTTATGAAAACGAGGTTCGCGTGCTGAAATATCTGGAGGCCAAGGGGTGCGAGTTCGTGCCGAAGCTTCTAGAGGAGCATCCGGAGCAGCTCTATATCGTGACGACCAACTGCGGAGCGATCGTGCAGAAGATGAGCCCGGAGAAGGAGAAGGCGGTTTTCGATGAGTTGGAGTCCTATGGCGTGCGACACGATGACGCGTTTATGCGAAACATCACCTACAGCGCTCATATCGGCCGGTTTTGTGTGATCGATTTTGAGTTCGCGGTGATTCTTGAGAGCGGGCAAGGGCTGACGATCAAGGAGGCGGAAGAGGCTCGAGAGGGAGATTATGAGCGAAAAGGCGATGACTGATAGCGACGACGATCACGAAGAGCTAGCTCTCAGCTGGTCCGGGCTCACTCATCCGGGCCGATTCCGCAAGAACAACGAGGATGCCTTCCGGGCTCTGACATTTAACGCCGAAGGGCTGCAGTATCTAGGCAAGACTGGTTTAGAGAGCATGAAGCGGGGAGATTTCGTTTTTGCGGTGAGCGATGGCATGGGAGGAGCGAACGCGGGTGAGTTTGCCAGCCAGATCGCTGTGCAAAAGATTTCCGAACTTCTGCCTAAAACCTTCAAGTTGGCCATCTATGGCATGGAGCGAGGGTTTAGCGACATATTGATCGAGCTTTTCCAGCGTATCCACAAGGAGATGACGGAGATGTCGATCTACTACGAGGAATGTCGCGGTATGGGGGCGACGCTTAGTTTAGGCTGGTTTTCTCCGGGGTGGATGCACTTTTGCCATATTGGTGATAGTCGCATCTACTACCTGCCCAAAGATGGCGGCAGCAAACAGATCACCGAAGATCATACGCATGTAGGCTGGCTGTTCCGGACTGGAAAGATCAACGAGAGACAGGCGAGAACCCATGCTGAGCGGAATATGCTGCAACAGGTTCTCGGTGGTAAGTGCTTGAAGATCGATCCGCAGGTGGGATCGGTAGGGGTAGAGCCGGGGGATCGGTTTGTTTTTTGTTCGGATGGCGTTAACGACGGGATTTGGGATCGCCGGATTGAAGAGCTTGTCCGAAATCCGCCTGCCCGTTTTGCTCAGCTTGAGCCAGCGGATAGGCTTGTGCAGGATGCTATGGAAGAGTCTGGGCGAGACAACATTACCGCGCTCGTGGTGGAGGTTCAGTAGTTGCGATGAAGAAAGTGGAAGTTTTTGGCAGCAAGCTCTGCCCGTATTGTCTTCAGGCGAAGGCGTTTTTGAACAAGCATAAGATTGCTTTCCATTGGAAGGAGGTCGCAATGGTTGCGGGGGTGAAGCTGCCGACCTCCAATTTCAAGGAGATGAAGCGTCGCTCCAAGGGCGAGACAACCGTTCCTCAGATTTTCGTGGATGGGAAGCACTATGGAGACGAGGATACGCTGGCAGATGACGAGCGTAAGGGCCGTTTGGATACTGTGTTTCGGTAGTCGGTAGCGCGGTGCTTTAGCCCGCGTCCGTACCGTTTAAAATTACGCGGACTGAAGCATCGCGCTACGGCTATGAAAAAGCCGCTCCCATTTCTGGAAGCGGCTTTGAAATTTGGATACGTCTTTCGATCGATTAGCGGACGATCATTTGGTCGACGGTCTTGCCGGCTGGGATCATTGGCAAAACGTGTTCGTCGTATGGCGTGATGACGTCGAGTACGAAGGCTTCGTCGCTGTCGAGCATCTCTTGGATCGCGTCCTTGAGCTCGCTCTTCTTGTGGACGCGGCGACCCGGGAGTCCGAATCCTTCAGCGATTTTGACGTAGTCTGGGTAGAGTCCTCCGAGATTCTCGGGAGTTCCGATGTTGCTTTCGTCGCCGAGGATGGTGTTGCCGCGAACGCTGTTGTAGAAACGGTCTTCCCACTGAACAACCATGCCAAGGTGCTGGTTGTTGAGGATCATCGCCTTGGCCGCGATCTTTTCGATCTTAGCGGTAGCGAGTTCCTGAACGTTCATTGCGAATGAGCCGTCACCATCGATGTCGATGACTTCGCGATCTGGAGCGGCAACCTTTGCTCCGAGAGCGGATGGGTAACCGTAGCCCATGGAGCCGAGTCCGAGAGAGGAGATAAGGCTGCGTGGGTGGTTGAAGTCGTAGAACTGAGCGGCGAACATCTGGTGCTGGCCAACTCCGGTTGTGATGATGGCCTCGCCCTTGGTGAGCTCCATGAGGACCTCGACTGCGTGTTGAGGTACGATGTGCTCGCTCTCGTTGTAAGAGAATGGGTAGTCACGTTTCCACTCTGCGCACTGGTCGCGCCAGGCTTGGATCTCTGGCGCTTTGAAGCCCTTTTGATCCATGAGCTCGAGCATGCGGCCGAGGGCGTGCTTGATGTCGGAAACGATTGGGTGGTGGACGATCTTGTTCTTGTTGTGCTCGGATGGGTCGACGTCGATGTGGACGATTTCGGCCTGCGGAGCGAACTTGGTTACATCACCCGTGATACGGTCGTCGAAGCGAGCGCCAAAAGTGAGGAGGAGGTCGGATTGGTGAACTGCCCAGTTGCCGAATGCGGAACCGTGCATACCGAACCATTTGAGAGAGAGCTCGTGGGTTTCTGGGAACGAGCCGGCCCCCATGAGAGTCGAGGCGACAGGGATGCCTGCACGTTCAGCGAATTGGGTGAGCTCCTTGTGGGCTTCTGCGGATACGACGCCACCGCCGAAGTAGATCACAGGGCGCTTGGAGTCTTCTATTCTGCGAAGAACGTTTTCGAGTTCTTGGTCGGAAGCCTTAGCTGGCATCTTTGACTCGCGGTAAGGAACGTCTTCGTCGCTTGGCCAAACGGGAGAAACGAGGGCCTGCTGAACGTCCTTTGGAATGTCGACTACGACTGGGCCGGGGCGGCCGGTGGTAGCGATCTTGAAGGCTTCCTTGATGATGCGTGGCAGGTCGTTTACGTCGAGCACGAGGTAGCTGTGCTTTACGACCGGGAGGGTCATTCCGAAGAAGTCGGTTTCCTGGAACGCTGCCTTGCCGATGAACTTGGAGTAAACCTGACCGGTGATGCAAACGAGCGGGGTGCTGTCCATGAATGCGTCTGCGATCGCGGTCATGAGGTTGGTCGCACCGGGACCTGAAGTCGCCATACAAACACCAGCCTTGCCGGTGACGCGGGCGTATCCCTCTGCGGCGAAGGAACCGCCTTGCTCGTGACGAGGGAGGATGGTGCGGATGTCGTCCTTACGCTTGGCGAGGGACTGGTGCATTTCGAGTGACGCGCCGCCGGGGTAGGCGAAAATAACGTCGACGCCTTCGCGTATCAGGGACTCGACTACGACGTCGGCACCATTCATCTCTTGGCTTTGCGTAGCCGTTGCGGAAGACGATTCGAGGTCTGTTTTTGCGCTCATTGTTGTTTTCTTGGAAACGGTGTTCAGGAAAGGGATACGTTTAGGAAGCAGCTTCGTTGATGGGGACGATTTTTCCGTCTGCCAAATCGTTCTCGGTTACGCCCATGTTGCGGAAGCGTTGATAGCGTTGTTCGATGCGCTCTTCGGGAGTCAACTTCTTGAGTTCCTCGAGTTGGGCTTCGATTTCCTTTTTAAGATTTGCTGCAGCCTCGTCTGGGTCTGCGTGGGCTCCGCCAACGGGTTCGGCGACGACCTTGTCGACGATACCGAGCTCGTGGATTTCTGCGGCGCCGAACTTGAGGGCTTGGGCTGCTTGCGGGGCTTTTGCGCGGTCCTTCCAGAGGATAGCGGCGCAGCCTTCAGGGGAGATGACGGAGTAGTAGGCGTTTTCCAAGATCATGATCTTGTTCGCCACTGCGATGCCGAGCGCTCCGCCGGATCCGCCTTCGCCAATGACTGTAGAGATGATTGGGCATCCCATTTGGCTCATTTCGCGGAGGTTGACCGCGATGGCTTCTGACACGTGACGTTCTTCGGAGGCGACGCCTGGGTAGGCTCCTTGAGTGTCGACGAAAGTGATGATCGGCAGGTCGAATCTGTCCGCCATTTTCATGAGGCGGAGGGCTTTGCGGTAACCTTCCGGGTAAGGGCTGCCGAAGTTGTGCTTGAGCTTCTCGCGGGTGGTGCGGCCCTTGTGTTGGGCGATGACCATCACGGATTCGCCGTTGAGAAACGCGGTTCCGCCAATGATAGCGCGATCATCGCGGAAGGCGCGGTCGCCGTGGAGCTCTTGGAACCCTGTGAAAATACGCTCGATGTAATCGTAGGCGTAAGGGCGTTGCGGATGGCGAGCGAGCTGGACGCGCTGCCAAGGCGTGAGGTTTGAGTAGATGGACTTCTTCGTGTCAGAGATCTTCTGCTCGATGGCTTTGATCTCTTTCGACAAGTCGATGTTGTTCTCGGCGGACAGCTGGTGCAGTTGCTCCATCTGTTCGATTAGGCCGCGAAGCGGCTGTTCGAAGTCTAGCGAATAGTTGTTGTCCATAGGCCTGTCCGGTGAAAAGGGGTGGAATGTGGGTGTTATCTCGCCAATGTCGAGGATTTATGGAAAGTGTGCCAGTTGCTTATGCTGGAGCGGTTTCGCTCTCAGGTGAGATCGGAATCCGAGGGTGCGACCTCAGGGTTTGTGAGCTGTTCCTTCCAGCTGGCCATGCGGGCTTGGGCTCCGAAGTGCTCGGCCTTCTCTTTTGAGCCCTTTTCGAGCCAAATGCGTGAGAGGCTGGTGTTTACAAATAGATCGTCCGGTTTGAGATCATGGGCCTGTTCGGCGGCCTCAAGCGCTTCGTCGTAGCGTTTTTCGGAGTAAAAAATCTCGCAGAGGGCGTGCCAGCCTTCGAAGGCGTCGGGCTGTTCGGCGAGAGCGGCCTGCAATTTGGCGATGCCTGATTCGGCGTCTCCCATGGTGAAGTCGAAGGTGGCGTCTTCGACGATATTGGTGATCGTTGCTTTTTGGAATTCGCCCATAGAAGAGGTGTTTTGTTCAGAAAAACGCGCGGAGAGTACACGATTGGGGAACGCTTGTCAAAGGATGAGCATCGCGTCGCCGTAGCTGAGGAAGCGATATTCGAGGGAAATCGCTTCTGCGTAAATCTCTTTTAACCAATCAATTCCATCTGTTTTCCCCGGTGCTAGAAAAGAGGATACAAGACAGAGAAGGGTGGAGTTTGGCTGGTGGAAGTTGGTGATGAGAGCGTCTACGCCTTGGAATTGACGGGGCGGGTAGATGAAGATGTCTGCCTCGCCGGTGAATTGGCCGGGGGTGATGGAATCGGACTTGGCGAGGTAGTCCTCGACGCTACGTACGCTGGTGGTGCCGACGCAGACGCGGCGACGGCCCTGAGGCGTGCGGATGGCGTTTTGGGTGTTTTCGGAGATTTCGTAGATTTCTCGGTGAATCTCGTGGTCTTCGATATTCTCGGTCTGCAGGGGCTTGAAAGTGCCCATGCCGACGTGAAGGACGAGATCGTGGAATCGAGCGCCTTTTTGGGTGAGCGTGTCGACGATTTCGGGCGTGAAGTGGAGCCCGGCTGTGGGCGCGGCGGCGGCCACTGCTTTTTCGCCGGAGGCGTAGATGGTTTGGTAGCGCTCTTTGTCGGAGGCGTCGCGTTGGTCCGATTTTTCGCGTGAAATGTAGGGAGGGAGGGGCATTTTGCCGAGGTCTTCGGCGAGGGCGGGAACCGAGCTGTGGTGCTGGAGGGAGAATCGTACTCGGTACTCCGCCTTTTCCTCGTTTTTGTCCACGACTTCAGCGGAGAAGTAGCCCTCTCGCGAGAAGCTTGCGCCGGGGTTGAGGCGTTTGCCGGGGCGAAGGAGTGTCCACCATTCGAGACCGTCGTTGGAAGCGGGGCGGAGAAGCAGGCACTCGGCGGCGCCGCCTGAGGGGCGTTGGGCGAAGAGGCGGGCAGGGAGGACTCGAGCGTTGTTGCGAAAGAGGGTGTCGTTTTCGCCGAGGTATTCGGGGAGATCTGAGAATGTGCGATGCTCGATGCGGCGCTCTTGGCGGTGGACGACTAGGAGTCGGGAGGCGTCGCGAGCCGCGGCTGGCTCTTGGGCGATGCGTTCTTCGGGAAGGTGGTAGTTGAAGAGGGAGCTTTGCATTGTGTGGGAATTGACTGTCCTGACCTAGGGCCTCTGTTCCAAATAACGAGCAAATGCGGTCGCAAGAAAGATCAAGTGCATGCTGGAGCAAGCGAATTCGCATTCCTTGAGGGGCAGACGAAGCTAGAAGGTTTACTGAGGATGATGTCATTGGGCCTTATAGATTTGCTGAGCCGTTGAGTCTGGTGGTCAGTTGGCTTTAGTAATCCGGAAGGAAGGGGGAGCTGTATGCGAATCGGGATTCGTTTGGGGAAGGTCGTTGTTTTCGTGTTGTTGCTCTTCCTGACGTTGAAATTAACTTCATCGCCTGATTGTGAGTTTACTCGTAGTATTCGGGAGGCGATACGAGCGTACAATGAGCATGGACGTGAAGCTTTGCCCGAATTGTCGTCTTCGGAGATAGAGCGACTCTTGAGGGGGCAGGTCGTCAAGGTCCGCTCTCGCCTGAGGGCGGGAGAGCTCGAGGAGTACGCGGGGGAGTTTTTCCATCGGGTGGCAGGTTTCTATATCGTCGAGCGGAGCCAGCGTGACGTTTGGTTGGCTGCTATCGACCCGCATCTTTGGCAAAATGATCTGAATACGGGCTATCGGATCTTTTCCGATGGAAAGGGAGGTTGTCGGAGGTACCAGCATCTCGCGTTGCCGTGGCCGATCGCCGACCGGCATTGGGTGATCGATTTGAGCTTGGGAGTGGAGCTTGCCGAGGCTTCCAATGGGACTGTCTGGGAGTATTCCTGGAACCTGGCGCCAGATGGCGAAGCTATCGCTCAGGAGATTGTCGGCGACGGGAAGGTGGCTGGGCTTTGTTTGAAGGATCTGGAGGGGGCTATTTTTCTTCCTCTCGACTTTGGGGGATGGATTGCCGTGGCTTTGTCGCCGACCCGGACGTTGCTCATCTATCATGTGGCGACCGATGTCGGTGGGCGGATTCCTGACTGCTGGATCGCTCTTTACGCCATGTCGCAGCTCGATGCTATGTTGCGCGAGGTGGGCGAACTCTCTTTGCGTGCAGGTGAGCACTATCGAGAAGGCCACGAGCTTATCTGGGATGGATTGGGGCGCCCGTTACCGAAAATCGGGGATGGAGGAGCTTGAAGAGGAGGGGGCGTTTCCTCTGGGCACAAAAAAACGACCTTCGGCGGTCGCTTGGAGATTGAAAATGGTGGTAGGAACAGGATTGGTTGGGCTTTGCCCAAGTCCTTTGGACCTTCGCTTCGCGAATCCCTTCTCCGCTTCGCTCCGTCGAACCTTTCGGTTCTCATCCTGTTCCGCGAGGCGTTCCTTGTGTCTGGGCACAAAAAAAACGACCTACGACGGTCGCTTGGAAAATAAAAATGGTGGTAGGAACAGGATTCGAACCTGTGTAGGGTTTCCCCAGCAGATTTACAGTCTGCCCTCGTTGGCCGCTTGAGTATCCTACCGACCGGTGAAAGGTCGCCTAGAGTCCTCGTTTTGTTTCAAAGATCAAGTGTAAATTTGAGAAAATTTTCGTTCGGATTTCATGTCGAATTTTGGCCTAGAGCAGACCTGCTTCTTGAAAGCTGTAATAGCCTTGCTGGCGTGGGTCGTGTTGTTGGGAGCCGCAGATGACATGGTCGAGCAGGTCGATTCCGATGATCTTTGCGGATTCTCTTAGTTGGCGAGTTACTTTGATATCCGCGGCGCTGGGGGCGGGGTCGCCGCTGGGGTGGTTGTGCACGCAGATTACCGCTGAAGCTCCTTGCCGGATGGCCTCGCGGAAAACTTCCCTAGGGTGGACGAGGCTGTTGCTGGCTGTGCCTGAACTGACTTCGGTCCTGCGTAGCAGGCGGTTTTTGCGGTTGAGGCTAAGGGTCCAGAATTTCTCGACCTGAAGACTGTCGCTGTGGGTTTGCATGTGCTGGAAGACGAGATCGGGGCTATCGAGGATGGGCTCTTTCGAGGGGGATCGATCACGGACTCGTCTGCAGATCTCGATGATGGTGAGAAGTTGGAGGGCTTTGACTTTGCCGATGCCCTTAATGTTACGGAACTCGGCATCGCTCCAGTTTAGGAGGCCGTTGAGGGAGCCGCCGGCTCGAAGGATCTCGGAGGCGACGCTTAGGACATTTCGCCCTTTGCTGCCGCTGCGCAGGATCATGGCGATGAGTTCTGTATCGCTGAGGCTTTGGGCTCCGAGGGATTCTAGGCGTTCTTGAGGGCGTTCGCTGACGGATAGGTCGGCGAGCCTAGGTGTGAGGTAGGTCGAAGGGGGCATACGGGATAGAGTTGGTGGACGGAAGGTAACAGATTTCCGTTGGGGCAAGTAGAGTCGAGTAGGTGGGGGAATTCAAGCTATTGGTTGACCACCCTAGGAGCACAAAAAAGCACGGTCTTTTGGACCGTGCTTGGAAAGGTTTGGGATGTCTCGGCTCGAAGCCTAGTTGAAGCGGCGGACGTAACCGTCGCGGCGGAGGCGTTCGAGGAATTTGGCTTCCGCTTCACGGGCCATGCTAGAGATGAGAATGTCCTCGATGTCTTCGCGTACCTCTGGGAGTGGCAGGTAGCCTTCGGGGCGATGTTCTTCGCAGTAGAGGATGAAGAGGTTGTTCTTGATTATGACTGGTTCGCTGAAGTCGCCTTCCTGAAGAGCGAAGGCAGGCTCGCTGAGTTGCTCGATCAAGGAGCCGCGGGTAACCCAGCCCCAGTCGCCGCCTTTCTTGGCTTTGGAATCGTTGCTGTACTTGGAGGCGAGTTCGTCGAATGCGAATCCGAGCTCTAGCTTTTCGTAGATCTCGTCGGCTCTTTGGGTGAGTAGCTCTTCTGTCTCGTCGGCGAGTTTGGTGAGGCGGATGAGGCGGAGGTGGAGGGCTTCCTCTTGGAAGAACTCTTCCTTGTACTCTTCGTAGAATGACTCGATGCGGTTCGGGCTAACGATGGAGGCCGATTTACGCATCTTGCTGCGCATGTAGTTCACTATGATCTCTTCCTTGATCATCACGCGGTGCTCGTCTGGCGTCTTGCCGATCGATTTGAGGTAATCGAGGTAGAGGGAGCGTTTGCCTTCGAACTTGGTGATGATGGTTTCCTCGATTTCGTTGTCTACGAAGCTGGGGGGGATCTGGCCTTTGTCCTCGTAGAATTGCTTCACGATGAGGACGTTATCGGTGAGGTTTTGGATGATCTCGGACTCCATGTCCTCGATGAGCTGACGGAATTTCATGGGGTCGCCCTTCGAGTCTGCCTGGATTTGCGGCAGGTATGGCTCGAGCTCGCGACGCACTTCGTCGACGGTGATGATTTTTTCCTCGGCGATGGCGGCGATGCTGTTGGCGAGGCGTGCTCCCTTTGGCGTCTTGTTTTGGGCTAAGCCAAGGGCGAGGGGAAGGGAAAGGGCAATGAGTAGGGTCGCTTTTTTTATCATGTGACGTGGGATCGGCGGGTGCCTAAGAGCGATGGCTAGGTAAATTATTTAAGAAGACAAGGATTTCGTGTAATCGCTTCAAGGCATTATTGGCGTTCAAGCGGGGGAATCGGCTTCCGAGCTTAATGTAGTCCGACTCTCGTCCTTTGTAAATGCGGCACTTCAGACGGTTCCCTTGTGACTCGACTGAGTGTATGCTCTTTTGTTCCGCGAGGCAGCGAATTTCGGTGAGACGTAGAAGCGCTTCAACCTCGACGGGGAATTTTCCGAATCGGTCGGTGATGGCTTCGCGAAGTTCGCGGACTTCTTTGGGGCTGCCGGCGAGGGCGAGGCGGCGGTAGAGGTCGATACGAAGCCGGGTTTCGGTGATGAAGTCTGCGGGGATGCGGGCTTGGATGGGTTCGCAGTCGCCTTCTTTAAGATCGAGGCGCTTTAGAACGGTGTAGCCGTCTTCGTGGCGATTTGCTGCCTGCATGTTGCCTTCGCCTTGGTAGACGAAATCGAGCTTAACGTTGGCTCGGATCTGGGTGGCGGTGGCATCGCCTTTCAGTCGGGCGACGCTTTGCTTAAGGAGTTGGCAATAGAGTTCGAAGCCGACGCCGACGATGTGTCCGGACTGTTCGCTGCCGAGAAGGTTGCCGGCCCCGCGGAGCTCTAGGTCGCGCATGGCGAGGCGGAAGCCTGCTCCGAGCTGGTTGTGCTGTCGGATGGCGGCGAGGCGTTTGCGAGCCACGTCCATGAGCCGCTTATGTTTGTGTAGCAGTAGGTAGGCGTAGGCTTGGCGTTTGAAGCGCCCTACGCGGCCGCGGAGCTGATAGAGTTGCGAGAGTCCGAATCGATCCGCGCCTTCGATGATGATGGTGTTGCAGTTCGGGATATCGAGGCCGGATTCGATAATGGTAGTGCAAACGAGGACTTGGTATTTCTGGTTTACGAAATCCAGCATGACCCGCTCGAGTTTCTTCTCTTCCATTTGTCCGTGTCCTACGCCGATGGATACTTCGGGGAGCATCGCTTTGAGTCTGGCCGCGACGGATTCGATGGTTTGTACGCGGTTGTGCAGGTAGAATACTTGCCCGCCGCGAGCGAGTTCTCGTCGGATGACTTCGGAGACGAGGGCGTCGTCGTAGCTTTTGACGATCGTTTGGATGGGCTTTCGTTCGACAGGGGCGGTTTCGATCACGCTAAGCTCGCGGGCTCCGGTTAGGGCCATGTAAAGCGTGCGAGGAATGGGGGTCGCGGACATGGTGAGTATGTCCACGGTGGATCTCCATTCTTTGAATACCTCTTTGTGTTTGAGGCCGAAGCGTTGTTCTTCGTCGATGACGACGAGCCCGAGGTCTTTGAAGGAGACGTCTTTTTGAAGAATTCGGTGGGTTCCTACTAGAATGTCGACTTTTCCGGCGGCGGTCGATTGCAGGATCTTCTTTATTTCGGCTGGCTTGCGAAAGCGGCTGACGGTTTCGACGACGATTGGGTAGCCAGCCATCCGGTCGCGAAAATTGAGAAAGTGCTGCTGAGCAAGGACAGTGGTAGGGACGAGGATGGCGACCTGTTTGCCGTCCATGACCGACTTGAAGGCGGCGCGGATGGCGACTTCGGTTTTTCCGAATCCGACATCGCCGCAGATGAGTCGGTCCATCGGAGTGGCTTTCTCCATGTCGCCTTTGGACTCGTTGATCGCCTTTAGCTGGTCTGGCGTTTCCTTGAAGGGGAAAGAGCCTTCGAACTCAATTTGCCATTCGGAATCTGCTGCAAAGGCGTGCCCTCCGCCGCTGTCTCGTTTTGCTTGGAGCTCGAGGAGTTTGGCGGCGAGGTCCAAGGTGGCTCGTTCGGCGGCTTCGCGCGTTTTGCCCCAGCGGTTGGTGCCGATCTTTCCGAGTTTTGGTCGGGTCTTGGAGATGCCGACGTAGCGACTGATGAGGTGTGACTCCTGGAGGGGGATGTGCAGTACAACGTCGTCGTCGAACTCGAGAGAGAGAACCTCTCTCATTTGGCCTTGCATATCCACTTTTGTAATACCTCGGTAGAGGGCGATACCGTGCTGAAGGTGGACGACGAACTCTCCATCCACGAGTTCGGCGAAATCGAGTAGCTGGTCTACTTGGGACTGACTGACTAGGGCTTTGGAACGTGTGGGCGGCTTGCGGCCGCGACGTCTACCGAATAGCTCGGTTTCGGTAATGAATACGCATCCTTTGGATTTTTCGAGGAAGGGCCAGTCTAGCTTGCCTAGTTTGGGGCGGAAGTGGATGCGAAAGCCTTGGTTTTGATCGCCTTGCCAGAACAGGAATTTGATTTTTTTTAGCTCTGTTGAGTTGTCGATGAGCTCCTGGATCCGGTTTTTGTCGCTCTCGTTGGGGAGGGCGATTATGATCTGCTCGCCTGCGGCACTCCAATGTGCGACCTGTTCCAGGAATTGGATACGGGCGGATTGCTCATCGGCCAAGCGTTCGTCGGCGAGTTTCGCATTGTCGGGAAGAGGGCGGTAGAAGCTGAGCGATTCCGCTTCGAAGGTAACGCTCTTGCAGTTCTGGGAGTCGTTTGACTCGAGATCGAGGTCTGAGAAGGTCGCCCACTCGTCGTCTGTTTGGGAACGAAGGTTTTTTAGTTGGACCCAAGATTTTCCGAGGTTGTGGGAATGCTCTTGTTCGAGAGGAGAGTCGAATGTTTCGAGGAGTTGTTCCGGTTCGATGAGTCCCCATGCCACGTTTTCGGGGAGATGCTCGCTGAAGCCGTTTTTCGCGACTTTCAGCTCTAGGGTGGGAGAGGCATCTATTTGAAGTTCGCTTACGGCTTCCCCGGAGCGTTGGGTGACAGGATCGAGTTCTTTGATGGCGTCGATTTCGTCGCCGAAAAAGTCTAAGCGGTAGGGCTTGTCTGCCGAAATCGGATACACGTCGATCAAGCCGCCACGGCGGGCGAATTGGCCGGGCGCTTCGCAGAGCCCTTCGCTATCGTAGTCGAGGGCTTCTAGGGTTTGGATGAGTTTTTCGAACTCGAATTCCGAGCCGGATTTGAGGGTGATTTGAGAGTCAGCCAGTTCGGACGCCGCTGGGACCGCTTGGGCAATGGCTTTGGGGGTGGTCGTTATTACGAGCGGCGAATCGGTTTGGCGAATCGCAGCTAGGGTGGCGATTCGTTCGCTTCCTGTTTCAAATCGTTCGACGGGGCTATCTTCATCATCTCGAAGGTCCGACTCTTCTGGGTAGTAGAGGAAGCGAGTTCTCGTTTCAGAGGTTCGAATCTGGCTTTGGAAATAGGAAAGGTCGGCTGAGAGTTGTTCCGCTAGGCGAGCGTTTTTTATAACGATGATGCTGAGCCGTGCCTGCTTTTTGTGTATCCAGTTTTCTACAACAGGTGCGACGGCTTCTTCGCTCACTCCAATCAGCTGCTCCCAGCTGTCGAGTCCGTGGGGGAGTAGAATGGAGTTTGAGTCTGCGGAGGTATCGTGCACAGAGGGGGTACGATAGCGAGGGGCGAACTATTGCGGGGGAGAGCGCTTAGGCTACTGCTTTTTCTGCAGTTTGGCGATGGCTTGAAGGGCGGCTTTCTCGGCGGCCTCCTTTTTGGTTTTTCCTTTGCCGGTGCCGAGTTTGTCATCGTTGCAGTAGACGGCTATCTCGAAGGTGCGGTTGTGGGCTTCGCCTGTTTGGGAGACCGTATCGTAGCGAAGGGCGTGGTTTCCGTGGACGGGCTGGATGAGCTCTTGCAGCTTGCCCTTGGGGTTCGATATCTCGCCCTTGGCGGTTGGGGCGGTATCGAGGTAGTTGTAAAGGCCGAGCACGATCTTGCGGGCGGTATCGAAGTCGGAATCGAGGTAGAGGGCGCCCACGAGGGATTCGAAGGCGTCTCCTAGCGCGGAGTCGCCTTCTGCCACGCCTGCTTGCCGATCCTTCGGCTTGAGGATGAGGTAGTCGCCCAGTTTCAGCTCGCGAGCGATGTTGGCCATGAAATCGCCTCTGGCATAGCCCGAGCGGATTGCGGTGAGCTTACCTTCCCGGTGCCGTGGGTATTTCTCGTAGAGTTTTTCGGTTAGGACGAGCTGAATGACTGAGTCCCCGAGGAACTCGAGTCTCTGGTTGTTCTTTAGCTGGTCCTTGGTGTTGAGCAGGAACGACGGGTGGGTGAGGGACTGGTGTAGCAGACCCTTGTTGGTGAAGGTGTAGCCGAGCTTGCTTTCGAGCTTGCGGACTTTGGCGGCGGGTACCTCCGCCGCATTCGCGCTTTTGCGGGCAGCTTTTTTGTCAGTATCCTTGGATACGGACTTTATGAGGCGTTTCAGCTTGGAGGCGACCACTGCTAAATTAGGAATTAAGAGTGCAGAATGAGGAAGTGTCCGTGGGACTATTTCTTCTTAAGTTCGAAGCGTTTGATGACCTCTTTGGCGAGGTTGCGGTAGGCGGTGGCTCCGGGATTGCTCTTGTCGTATTCGAAGATGGATTGGCCGAAAGAAGGCGCTTCGCTGAGGCGAATGGTGCGCGGGATGACGGTGTTGAAGATCTGGTCCGGCAGGTTGGTGCGGACTTCTTCGACGACTTCGCGGGAGAGGTTGGTACGAACGTCGAACATGGTCATGATGATTCCGCCGACTTGCAGCTCTTCGTTGACGCCTGCTTCGTGGAGGCGGTCCACGACGGAGAGAATTTGGCCGAGGCCTTCGAGGGCCAGGTACTCGCATTGCAGGGCGACGAGCAGGTAATCGGCGGCGGCGAGGCTGTTCATGGACAGCATGCCGAGAGCCGGCGGACAGTCGATGACGACGGCGCGGTATTGTCCGGACTCGAAGAGTGGAGCGAGGGCGTTTTTGAGTTGGAGGAGGTAGTCCTCTTGCTGGGCGAGCTCGATCTCGGCCGCGGCGAGGTCGGTTTCGGAAGTGAGCAGGTAGAGGTTTTTACGTCCGGTCTCGACCACCATGTCCTCGATGTTTCCTTCTCCGAGGAGGACTGGATAGACGCTGCGTCCTTCCTCTTTTTCGATGCCCAGTCCGCTTGTCGCGTTCGCCTGCGGGTCGAGGTCGATGAGGAGGGTGGGAACCTTTTGCTCGGCGAGAGCAGCGGCAAGGTTGACTGCGGTTGTGGTTTTGCCAACGCCACCTTTCTGGTTGGCAATGGTGAATACAGTTGTGGAGGCCATAGGAATTAGATGCCTGTATGAGTGAAAAATTTCGGATGGCAATGGTATAGGCTGGGAAAGAGCGGCTTCTGGAAGCGATGGGAGATGCTCGGCATGGTGCGGCTCCTGGAGGGTGAGAAGCGAGAGCGAAAGAACGGGCGGAGATTTAGGTTTGACAAGTTACTATGCAATGCAAGGTACTGTTGGCGAATCGAGACTCTTCCGTGGTGCAATTGAGCAGGCTGTTATTCCCCGTTGTTTCAGCGATGCCCTTATGGGCGTACTTGTCGCTGGTGGGCTTCGCTCTGGTATCGATGGGTGTTTATGGGCACTGGCCGTATTATGGGCATCCGGATCCCAAGGAGCTTGAGATGCCGTTTTTAAGTGGAATGGTCGGCTTCTTGTTTGTGGCGGCGTTCTTTTTGTTGCCGGTTGTGCCGCTTTTCATCGGGGCGAAGGTGTTTGTGAGCTGGAAGGCAGGCTGGAAAGAGTCGTTGGGGTGGGTTTGGGCTTCTTTGGTTCTGTATCTGGCGGGAGTCGTTTTAGTGGTTTGGGACATCCAATTCTTTGGTTTGATTAATTGGATGCTGGATTGATGAGGGACTGACGGATGCCGGAAGATAAGTTCAACATCGATAATTGGGCGACGCAGGCTCGGAAGGGATTGTTGGAGTATTCGATACTGAACTCTTTAGTTGAGGGCGAACGCTATGGTTACCTGCTGGTGAAGCAGCTTGTGGGAATGGACGGTCTGGGAGTGAGTGAAGGGACGGTCTATCCGCTTTTGTCGCGCTTGAAGCGTCATGGTTTGGTGGAGACGCGACTTGAGGAGTCATCGGAGGGGCCTGCTCGAAAATATTACTCGCTGACACCGCTTGGGCGGGAGCAGCTGAAGCTCATGACGGAATATATTGGGAATCTTATGGAAGGAATCGAAACTCTTAAGAAAGGTGGAAACGAAAATGTCTAAGTGGAGCGATGCGGCCAGGTCCTATTTTGAGGATGCGTTGGGATTGGTGGGCGCGACTGAGGGGGGAGCTGAACTAGCTGAGGATATCCGGATTCATGTTGAGACTGAGATCAGCGAGCGTAAGCCGGGGCTCGTTACCAAGGAAATCGTGGAAGGTATCGTTGTCAGAGTTCTTGGATACGACCCGTTTGTTAAGGAGAGTCCGGCCAGAAAAGAGAGCAAGGCTCCGCGTCGCAGTTTAAGCGAAATCGTAGAGGATCGGAAAAACAAGAATGGTTGGACTCGGTTTTACGGATGGACGTTCGGTGTCATTTTGCCGGTTATCACTCTGATTTTTGAGATTGTCACGGGGGCTTGCGCGTCGGCGTTTTTCGATCCGATTCCTAGTATTGGGCACATTGTATTGATTGCTTTGGTTCCAGCCGGGTGCGCGTGGTGTTTGCTGGGAATTGGGCGGGGTGGTCCCTTGGGGGCGCGGAAGATCTTGGCATTGGGCGGGACTATTGCGATTTCACTTTATTACACGATCCCGTTGGCTGTTTTCATGCCGTTTGCAGTGATCGGCATCATTTTCTATGGATTTGGCTTTTTACCGCTTGCTCCTTTGTTTTCGATGCTGGCGGCTTTCGGGCTGATAAAGAGACTGGGGAAAGGAAACCCGGAGGTGCCTCGTTATTGGCGGAAGGCGGGAGTCGGATTTCTTTTGGGACTGCTCGTTGTTATCGGAGTGGAGTCGCCTCGCTACTTGACGACTTTGGGTCTGAATATGGCAGGATCTGCCGATCCGGAGCGAGCGATGAATGGTATTGGTTTTTTGCGTACGTTTGGATCGGAGAAGACGATTCTTGATTCCTGTTTGCCGGAATTCCGGAACCAGTCGGGGGTGTTATGGGTTGGCCCGAGGAACTCTCCAGAGCAGGCTCGGGAGATTTTCTATCGTGTGACGGGTCGAGAGTACTACGTGGATGCGGATCGTGAGGCTGCCTCCCAGGGGGAAGGTAGTGTATTGGGAATGCGGAGTCGTTGGGACTGGTATCGGGGGGATCAGGTTGTCGGTAGAAAAATCCACGGCGTGAGTCTGCAGCATTCGCGAATCGACGGTGTTGTGGAGGCCGATGCGGCACATGCCTACCTGGAGTGGACGATGGAGTTTCGGAACGATACGCCGATGCAGCAAGAGGCCCGAGCTCTTTGGCGGTTGCCGCCGGGGGCGGCCGTTACACGCGTGAATCTTTGGGTGAATGGCGAGGCGCGCGAGGCGGCTTTCAACGCTAAGAGCAAAGTGGTCGAAGCGTACAAGAGGGTCGTCACCCGTCGTCGAGACCCGTTGCTAGTTACGACTGCTGGCAAGGATCATGTGCTCGCTCAGTGTTTCCCAATTCCGAGGAATGGTGGAAAGATGAAGATTCGTCTCGGGATGGTCGTGCCCTTGCATTTGGAGAGTTTGGATCAGGGAAGCTTCGTGTTGCCGAGTCTTGTCGGGGAGAATTTTTATGCGTCAGAAGAGCTTGGAGTTCCTGTTTGGATCGATTCTCAAACGATGCTTTCGTCGCTAAGCTTGGAATCTCCAGATCTTGCCGATACGATTCGAACAACGGTGGACTTCTCTGACTTGAATGGCGACCCGATTGTCGTTTACGCGGAGCGTGATCCGGAGTTGACGCGTTTTTGGAGCGAGAATCCGTATTCGGGTGGGATTACCCAAGGGACTGTCTCGCTCGAAACTGTCGTTTCGGAGGATTCGAAATTGATCGTCGTTTTGGATACGTCGGTAGCTCTGTCTGAGAGCTTGACTGAGGTTCGAGCCGCGTTGGAGCGCTTTGGTGACCAGATCTCGAAGATTGTCGTAGTGGATGAAAGGCTAGGTTATCGAGTGTTTGATTCGCCGAGTGATTTCAAGTGGAAGGCGGAGGGCGGGAAGGATAATGCGCCTGCCCTCGAGCATGCGTTTCAGCTAGCGGAAAATTCTGCGACTGAATCGATTCTTTGGATACATGGTCCTCAACCTCGAGAGCTCTCAAGCGCTGAGGGGCTGTTGCGACAGCTATCTAGGCGAAAGAACACTACGCCAGTTTATAGTTTGAGCTGCGGTAAGGGGATGAATGGTGTGCTTACGACTTTGGAGAAACGCTTGGATGTGATGAGCGTGCAAAGATTTGCCAAATCGCCAGGGACGGATCTAAACAGTTTCTTGGACTCTCGGCAGTCGGGAAGAGGTCGCGTTGTTATCAACTATCAGCATCTAGATGGTTCAGAGGAGGCGAGAGGGAGGAAGGTCGCCGATCACGCCACGCGGTTATGGGCTTTGAGCGAAGCGAAACGGATCCTCTATAGCCGTGAGAATAAAGCTTATGAGCGATCGGCGAAACTTGCTGCTCAGCATCAGCTGGTGACTCCGGCTTCTGGCGCGGTCGTTCTTGAAAATGAAAGACAGTACAAGGAAGCTGGGCTTGAGCCGGTGAAGGAAGGGACGACTGCGTCGATTCCGGATGGGGTGAATAGCGTGATCCTCCTGGTTTTTGCTCTGGGAAGTATTTTGGCTATACGCCGGTTGTTGCCTGCTCGACGAGACATTTGATCATGGCTCTGCGGCAACGACGGAGCGTTGCCCTCCGGTTCTCGGTACAAAAAACAGCATATTTCTACCCGAACACTCTTACTTTTGCTTTCGCATCGTATGCTAGGTGTTTTAGCCTTCTGGCCTTAGCTTTTCGATCACTTTGGCGTCTACCCAGTAGATGTTCGCTTCGCCGTTGTCGAAGTAGGTGTGGTAGAAAAAGTATTTTCCGTCTGGGGTTACGCTGCCGTAAATGTTCTCACGTTCGGTGTTGATGTCAGGCCCCATGTTAATCGCCGGTCCCCATGAACCGTCTTTCTGTCGGAAGCTTATATAGAGGTCGGAGTCGCCGTATCCACCTTCTCGCACGCTATCCCAGATCAAATAGCTTTCGTCCGGAGCTATGAAGGGGTGGGCGGTCCATTTTCCCGAGTTTACTTCTTTTCCGAATGCTTTGGGTTGCTCGCGCTTCCCGTCTTTGAGGCGTGAATACCGCAGGGTACCAACTTCTTCTCGAGCGTCTAATACATAGGTGCCTTTTGTTGATGCGGTGAGACGCATGATTGGGATGTCCCGGAAGGGGGCTTCAAGCTGTTTCACTTCGGACCACCCCGCATCTGTACGTTCCATGTACTTGTTGCCGAAATACATCGTTTTTCCGTCTGGAGATATGAAGGGCTCGCCTACGGATGGAGAAACGACGGACTCGGTCCATCCGTTTTCCCCGTTTCGAAATGCAAGCAAGGTAGAGTCTTTGAACGCTCCGCCTCGTCTGACGAAGTAGAACTCTTGCATGTCTGGTGAGAAAATTCCGAAGACTTCGAGGTGTTTCGTGGAAACGATGCCTGGCGCGAAAACTTCAGGGACGAGTCCCGGTGGTTTCTGGCCGAGGTAGGGGCCAGCGGGAGCTCGTGTTGGCTGCTGAGCCTTGCCGCATGTTATCAAGGCGAGAGCGGAGATAATAAATGTGATCGAGAGGTAGATACGGTGCATTGTCTTAGCTTTCTGGTTTTAGGAGTTCGGATAGCCAAGTCATGCTGCGTACGGCGGTAATTGGAAAGGCTGTCAGATGATTTCCTTCGAGTTCCTCGCTTGTGAAATTGAGACTGGCATCCTGCTTTTCGCTTAGGAGTGTGACTAATGGTTCCCCGAGCTCCGCCAGTCTATTATCGGTGTTTCCATAAGCGATGTAGACGTTGGCGTTGAATCCTTTTCTGCTCGATGCGGAATTTGATTCGAGCTCGGAGAGGAAGGGGCCGTAGTTATCGCCAAAGGCGGGTGCGCCGAGAATGTAGTTTTTGAAGGTATTTGCCTGCCTCAGGAGAATGTAGGCTCCGAATTGACCACCGAGGGAGTAGCCGAAGTAGGAGCGATTCTCCGGTACGGTTCGGTAGTTGCTCTCGATGTAGGGAATTACGTCATTGCGGATGAAGCTAAGATGTTTGTTTGCCTGGCCAAATTGCATTTTCGCCTGAGTCGTGGGATCGCTGCTCTCTCGCATCCGGTAGTCTCGAAATCTGCTGGCATGCGCTCCAAGCTCATTCTTTCGCTCTTCGCTGATGTTTGTCTGCCACGATATGCCTACTAGAATCGAGTCTTGTGCCAGGAAATCAGCCATGGCAGACAAGGTTTCAATGTGCCAAACAGCATCCGTGTAGTAGATGACGGGATGCTTTTTGTCGCTGTTTGATGAATACGCTTCGGGCAACCTGATGTATAGCTCGTATTCTCTTCCTAATTCGGAATCTTGAATGGGAACCACTTGGGTTCTCGGCAATTCGTAGGCTTTAGGTTCTTTGGCTTCAGATAATGTAAGCTGAAGCGAGAGTAGA
The DNA here is from genome assembly GCF_016595505.1 of Pelagicoccus mobilis. Lineage (GTDB taxonomy): Bacteria > Verrucomicrobiota > Verrucomicrobiia > Opitutales > Opitutaceae > Pelagicoccus > Pelagicoccus mobilis. The sequence goes on along the minus strand of NZ_JAENIL010000048.1, from coordinate 38,010 downwards.
ATGATAAACATCAAACACTTCTTCATAGTATCAGGCACTTGTTGGAGTTGTGTGAGAATAACCCTGATAGTGCCTGTGCTACTTCATCTTTTTGGCGGACCTGCCTGTCTGCTTATCGCCCGGAGGTTGTGCCTCAATCGTCGAGCAATTCCGTGATCCAGCGGCGGTGTGGGCCGGAGAAGGGGAGTTCGCCTAGTTTTGAATGCTCTACCCAGAGGTAATCGGTGGGGAGTTGTTGAGGGAGCTTTGCTGGGGAGAACTTGTAGATGTTCTCGGTGATCCGGTAGCGGGTGATGCTCCGTTTGCGTTTGGCGAGTGGCTTGGCCTTGGGAGTGGCGAGCTTCAGTGGAAGGAGCTCTGGGAGTTCGTGCAAGCCTTTCATGCGTTTGGCTGAATCGGGGATCTTGTGCAGCAGGACCCGTTTGCCATCTTGTATCCAAGCTCTGTTGACGGATTTATCTTCGAATTTGGTCTTGGCCAGCTTAGGGACCTCTTCGGCGATACCTTCAGCGTATCCCTTGCAGAACTCGCGAACGGGACAAAGCAGGCAGTTAGGCGATTGCTTGTGGCAAACGGTGGCCCCCAGCTCCATCATGGCTTGGTTGTGGTCGCCGGGGCGTTCAGGGTTGAGAAGTTCTTGGACGAGATCGCGGTAGGACTTTGCGGCGTCCGTTGAATTTTTGTAATCGGACTCGTCGGCGGTGATTCGAGACAGGATACGGACTACATTTCCGTCGACGACTGCGGATGGATCGTCGAACGAGATGCTGCAGATTGCGGCTGCGGCATAGGGGCCGACTCCTGGGAATTTGAGCCAACTTTTTGAATCTGTCGGGAGTTCGGATTCTGGTATTTCAGAAACTTCCTTTGCTAGTTTGTGGAGGTTGCGAGCTCGCGAGTAATAGCCGAGGCCTTCCCAGCTTTTGAGAACTTGCTCTTCGGAGGCGGTGGCGAGTTGCTTGAAATTTGGGTATTTTTTGAGCCAGGCGTCAAAGTAGGGTAGTACGGTTTTGACCTGAGTCTGCTGTAGCATGAACTCGGATACTACGGTGCCGTAGGTGGATGGAGCGCTTCGCCAAGGGAGGTCGCGAGCGTTTTGGTCGTACCAATCGATGAGGGCTGCTCGGAAGGCGGGAGCTTGCTTGGCGAGGTTGTCAGAGGGCATCGGCAAGGGACTCTGCAGATGCGGAAGGGGGAGGCTAGTGTTTTTTAAGGGAACGACGGAGGGGTGCTCTCCTGTTTTGCGATCGACGGGTGCACGGTGCTGTGGTCGACCCAGATGAGCTCCTTGGTGTCGAAACCGGCGATTTCTGCTTTGGCTAGCAGCTTGTCGAGGGTGGGTTGTGGAAGCGTGGGGGTTCGGGCAAGAATCCACATGTAGCCGTGGTGGTCACCGGCGACGAGGGCGTATTGGTAGCCTTCGTGGTCGAGTTCGAAGATATTGTAGCCGGCGTAGAAGGGCCAAAAGAATGTCACTTTGAGCTGACCTTCGTCTGGATCGCCGATTTTGTAGCCCTTGCCGTCGACCTCGCTCCACTTGTTTTTCCGCGTATTGTAGCCTCGGTTGAAGACGCGGACGGTTTCGTCGTCCAGCATGCTGTATTCCGCCGTAACGCTTTGTAGGTCGCGTTCGAAGCGATTGTCGGTGCGTGCGATTTCGTACCAGAGGCCTAGGTAGCGTTCGAGGTTGAACTTGTTCACCAGTTCTACCCCTTCTGGGGGCGTTTTAGCGACGAGCGGTAGACTGGAGCCGAGGGCGAAGAGGGCAATTAGGAGCGTTTTTGGGTGCATCGGGCGTTGGTGTACGTTTCCCGACTAACGCTTGAAGGTGGGGAAGCGATTGAGCGAGAGCGCTTTTTTGATTTTCAAAGCGGGTTTGCTCTGCCTTGCTCTGGATTTAGCAAACTACTGATGGCCAGAGGCAAAAAGAAAGCTGTCGTCGATCCGGACGCTCCCAAGAAGAAAACAATGTACACCCACAAGCTCTCCCAGGAGCAGCTGGACAAGCTTCAGCATATCTTGGAGATGAAGATGTGGGAGACCTATGAGGTGGAGTACGCCCAATTTGGTTTCAAGGGGCCGAAGGTAAATGTGGTCGGGTACAAGAGCGGAAAGCTCGTTGTGCAAGGCAAGGAGACAGAAGATTTCGTTATCAACACCCTTGAGCCTGAGGTGCTCGGAGAAGCTCGCTTCGGTTATGACGAGGTGTATCACCCTGAATGGTTCGAGTCGCATGCGGGCATGGACGAGAGTGGTAAGGGAGATTTGTTTGGCCCGGTGGTGACAGCCTGCGTGATCGCGGACAAGGTGCACATCGATCAATGGGTCAAGGAAGGTATCCGAGATTCGAAGACGATTACGGATGGGCGTATCCTGAAACTTGATAAGATTATCCGCGAGACGAAGGGGATTTCTGTGGAGACCTGTTTTTGCGGGATGCCCAAGTACAACGAGCTCATGGGGAAGCCCCGAGCGAACTTGAATTTGCTGCTCGCTTGGCAGCACGCGAAGTCCCTAACCGCTGCTCTAAAGAAGAAGCGGGTTCCCTGGGGGATGTTGGACCAGTTTAGTAAACAGGATCTTGTGGGCCGCTATTTCAAGGATCCGAAGTTCGATCTTCGTATGCAGACGAAGGCGGAAGAAGACCCGGTCGTTGCCGCGGCGTCAGTGGTCGCTCGCGCGGAGTATGTTCGCTACATGGATAGTCTGTCCAAAAAGTTTGGAGACACGCTTGGGAAAGGAGCGAGTGCCAAGGTGAAGGCTCAGGCATCGGAAATTTTGCAGAAGTTTGGCCCTGAACGACTTGGGGAGTTTGCGAAACTTCATTTTAAGACTTCTTATGAGGTCGTGAAAGATGCTGGTATGTTGGATCGGTTGCCATTGAAGGAGCCGAAGGTGTTCAAGTTTGGTAAGTAGTGATTGTTTGGGGACAGAATAGAAGTTTGACGCGAAAAGGAGGACCTACTCTATGAAGTCTCATCGTCTTCGGGCCTACGATCGCAAGCATCTGAAAAACCTCATCGGGCTCATCGGAGTCGATGAAGCTGGGCGTGGCGCTCTCGCTGGTCCGGTTGTCGCGGCGGCAGTTGCCGCTCGCGCGGATTTCTACGATAGCGAGTGGTGCAAGCGAAACGCCTCGAATATCAACGACTCGAAGTTGCTGACTCTGGAACAACGCGAAGAGCTCTACGGCAAGTTGCGCTGGCTCGAGCGGGAAGGTCGCATTTTTATCGGAGTCGGAAGGGGCAGCGTTTCGGAGATCGAGGACCACAACATTCTGGGAGCGACTCAAATCGCTATGAAGCGGGCGGTTGAGGAGATTTTGGAGACGGCGAACATTTTGCCGCACGATCCGGATCCGCTTTTTGATCAAGTTCCAGTTGGGGAGAAGGCTCCGGAGACGCTTTCAAGCTGGAAGATTCTCGTCGACGGGAAGCCCATGAAAAATTTGGGCTATTCGCATGACGCGGTTGTTAAAGGCGATTCAACGGCGCTCTGTATCGCGATGGCTTCGATCGTGGCCAAGGTGACGAGAGATCGGATCATGATGGCTCTCGACTGCGAATACCCGCATTACGATCTCGCTTCCTCTAAAGGTTACGCGACGGTGCTGCATCGCACTGCGATACTGGAGAACGGACCAACGGATATTCACCGCCCGCTTTTCCTCAGAAAGCTGCTTGAGGAGCCAGGTGAGGATGTGCAGGAAGAGTTCGGGTTTTAGCGAGACCGAAGATCCCCATACCTCGCTCATAGTAGCCAATTGACTTCGCATGTCAGCTTCGCCTTCGGTACGCGAGAGCACCGCACGCAGCGCCTCTGCTTCAGCCCAACGAAACGCCCCCCTAGCCAAGGTCGCCAGACTTGGGGCCCCGTCAGTCCTCATCTAAAAACCAGAAGCGTTGAAATCTATTTTGTAACCTTACAAAATAGATTTCAAGAGACTCGATTCACGGGAGCGCGTTTCAGAAGGGATTGGATCAACCAGACTGGAGACCAATCTCTCATTTACCGAAGGCGAAGCTGACAGGCGAAGCCAATTGGCTGCTGCGCCGCCCGCGGAGCGGCCGAACCACCTCTTTCGGGCACGAAAAAACCGGCCCTCTGCTGAGACGCCGGTTTAGAAAATTCGTTTTGAAGTGGTAGACTACTTTTTAGCCGCCTTGAGTTGGCGTTGGTGAGCGAGGGTCACCTTGAACATCTGCAAGCAGAGGTAGAACGTGCCCGCTGCTGGAAGAGCTGTGAAGCCTGCGACGAGGTTGATGATAGTCGCGTCTTCGCTTGGAACGTGTGGCTTGAACCAGAGCGTGAAGAGGAGCCAGACGATGCCGCAGAGGACGATGTCGAAGACGATAGTTTTAGGCGTTACTTTGAGCACTTTGGACATAACGGAAAAAGTGCTAGCGTGGGATTCGCGTCTGTCGACCTCTTTTATTCTCGTTTTGACGGAAAACTGCCGGAATTTGCATTTTGTTTACACTCACGGGTGGTTTTGCGGGCAGAACCTAGCGAATTTGCGGATTCACGCGCGAAAAACGGTATCTCTCACGGATTGTGGAATTTGGCTTCGTTTGTTAATCTATTTGCACGCTCGAGAGATCGGGCGGACAGGAAACGAAAGCAGTAAAGATTTTCATTAGTCACTGATTTTAGTTCCAAAACTGAGTCGTTGCTTGGCCGGGGCGGATGTGGGACCGCCCCGGTCTTCTTGTATCTGGAGCTCGAGATGCTCTGTTGGAAACAAGACCTAATTAGAGACCTTCATATAACGGGAGTTTTTCTAATATCGTACGTATAGGGCTCGGGTTCCGTTGACTCAAAAGGCCCCTTGGGATTAGCTATTTGTACAGTTCAGAAAAACGGCGCGGTGCCTGGCTCTGCTATATGCAACCAGGGGATGATAGCGTCAAACGGGCGGTTCAGCCGCCCGTTTTTCGTGTCTGGATGCAGGAGGGGTCGCATCCGCAGCTCGATCGTTTGGACGCTCCGGAAGACTTTGCTTCTGCTTCGGAATTGAAATTAGATTACTCCGTATCCAATTCGCGGATGCGGAAGTCTTTGATCTCGATATTCGATTCTTCTGCCTGAACCGAAATGAAGCCCGCTGAGGCGGAAGCGTTCTTTCCGTCGTTTACGAGTTCGCCGTTGAGGAACACTTGAATGGTGTCTTCTTTTGCGACGATACGCATGTCGTTCCACTGTTCGGGAGGGCGTTCGCGCTCTTTTTTGAGATGCTGAGTCGTGTAAGTCGTTTTCTTCTGAGGAATTCTCAGACGGCGATTTCTTTCGGCGGCTTTGTTCGGCATCTGGTTTTCTTCCACGTCGATTTCGTTATTCAGAAGCCAGAAGTCTCCGTTGTTTTTGGGTTCGAGCTGGATTTCGATGCCTTCGGGCCAAATGCCATGTGCGGTATCGCCATTGCAGTGGATGATGACTCCGCTTTTTCCTTCACCTTCGGGAAACTTGAAAGCGAAAGAGAGCTCGAAGTTTTCGTATTCGTCTAAGGTCTGGATATAGCCTTCGGGCTGATCCTCTCCCTTGATTACCAGAGTGCCGTCATCCTTGATCTCGAACACGTCGGCGGGCTCCGCTTCTTCGATAAAGTCGAAGTAGAACTCCTCTAAATCGATTCCTTTGAAAATGTGTTCCCACTCGGCGAAGGCGGGAAATGAGATGAAGGCAAGGCAAGGCAGCAGGATCAGAGCGGGTAACTTGTTTTTCATTGTGGGACAGGAACTTGGTACGCGAGAAACCTTAACTCGGTTTCGCTCAAGTGCAAGTGCGTGGAAGCATGCCCTAGGTTCAAGCGCTCCATTGGAATGTCTTGGTGGGAAGCGCTGGCTATTGGGTTACTCGTCGATGGTAACGCGGAAGAACGCGTTCTCGTCTGAATCGGTGAGGGGGCCTTGAACATTGGCTTCCGCATCGCTTGATTGCGGTGGGTTTCCTTCGACTTGCCAATCGGTCCAGGTGCTAAGATCTACGCTCTTCTCGATGGTGAAGGTTCGCCCCGGGGCTATCGGGAAACTCACCGTGAGAGAATTACCGTCCCGGTTGAAGTTCGGTCGCCAGACACTTTGTGGATCCAGGGGGAGCGTTCCGCTAAGAAACTCGAGGCGGTTGCTATTACCATCGAAATCGGGATCGGCATCGGGGGCTGCCTCAGGAAGTTGGGTGCTGGAGAAGTGCTCGATCTGCCAGGTCTCAAAAAGACCTTCGACTCCATGTCGGGCTATCCATTGCGTGATCAGGTTTATTCCCTCTTCGTCTAGCTCGTTAGAACCAAAAGGCGGCATACGTTTGAAACCGTCTCGAGCAGCCATCCTGTCGAGGACGATCGAGTTTTCGGGCGAACCTGCGACGACAAGGCGTTTATTAGTATCGCCACCATTGTTTGCGGCTTCTCCGTCGAGAAGGCCAGTGGCTTCGAGTGTTAGATGGGCGCGGGCATCCCATGAAGACGTGGTACCACCGTTTGGTTGATGGCAGGAAACGCAGTTGACTGCCAGATAAGAGCGAGCACGCGTTTCGAGCGATACCGAATCATCGCCTGGCAAGTGGTGACGCGGGAGATTGCTCGTATCCGAAATCTGGGTGTCGAGAACACCAAGGCGAGAAAAGTACTCGAGTGTGTTTTCGCTTTGCCCGTCATGCTGGCCGATTCGATTCAATTGACGGGTGTTGAAGCTCAATGCAAAGCCAGCGGCGGGAGTGTGACAGCCTAGACATTGTTGGCGGGAAGGAACTTGCCAGGTTTGCGTGCTTTGTTGGCCGTTTTCTGTAATCGGAAAATCGATACTTACGCCTTCCTCGGGAACTAGCGAGGCCTCGGTTTCGTCATCGTTCCACTGGTAGCTGAGTCCGTAGACTCCCGTTTCAGTTTTAACTAAGAAGCGGGTTTCGATTCGTTTTCTGCTGGCGGGGTTGCCGCGTTCGGATTCGAGTTCGAAGTGCTTAACCCAGACCGAACCTTCAGGGAAAGTCCAAGGGTCGTCCTGCGAATAAGCGACTTGTTCGCTACCGGGAATGGATACCCAGCGGCTTTTGATCGCATGGTCGGACCAGAAGGGCATCTGGGGCTCATAGGTGTAAATGCCGGCCTCTGGCGTAAGGTTAGCAAGGTCTGAGAATGCTCCGGTTTCGCTTAAGGTCTGAGGAAAGTCGGGTGCGTTTGAACTGTCGGAGCGTACGAGGGTGCCGAGCCCTCCCCATATGTTGCCAGCTAGAAGTTCCCCGTTGCGGGGATCACGGCCGTAGGCGGAGACGCTGGCTAATGTGCCGATTCGGGTCGCTTCGTAGTCGGACGACTCTTCGGACCATCTCAGTGCCCAAGTGTGGTTGTGGTAAAAATCGGAGAAGATATACGCACCGTAGAGTTCTGGGAGGCCGGCTCCACGGTAGACGATGCCTCCAGAGACTGACGGGCCCTGGTCTCGTCCGTATTCATAAACTGGATCGAGTAAGGGGCCAAATTCAGGAGGGACGGTGCGATTGTGCTCAAAAGGGTGGGAACCTTCTCGGTTTGGCCAACCATAGTTGCCGCCTTTTTGGATAAGGTTTATTTCTTCGTAGGAATCTTCGCCGACGTCTGAGACCCAGATTTCTCCGGTCAGTGGGTCGATGTCCATGTGCCATGGGTTACGCAGTCCAATGGCGTAAAACTCGAGCCGTAGATCTGAATCGAGCTCAGCCCCTGCCTCCTGCCAGGCGGAAACGAGCGGATTATCAGCGGGAATGCTAAAGGGCGCTAGGTTTTGGTTGTCGCGTGGAATCGCTGGGTGAAGCGTTGGTTCGAAATTTCCGGGTCTCTTGTCGACGTCGATTCGAAGGAGGCCAGCGAATAGATCACGGTCGATTCGTTGCCCGTTCTGGAAATTGTCTCCACCGCCTCCTTCATCTCCAACTCCAACGTAGAGATAGCCGTCCAAGCCGAAACTTAGAGATCCTCCGTTGTGGTTCGCCGCTTCATCGTGCTGATCGAATAGAATGAATTCGGAATTTGGATCGGCTAGTAGCGGATTTTGCGTTGAGCGAGTGAATCTGGAAAGGCGGTTGGTTGGCTGCCCGCTTTCTTGGGTCGTGTAGAAAACATAGAAAAATCCGTTCGTTTCGTATTGCGGATGGAAGGCAAGACCGAGCAGGCCATTTTCTAGGTTAGTCGTTACCTTGGAGGTGATGTCCAAGAAGAGGGCGTTTGTGGTTGTTCCGTTTTCCAGATCGTTTGCGATCGAAATGCGGCCTGCACGCTCAGCGAGATAGACGTTTTGTGTGTCGCCGGGCGGGGTCGCAATGGCGAGAATCGCCGTGACGTTGAGTATCTCTTCGAACTCGTAGTCGCCGGTCGAGAAGGAGGAAGGAAAGTCGAGCGTGTCGTTTGCGACTCTTTGGGCGAAGAGTGAGCTAGCTAGGCTCAGGATTAATAGCGAAACGGCAGCAGGGAGTAGGCAATGTCGCATTATTTGATGGAGATATTTCGTTTTTACGGCGTTTGGGCCAGCGGTAACGAGAATTAGATTGAGCGCAATTTGGGATTAGGCTGGTTAATTAAGGCAAGTGCCCCCTAAAGAGACAAATGAACAACGTGCAAGGACGGTGCGTTCTCGCATTCTCCGTATCGACGAAGGTCGTTATACACCTGAGGACGATCGCCTCACAGTGGAAGAGCCCCTAGAGATTGCTGTGAAAAATGGCAAAACGACGCTTCCTTTGGGCGTAGCGTTCCGAACTCCGGGTGATGATGAAGCGCTAGTCTTAGGTATGCTCCGCAATGAGGGGATCATCTCGCAGTTTTCCGATGTTCGCTCCATCCGCTTTACAGAGGAAAAAGGGGCGACAATGCCAGCGCGGCGTGCGGTCGTGAGCGTGGATGAAAACGTTGACCTTAATGCTGATCAACACAGTCGTGCGTTTCCGATTAGCTCCGCTTGTGGAGCCTGTGGGAAAAGCGCTCTTGAGTCCCTCCGGATCGATCGTGAGGAACGATTTCATGACCAGCAGGGGCCTCGTTTCACGGAAGAAGCTCTTATAGAGTTTCCGAGTCGACTCCTGCAGCAGCAAACTGATTTTCAGCACACGGGTGGACTACACGCCGCGGCGCGTTTCAACGCCAAGGGAGAGTTGATCGCGGTTGCGGAAGATATAGGACGGCACAACGCTATGGATAAGCTGGTAGGTGCTTGGGTGAGAGGCGACCACATCCCTTGGGAGGAACAAGCGATATTGTTCAGCGGCCGCCTTGGATACGATTTAATGCAAAAGGCCTTAACGGTCGGCTGCCCGTTTTTAGTGAGCATTGGAGCCCCCTCCAGTTTCGCCGTTGAGCTCGCGACTCTTTTCAATGTGACGCTTGTCGGATTTCTAAGGGGAGAGCGATTCAACGTATACAGTTCTCCGCATCGTATCCAGTTCACGGATTAAGAAGACGTTTTTACACCAGATATGCCAACTCGTCCTAACGAAAATACCCCCGAGACTTTCGAAAAATTAAACGTATCCACTCCTCCGAACAAAGCGGGCGGAGCCAGTGTCGTCTACCACGCGATGAAGCACGCGATCGGTAAGGCTGGCGTGGTGCGGGCAAAAGACGCTCTCACGAAACTGAACCAAAAGGGCGGCTTCGATTGCCCGAGTTGTGCGTGGCCAGACCCGGATGGTCACCGCAGCGCTTTTGAGTTTTGTGAAAACGGGGCGAAGGCAATTGCCAGTGAGACAACGGCCGCTCGGATCGATGCGAAGTTCTTTGCTGAACATTCCTTGGTAGAGTTGGCGGAGATGAGCGATTATTGGCATGACCAACAAGGCCGCTTGACGGAGCCTATGGTTTTGCGAGAAGGGGCGAGTCACTATTCTCCGATCTCTTGGGACGAGGCGTTTGGTCTGATTGCCAGCGAGATTGGAGAGTTGGCTAGCGCGGATGAGGCAATCTTCTATACTTCTGGGCGGGCGAGCAACGAAGCCGCTTTTCTCTATCAGCTGCTCACGCGAGCTTTAGGTACCAACAATTTGCCGGATTGCTCGAATATGTGTCATGAGTCGAGTGGTCTCGCTCTCAATCAGTCGATCGGTGTTGGAAAAGGGACTGTGTCGCTCGATGACTTGAAGAATGCCGAAGTCATTTTGGTGATTGGTCAAAATCCAGGTACCAACCATCCGCGTATGCTCTCGACGCTGCAGCAGGCGAAAGAGAAGGGGGCGACTATCGTATCCATAAACCCACTTCGTGAAGCTGGGCTTGTTGCTTTTGCTCATCCGCAGCGCGTGACGCAAATGCTGGGTGGTAAGACTCCTCTAGCGGATCTCTTTGTTCGTGTTCCGACGAATGGAGATCAAGCACTTTTCCAAGCGATTGGAAAGCGACTGCTGGAGATGGAGGAGTCGGGGCGAACGGTCGTAGATTCGGATTTTATCAACGAGTTCACCGCGGGTTACGGAGAGTATCGGGCGGCCTTGAAATCGATTTCGTGGGCGGAACTCTTGGATGCGTGCGATCTTGAAATGTCGATCATCAATGAGCTCGCGGAGCTGTTTGCTTCAAAGACGCGCATCATCTCGTGTTGGGCTATGGGACTGACACAGCATCGAAACGCTGTAGCTACGATCCGAGACTTGACGAACCTTCATTTGCTTCGCGGTGCGATCGGGAAAAAGGGCGCGGGAATGTGTCCTGTTCGTGGACACAGTAACGTACAAGGAGATCGGACAATGGGGATCTTCGAGCACATGCCAGAGTGGTTTTACGCCGCCTTGGAGAAAGAGTTCAAATTTGAGTGCCCGCGTGAGATTGGATTCAATGCGGTGCAAGCGATTCGCGATATGAAGGCGAATCCTGGCCGTGTATTTGTCGCGTTAGGAGGAAATTTCTTATCGGCTACACCAGATACTGAATACACAGCTGAAGCGTTAAGAAATTGTCGCCTTACTGTGCATATCTCGACCAAGCTGAATCGCTCGCATCTGATCACTGGCAAACAGGCATTGATTCTGCCGTGTCTAGGGCGTTCTGAGAAGGACGTGCAGGCGAGTGGCGAGCAGTGGGTGAGCGTTGAGAATTCAATGGGGATTGTACATTCTTCATCGGGGCGAATCCCGCCGGCTTCCGAAATGTTGAAGAGCGAGGTCGCTATCATTTGCGGTATGGCTAAAAAGGTTCTCAAGGATCGCAAATGCGAGATTGATTGGGAGAGGTTCGAGACAGATTACTCGACGATTCGGGAAGTCGTGGAGCGAGTGGTTCCTGGCTTTGAGAACTACAATGAGAAAGCGCGTCAACCGGGTGGCTTCTATCTGTACAACCCAGCCAAGGAACGCGTGTTCGAGACTGCTTCGGGCAAGGCAAACTTCGGGGTGAGCGAACTCGACATCGAAAAGCCGGAGCCGGGGCGAATGCTTTTGATGACCATCCGGAGTCACGATCAGTTCAATACGACAGTCTATGGTCTAAACGATCGCTATCGTGGTATTCGTGGGGAGCGACGTATCGTTTTCATGAATTCCGAAGATATGAACCGTTTGGATCTAAACGCGGAAGACGAAGTTGACGTGTATTCGTATTTCAAAGGCGAAGAGCGGGTGACGCGGTTGTATCAAGTGATTCCTTACGACATTCCGAAATCATGCATTGCAATGTATTTCCCGGAGGCCAATACCTTAGTGCCGATCGATCATACTGCTAAAGGTAGCGAAACTCCGGCCTCAAAGTCGATCCAAGTCGAGGTCCGGAAAAGAGTAAGTTAAAACAGGATAATGGACCAATGAGCTGGACGGAATTCGCACTAGTGAGGACATTTCGAATGTGCGCTAGCGATTTAGATTGGGTTAGCCACAAGACGGGCGAATAGCTCTTTGTTTAAGTCGATCAGAGTCTCAATTTTACCTTCGCTGTCAAAGGAATGCATGGTGCTGTTGTCGGTTGTAAAACTTGGGTCCATGCTCGCTTCGACTCTTACAGTGTAGCCGATTGTAAGCTCGTTCGTTGGGAATATCGCCTCAAGCATTAGGCCCTCGTCTGTTTGTTTGAACTGAAGACTCATTGCGGGAGTGGATGACGAGTCGTTCGGATTCGTTTGTGCTAGGTATTCAAATACGTTCGAATAACCATCGGCGTCTGGATCGGCTTGAATGAATGCGTCATTGCCGGTAAGACCCGTATCCGCGAGGTAGTCCTCAAAGGATAGCCTGACCGATATTTCTGCTACTGAGCTAACGATTTCTCCACCAGCATTACTCACTGTTACTGTGTAGGAGCCTGAGTCGGCTAGGGTTGAGGTCGCTATTGTTAGTGTTGCGCTGCTTTGCCCTTCCAGTGTTTGCTCGTCCTTTTTCCAGACGTAAGTGAGTTCGTCACCGGTCGCTTGTACGGAAAGCGTTAGCTCCGATCCGGTTGCTAGGTTTTGACTCGTGGGGTGCTGTGTAATCGATGGGGCCTCAACACTTATTCCTGCTTCTACTGAGTTGATCGCCTGTCTGAACTCGGTGATTGGTTGGTTATCTGCACCATAACCGAGGCGTGAGTATATGAGTTCCCACTGTTCGTGACTGGTTGAGTTTTCGACACCATTGATGATAGCGAAAATGGGTTGTCCGCCGACATGGAACTTGGAGGCAAGTGAGGCATCAGTATCCTGCAAAACGAGCTGGAGACTGTGTTCGGTAATGAATTGGTCGGTAAAGCCAGGATTGTCCGGCTCGAGATTTAGAGCGACGTGTAAGACGGGCACTCCGTTCGGATTTCCACCGCCTCCGTAGTGATCCACGATCCCTTGTTTCACTTGTTTGGCGGCAGCCTGGCAAAATGGGCACCAGTAGGCGAACCATTCGAGGAAGACGACCTTACCTTCGAAGTCGCTCAAACTCACCGGCTCATTAGTCGCCCGGTTCGTGAGGGTGAAGTTTTCGACGATATCTCCCACCTGATAGCGTTGTCCCCATAGGCTTGTGCTTGTTGAGAGAATACAAAGTAGGATTCCTGCAAAAGTCCTAGTGAGGACTTTCTTTCGTCTTGGTGATTGATTGCTGAGCATTGCCTTAAAAGGTTTTCCCAATCGCGAATTGGAAGTTGGTCCAATTGTCGTCGACGTATAGATTCTGGAAGAAATCCACGTTTAGATTTGTGGGGGCGAAGTCGGACTCGGAGTAGGTGTAAGCGAATTTCGCGGTCCAGTTTTCATTGGCGTAGCGAAGACCGAGTGTGACGGAGTCATTGTCCAGAGCAGGTGCGGCTGTTGTGAAAAGAAGAGCGTTTTCGATTTCACCCGAATCTTCGTAGTGACGGCCTTGTAGGTAGACTGCGGTTCGCTCTGTTGCTTGGTACTCGAAGGCGGTATCAAAAAAATGGGCATCGTATTGCGGGTCTTCAGTTGCTGCCCCGATTCGGTTTCTCCAGATCAGGTTTTGGCCAATCGCTGCGTTGAGCGCGATCTCTCCTGCATAGCGAATCTCTCTTGCTGAGGTGTCAGTGATCGTGAGCGCAGCTCTGGAACGGAGGCGTTCAGTGAGTACGTTTTCAGTGACGAAGCTAATTGAAGTCGTCGCAAGAACCAGTTCGCCGCGGCGGATCCCATCGAAGTCGATTTCGTATCCGGGGGAAACGTTGTCTTGTATTCGGGATAGAGTGACACTTGCGATCGCGTTTGCGGGAAGATACTCCCAACGTACCCCGGTGAAAACGCCGTAAGCGCTAGCGTCGAAATTCTCGTACAGTTCGTGTCCTTCAACTCCCTCGAGTGGGGCGTAGTGCTGATCGAAAAATGTATCGAGCCAAACTTCGCGATAACTCGAAAACCCGTCGCGGTAACTCAGGCCGAAATCAAAGCTGAGGTTGTCCTGAATTGCTCGAGACGCTGTGAGATCGATAGAGTAGGTTTCCTCGTTGATGATCGTGTCTTCGCCGAAGAAGTCGAAATCCGTTACACGGTAATCGATCTCGTAGTCTGTGAAGGAAAATCCCGTTTCAAGTTCCCAGTCACCGAGCGTTTGTGTGGACCGCATCGACCATAGATCGATCGAAAACAAATCACTTTCCAAGAGCTCAACCGAGGATTCCAGCGTTTCGAGACCGTTCGGCGCAGCTGACAGTGGAGCAGCGATCAGAAGGGTGCAGCTTAGGTACAGTGTTTTCATTATCTGCAAGCTGAGCAACCGGAGGCTTGGGCTCCTCCGGAGGTTTGAGATCCTGGTTCAAGTTGAGCTGTTAACGAGGCTTCATTCGACCCGGTGAGTGAGTCAGAGAAGGTCATTCCAGCTTTGGAGACGTGCTCCTGTCGGTAGGCGGGAACGGTTTCACAGCCAGCGAGAAAGACTGTCGCTGTCAGCACCATCAAAGCGGCACTTTTGGGTAGTAGGGATCGCATACTCTCTAAGATGTTTCGGGGGGTGATTTATTCCCAATAAATGGGCGAAGTTTGGCGGATTATTGAGGTTAACGACTTTTGCCTTTGTCTGATTGGGCAATGAGTGTTTGGAAATGGATATTGTATGCAAAAACAAAGCCCAATACCCCACCTCCGACGTAAAGGTACGGCTACTCAGCTCATTGTCGAAGGAGCCCCGTTTTTAGTAATTGGAGGCGAACTGCATAACTCTAGCTCGTCCAGTTTACGTTTCATGGCTCCGCAGTGGGCGAAATTGAAAGAAATGCACCTCAACACAGTGCTTGCGGCTGTGACTTGGGAACTGACTGAGCCCGAGGAAGGCCAATTCGACTTCACCCTGGTCGATGGATTGATTCAGCAGGCGCGCACGCACGGTCTGAAGTTGGTACTGCTTTGGTTTGGTACTTGGAAGAACGGCCTCTCAAACTACGCCCCAGCCTGGGTGAAAAAAGATAGTGATCGCTTCCCAAGAGTGAAAGCGGCTGGGGGAGCGCCTTTAGAGATTTTGTCTGCATTTGCTGGGTCGACCTGTGAGGCGGATTGTCGGGCGTTTGCGTCATTGATGAGGCATCTTAAGGGAGTCGATGGTGAGCAGCACACCGTGATCATGGTACAAGTCGAGAATGAGGTCGGGGTGTTGGGCGATTCTCGTGATCGAAGTGTTTCGGCTGAGAATGCGTTCAACTCTCAGGTCCCGGATACCTTAATTGCCCCATTGAAGGATGAGTCGTTGGATATCGGTGGGGACCTTTTGCGACTTTGGGAAGCGAACGGTAAGCAGGCCGCAGGGAACTGGGAAAATGTGTTTGGCGAAGGGGCGGCGACTGACGAGCTTTTCATGGCTTGGGCCTACGCCAGCTACATCGAAAAGGTGACCGCTGCGGGCAAGGCAGAGTACGAGCTCCCCATGTTCGTGAACGCTTGGCTTTGCAGCTTAGACAATGGTCCTGGCGGTGTCGCCAGCGGTGGACAGAAACCGGGTGAGTGGCCAAGTGGTGGTCCCTTGCCACATACTTTGGATGTGTGGCAAATCGTCGCCCCGAGTATCGATTTCCTAGCTCCCGATATCTACCAGCCTCAATTCGCGGAGTGGTGCCGAAGGTATGTCCGTCGCGGGAATCCTCTGTTCATCCCGGAAATGCATTGGAACGACTTGGCTGCGACCCAGTTGTTTCTGCCTATTGGTGAGCATGATGCGATTGGAGTTTCGCCCTTTGCTATCGATTCGATTGAGCCCGAGGAGGAAAATCGGATTCAGCGTAGCTACGATGTTCTGAAGCAAATGGCTCCGCTCATCCTAGAGCACCAAGGGGCCGGGAAATCGTTTGGTTTCATACTCGATGAGGAAACTCCAGAGGTTACGCGGGAGCTGGGCGGCTTTGAGATGCGTGTCATTCTCGATGAAGCCTTTGGGCAAGATGCGAAACGAGCGGGAGGCCTAGTAATCCAAATAGGCGAAGATACGTTTATCGGGGCCGGTTTTGGCTTTCAGATAGCGTTTGCAGTTCCTGGGGAAACCAAGGTGAAAGCGGGAATCCTCTCGATTGAAGAAGGGAACTTTGTTGAAGGCGAGTGGATTGCCGGGCGTCGCTTAAACGGCGACGAAGCTGGGCGTGGAGTCCATTGGCGTTTCCTCGATTTCGAATCGCCGGAAGGGGATTTGATCGCGAACAAGCAGGCGACGGGAATTAGTATCTGTAAACTGTATCGGTATTGGTGATACTAATTGTAGGTCGCCGCGATGAGGCGATCATCTAGTGGCGGGTCTGCGCCACGCCCTACAGTTTATTGCTTTCCCTGAACCGTTTCTCGTAGAGATCCTTGTGGAATTCTTGGGATGCGTCGACCATCGGCTGGTAAGGGATGTCTGATACACGGATGAAACCGTTGTTGTAGTTCTCTCCGTCGTAGACTCGGCCGGTCATGTTTGAGTCGATGTACTGGAACCAGTGGGCCCCGATAAAGTAGGGATTTGCAATGAGGGAGTCGAGGTAGTCGACAAACTTCGTTGCTCTGTCTTCCTGGTCTTCTGCATCGATTATGCCGAAGTGGTAGTGGCCGTCGTTGGTGGATCCGATAGAGTATTCGCCGATGATGCTCGGCATATCCATTTCTTCGAGAAAGGCCCAGGTCTCATGAAAGAGGCTTTCCTTGTAGAGATTGAAGCTTAGCACGTCTACATGTTTGGCAGCTCCGCGAACGGCTTCCATAGGCATGCCCCAATCTGGCATACGGGAGCCGAGATAGAGGTGATTGGGAAGGTGCGTATCCATCGATGCGGCGATGGTCTCATAATACTTGGAAGCGTATAGCTCCAAGAGTAACGCGTAGTCGGCGACCTGGGCTTGATTGTTTATGGTGGAATCGAAACCTCGGTTGAAAGCGTCCCAAGATGAAATATTCGTTTCCCAAACTGTATTGAGCGCTTCGATACTCGAATACTTCTCCTGCATTGCTCGAGTGAACGCGGCTTTCGTAGGAACTTCATTTCCATCGCGTTGGAGCGTGTGGATGGGGATGCCGTAACGTGTTTGCTGACTATTCGGCCGACCGAAACTGATTTCGTTGTCGATGAACACACCGACGCACCACGAATTGCCTTGAGTCTCTTTAGCCACTTTTCGGACCGCCTTGTCTGCGACCTTTTCCCAGGCTGGGTCGAAGACATCGGGTAGAGCGTGCCAGAAGTCGTTGCCGCTCGAAACTGTCTTGTGTTCGCCTGTAATCCACGCGTTGGCGAAGTAGGGGATTCGGTCGTTGTTGTAGAGTCCGGGTTCTGTCCAGTTTCCGAGCGAGGTGAAGCCCCAGTTCAACATGCGATCGATGGTTACCTCTCGCCATCGCTCATGGTAGTTGTCGCCGTATTTACGCTCTAGGTTCGCTTCGTAGAAGTTGTAGGAGATCCCTTTGTCCATAGCTCCGGAATGCACTCCGCGAGCGTAGTGGTAGTGTTTGGACAGAGGATCGCTCGAGTCTGGAAGCCACTGGAAAAGGTTTCGCCTAACAGGAGAAACGGTAACGTGTGTTTCTGTCTTACTGTGGTCCTCGTCTGATGGATACACCTTGCGGTCGAGTCCTGTCATCGTGGAAGTATCACCGAGGCGTATGACCGCCACGCCAGTTGCGAGATAGAGGTATCCATCGGGATCGACGAGGCTCCATTTTCCGTTGTGCTTCGCCGCACGGAAATAGCCGGTAGCCTCGAGTTTAGGGCCGTCTTTCCATCCTCCGTATTTCGAGCGATTTGTGAACGGTTTTTCTTTAAAGGATGCGAGTTCGGTATCCCGTGCTGCACGTAGCTCCTCAACGGAGTTTACCTTTCCTTCAAAGTCCTTTTTCGCCGCTTGGCCGAACTCGTCGAGGATGCCGGTAAGATAATCCTCGTGGTAGGGTGGATTGCCGGCGATGCGGATATTATCGATGAGAAGCTCCTTATTGTGGCTGGAGTTCATCGAGCTCAGCTTAATCAGCGAGATACCGCTCAGGTCCAAATTCTTGGTTCCCCAAAGCCATGCGGTTTGAATTGCGTCGGTGTTGAACGGCGGAGGATTGGAGCGCATACCTGAAGCCAGATTGAGCTCAACGGTTTCGTCCTCTGCATCGCTTTTTAGATCGCTGCTGGATAGAACCGCGTAGTACGTGTTCATCTTCCCCGAGCGGATGACGGCGCTACGGGAATGGCTCGCTCCGTTTTTGTCGGTGATGTTGATGAAGAGTTGAGTGGTGTGTTCGCCTAGGCTTGCTGCATCAAATACGAGACTTATTGGACCCATTTTGCTTAGGTCCAGCGGCTGGCTTGGTTTGAGCTCGAGGCCGGCCCACTTGTTGGAGGAGGTTGCCAGTGATACTTTGAAAGCGTGTGAACTCCCTGTTTGGATGATTTCCCCATTAGAGGCATTTGTCACAAGCAGCTCGGGGACGTTTTTACCCTCGAAGTTTGCCAGCATGAGTTTCGTTTCGAAGTCTTCGGTGCTATCCGTCTCGTGGACGGATCCGTTAGAGTACATGTTTTGACAGAGCGTTAGGATGCCGATTGCACACGCTAGTAACAGGGGGTTAGGGCGAAGTTTCTTCATGGCGTCTCTTGATCCAATGCGTTGATTGGATCTTAAAACTGAAACCACCTAGCGGCTACGCACAAGTTAATACATGCATATTGCATGCAATTTACGTTTCGTGATGGAGGATCTTCCAAACGATTTGTAATTTATTCTAAAGCGAGGGCTTGTAGCGCTTCGACGTAGAACAGAGGAGAGTGATCGACAAAGTAATCTGAGGGAATTGCGGAAAAATCTGCCTGTGCCCAATGCTCCTCGATCAGCCTTCTTGCGAATTGGCCATGACCCTTGAGTCGATCCTTCCACTTACGGCTTTTGGGTGGATCGATGATGAGTTGTCCCTCCGAAGTCAGAAAATACGTGGGACCGATATGTTGATAGAAAGGAGGACTAGGGACGCGTGTGACGAGGTCGTTGTTATTGACGATCCGAAACAGAGGCAGCCGTTCGTGCCAGTGTTGAGCGAGTGCTTTGTTTACGGTGCGTGGACTGCCGATCGCATAGACGGCGTCAACCTCTTCCGGGTACTTGATGGCGAAGAGCGTCGCTAGGGCCGCTCCCATACTGTGTCCGGTTAACCAAACCTTTTTGTCGGGAGCGTCGGAGGTTCGTTTTTTGATAGAGTACAGGATTTGGCTCTCTACTTTTGAGAGCGCGAGTATGAATCCGGAGTGGGCTTTTCCGTGTATGGTGAAGTCTTTTTGAATGAAGCGGGCGTCAGTAAGGTAGTCGATCCTGTCCGCTGACTCTGTCCCTCTGAAGCTAACGATGATGTTGCGCTCGTCTTCGGCGAGGTAGGCGAAGGTACCCTCTCTATCAAAGAACTCTGTGGAGTCGTATCCAATCTCAGCGAACGTCTCGGTGATGAAATCCTGCTCGGTTACGTACGCGAGCATGCTGGATTGAGCGAGCATGGATGCGTTTGCGGCTGAGAAGAGGCGGGGGCTTTCCGTGACGAGCTCGCTGTTCTTGGCGAAGTAATCGAATGATTTGTTCGGGCCGAAAAGGGCTTCGTGGGAAAGGGAGCCGCTAGGGGCAGCGAGGAGCGAAACTTGGAGGGTGAATAGGAAAAACAAAAAAGCGCTCCATGGCCGTTGTGGACCAGTCTCCGCCAAGGCTTCGACCGGCATGCGATGGCCGCTACCTTTGAGGGAAATGCGTTTCACGAAGGGTTTGATGCAGCTTGGTATCGTTTAGTTCCTTCTCGGTTATTTCGAGGGCGTCGATTTCTGGCATGATCAACTCGAAGAGCTTGGGTTCGATCTCGCCTTCGATGATTCGGCCGACCGGTTTGGGGCGGGGTTCGATCGGGATGAAAACCTGCCAGGTGAACTCGTGCTCTTTGCTGAGAAAGGCAAGCATCTCGAAAAGTGTTAGGGTATCGACGGCTCCCATGAGAACGTCGTCACGGTATTCGACTTTGCGAGCTTCTCCTGTCGAGTCCTCAATGTAGCGGTGCATGAGTTTGGTGAGCCCGCTGAGGAGGTTTGGGTTTCGTTTGTCGGCAGAGAGGGAGAAGGGCTGATTCCACCAAACGTGCTCGCTTGCGACATCGGCTGCCTCTTCAACGAGAGCTTCGATGTAGTCGTCTTCAAATTCTTCTAGGGAAGTGTAGGAAAGGGCAGGAAGCATTTAGCTGAATGAAGAGTTAAGAGTTCAGAATGAGGAGGTAGGCGATAGAGCCATGTCGACCGTGAAAAATGCAACGTTGCGCGTTTCGCGGTCGGGGTGGTGGGCTGCTAGCTGATTGGTTTTAGGCTTTGGAGTTGGAAGACTACTTTTTCTTTTTCGCTGGAGGCGGGGATGTCGACTGTAACTGTGAGGGCCCAGTCGTTGAGTTCTTCGGAATCGATTATCATTTGCTCGACGGTCCAGGTGAGGCGGTCGTCGGATTCGCTGATGTGAGTGTGCTCCTTATTGCGAGCAGCCGGATCGAGGCGTATCCAGGATCTGGTGTCGTAGAATGCATTCATGCGATTCTCCAACTCTACATCCATCCACTTCGGAGCTTCGTCGTGGGTGTCTGCAAAAAGGGGCGTGAGGTCGTAGGTCTCGTCGAGGTCCTTGTAGCGTCCTGCTGCGAGCATGCTGATGAATTGGAATACCTCGTTGCGAATCAGGCGAGTAAAGGACGACTTGTCGCGAGTGATGTCGATAGCTCGGGGAGAGTCTGGAAGAGAATCGGCATCCAGGTCGCTGGCCTGGTAATCTGGGTTGCGCATCAGTTCCCACTCGTCGATCAGGCTGGAGTCGACGTGGCGAAGGAGGTGCTCAAAGTAGATGATCATCTCATCCACTTGATCGTCTCGGAAGCCTTCAGGTATGGTATTTGTCAATACGCGATAGACGTTCGTGATGTGTCTGAGGACGAGGCCTTCCGCACGCTGGAGTCCGTAGAGCTTAATGTAGTCCGAGAAGCTGCTGTAGCGCTCGAACATCTCGCGGGCGATGGACTTAGGTTTGATGTTTTCAGAACCAACCCAGGGGTGGTTGCGTGCGAACTCGTTGAAGGTTTCGTAGATGAATTCGGCTTCCGGTTTCGGGTACTCGAGCTCTTCGAGTTTTTCCATGCGCTCCTCGTACTCGATGCCGGCAGCTTTCATCTCGGCGACCTTGTCGGTTTTCAATTTGTCGAGCTGCTTGCGAAGAATGGCGTCGGGGTTTTCGACGATAGACTCGGCTAGACTGAGCAGTTTCAGGGCGTACTCGGGATCCTTCTCCTCGAGCAGCTCAAGTGTGTCGATACAGTAGAGGGAAAGCGTCTGGTTGAGTGAGAAGTCGTCTTGGAGTTCGACGTTAACGGTGAGTTTCTGGCCCTCGCTCCCTGGAGGAGCGATTTCAATGATCTGCCGCTCGACAAGTGCACGAAAAAGCTGGAACGCTTGGCGGCGGAGTTTGGGTTTGGAGCCGGGGGAATTATGGCAATCGTCGATGAGGTTTCGCATGGCGCGACACCCATCACCTTCGCGGCTGAGCACGTTTAGCAGCATGCCGTGGGAAACCTTGAAGCGAGACTCGAGCTGCTCCGGTTTGGAGGCTTGGAGTTTCTTGTAGGTTTCCTCGTCCCACTGGACGTAGCCACGGGCGGGTGGCTTCTTTTTGACGATCTTACGTTTCTTTTTCGCGTCGTTTCCAGCTCGAGTTTCAGCTCGCTTGTTTTCGACAACGTGTTCTGGGGCAAGTGAGACGACGTATCCAACGTTGTCATACCCTTTTCGTCCTGCCCGACCTGAGATCTGATGGAAGTCGCGCACTGAAAGAATGGAGGTCTTGCGGCCGCCGTACTTGCAGAGCTGAGTGAAGAGAACCGAGCGGATCGGAACATTGACTCCGACTCCAAGCGTATCTGTGCCGCAGATGAATTTAAGAAGTCCTTTCTGGGCGAACTTTTCCACAAGCACACGGTACTTGGGAAGGAGGCCGGCGTGGTGGAGTCCAATGCCGGCGAGCAGGAATTTTTTGATCTCTTTACCAAAAGGACTGGTGAACTCGACGCCTTTTAGCTCTTCCTTGAGGATCGCTTTTTCCTCTTTGGTGAGGACGTTCAGCGAGAGCAGGTTTTGGGCGGTGTCGGATGCGGCCTTTTGCGTGAAGTGGACGATGTAGACGGGAAGCTTGTTTTCCTTTTTCAGATCCTCGAGGGCTTCGACGAGAGTGGACTCCTCATAAGTAAACTCGAGTGGAACTGGTCGTTCTTGGCTGGATACGGTTACGCATTCCTTGCCGGTCAGGTCCTCGAGTCCGCGAGAGAAAAAGGCGGTATCGCCGAGGGTAGCTGAGATCAGAAGAAATTGGGCATGTGGTAGAGTGAGGAGGGGCGTTTGCCAAGCGACACCGCGTTCGTGGTCCGAGTAGTAGTGGAACTCGTCCATGATTACATCGTGAACTCGGGCCTTCTCTCCATCACGCAGGGCGATGTTTGAGAGAATCTCCGCGGTACAGCAAAGAATGGGAGCATCGCGGTTGACGGAGGCATCACCCGTCATCATGCCCACGTTGTCCGGGCCGAAGTCGCGGCAGAGAGCGAGGAACTTTTCGTTTACCAGTGCCTTGATTGGGCAGGTGTAGACCGAGCGACGTCCAAGCGATGCCGAATAGAAGTGCTGAGCAGCTGCCACGAGCGATTTGCCGGACCCGGTGGGGGTGTTGAGGATCACGTGTTTGCCGGCGAAGATCTCGAGTATGGCCTCCTCCTGGGCGGGGTAGAGCTCTATACCTTTTTCGAGGGTGTACTCGAGGAAGCGTTCTAGAAGAACGTCCGGATCTTTGGTATCGGTGACTGGCTCGAGAGGGTACGGCATGAAAGCCGCGGAGATTGGAGAGGGATTGCGAAAGAGTGAAGGGAGAAATTTCCGATCATAGACTGCTTTCCAAGCTGGATGATATCAGTTTGCGGACTCGCTTTTTGGTGAACTCGGCTGGGGGCTCTAGGTTTTCATGCTGGTAGATCTTTTTCAGACGGGTGTAGCGCATGAGGTGATCCGGCTTCACCGAGAGATCGAGCTTTCGCAGACAAACCGGGCAGAGGTGCATCGGGGCGGCGTCTGTTTCCTCTAAATGGTTCGAGCCGTTCATAAGGCAGTGGTAGTAGATGCAGTGTTTGATCCCGTACATGTGCCCGATTTCGTGGGTCATGACTTTCAAGGCCCGTTCCGTGTACAATTTGGGTTCGCTGGCGAGATTGCCATAGCGGGCGATACTAAAGACGCCGACGCTTTCGCGGAGATTGGCTAGGCCGAAAACGAAGTTCCACGTTTCCTGCGGGTAGAGGTCGGTGGTGGTAAATGCGATGACGGCGTACGCGTCGTTCGGTTTTTGCACTTTCAGAACTTCGAGTATGTCCGCTGCGTTCAGTTGGCGTTTCCCAGTGAATTGATTGATGCGGGTCGAAATGAGCCGAGTGTCTATAGGCATCGTTTCTAGCAGCTTGACCTTAGTATCGAAAAAGGCGCTACAGTATTTGATTAGAAGTTCCTGGAATTCGATTGGGAGATCGCTAACACCGATTGGTTGCAGGTATAGGTACGTCGAGTCGGTGGGCTTCGCGTAGTCTTCTTGTAAAAAGCGAGAGCAGGTTTGGCCGCGTTCGATATGGCTGGATAGCCAATCGATGGGGCCGGGGTCGGGGATTGTTGTGAACTCTTCGGTATCTAGGAAGAGAATACGCTCTGTTGGTGTGAATTCGTCGGTCGGACCGACCGCTTCGAGCTGCTTGACAACGCTAGGTGGATGGAAGTCTGGAGCAGCAGCGAGGTGAAGTGTCAGAAGGGCGGGGAGCAGGAGGGGCAACAACTTCATGACTTAAATCCTACGAACGTAGGATTTAGTGTCAAGTTGGGTGCTTTGTTTTTAGGTTGTTGGCAATGACGGAGCATTGCCCTCCTGGTTTATAGCTTCGCTTTGAGCTCTTTTGCTTTCTCGTAAGAAGCGTCAGCTGTTTCGCCGAGGACGCAGAAGTGGCCCATCTTTCGTCCGGGGCGTGCTTGGGCTTTTCCGTAGAGGTGAAGCTTTGCTTCCGGGTGTTTGAGAAGTTCGGCAAAGTCAGGAGCGCGGCCAGTCCAGGCGTCGCCTAGGATATTAACCATAGTGACTGGGCTGAGCAGTTCGGTCGAACCTAGAGGGAGTCCGCAGACGGCGCGTACGAATTGTTCGAATTGGGAAGTGACGCAAGCGTCGATCGTGTAGTGCCCTGAGTTGTGCGGACGAGGGGCGAGCTCGTTTACGGCGAGTGTTCCGTCCTTCAAGACGAAGAGTTCAACGCCGAGCAGGCCGACCAATCCAAGCTTTTGAGCGATTTCCTTGGCGAGTTCTTCGGCTTTTTCGCGAAGCTCTGGCGAGATGCGAGCAGGGATGATCGAGTAGTCGAGAATGTGGTTGGTGTGGATGTTCTCAGCTACTGGGAAAGTGGAGACTTCACCTTGTTCATTGGCAGCGACCATGACCGAGATTTCCATAGAGAAATCCATCCAGCCTTCGAGGACAGCGCGGTGTTCACCGAATTCCTTCCAGATTGCGGCAGTATCCGGATTTTCGCTACTGATTTTTAGCTGTCCTTTACCGTCGTACCCGAAGGCAGCGGTCTTGAGGACGGAGGGTGTGCCGATTTCAGCGAGCGCTTTCTCGAGGTCTTCGAGGGAGTCGATGATGGCGAAAGGGGCGCATGGAATCCCGTTGTCGCGCAGGAAATTCTTTTCGCGTTCGCGGTTCTGGCAGATGTGCAGAATCTCGGGACGCGGGTGGAGAGCGATCTTCTCCTTTAGCTCTTGGGTTGCCTCGCTTGGGACGTTTTCGAACTCGTAGGTGACTACGTCGGAGGATTTCGCGAGGAGATCGAGAGCAGATTGATCCGAGTACTTGGAGTTGATTTCCAAGTCGGCTACATGTCCCGCCGGGCAGCGGTCCTGTGGTTCGTAAACAACGAAACCGTAACCGAGAGAGCGGGCTGCTTGCCCTGTCATGCGACCGAGTTGGCCTCCGCCGAGGATGCCGATAGTGGAACCGGGTGCTATCATTTGTGTACCGAGCGAGTTGAGAGTTTTTTAACCACAGATTACACAGAATGGCTCAGATAATCTGTTGAATGTGTTTGGTGTTTAGCGAGCGGCTTCTAAGTGTTTCAAGGCTTAGTCGAGCTCCATGGCGTCGACTTTGGCTTTGAGTTGCTCGCGGTAGTCCTCGAGCTTTTCGCCGAGCTCGTCGTTGGAAGTGGCGAGGATGGAGACGGCGTAGAGAGCGGCGTTTTTGGCTCCAGGAGCTCCGATCGCGAATGTGGCCGTTGGGATACCGCCGGGCATTTGCACGATGGAGAGGAGTGAGTCCATGCCCTTCAAGGACTTAGACTCTACAGGGATTCCTAGCACGGGGAGAGTCGTGAGGGCGGAGACCATTCCTGGTAGGTGGGCTGCTCCACCAGCTCCAGCTATGATGCACTTGAGGCCGCGTGCTTTGGCGGTCTTGGCGTAGTCGTACATCTTCTCGGGAGTGCGGTGAGCTGAGACGACCTCAGCCTTGTAAGGGACTCCGAAGTCTTCGAGGACTTCGGCGGCTGCCTTGAGGGTGGGCCAATCGGAGTTGCTGCCCATTATGATTCCGACGAGTGGTGTTTCTTCTGACATGGCTTTGTGCGAGGAGGCTTGAATAAGTATTTTGAGTAGCGCTCGGGCAAGGTTAAAAGCGGGGCCGCTCTCTCTATGGAATTTGGCGACAAATTGCTGGTCCGAATGGAGCGAGATGACTAGCGTGCGAGCCATTATCCCGACACGTACTATGGAAGTAGCGAATTCTCCCCGAATCAAGGTTCTCCTCTTAACTGGACAGTCCAATCAGTGGCATAATTGGAAGGTCAGTAGCCGAGCTCTTGCCTCGGTGGTTGAGGACGAAAGTATTTTTGAATTGGATACGATTGTATCGCCGTCAGCCGGGGAGGACTTTTCGGAGTTCAGCCCGAACTGGGGCGACTACGACGTGATCCTTCTCGACTACGAGGGGGATGAGTGGGCCGAGGATGTTAAGTCGGCCTTTGTCGACTACGTGCGTGGAGGAGGTGGAGTGGTGGCCTTTCACGCGGCGGACAACGCGTTTCCGAACTGGGTTGAGTTTAACGAGATGATCGGTGTCGGTGGCTGGGGAGATCGAGACGAGAGCGTTGGCTCTATGGTGCGTTGGCGGGATGGCGAGATGGTTTTGGACGATGCGTCGGCGGGAGCGATGCATCCGGATGCCTTTGAGTTTCAGGTAGAAACGCGTGCTCCGAAGCACCCGGTTATGAAGGGGTTGCCTGCGAGTTGGCTGCATGCGATCGACGAACAGTACAGCTGTTTGAGAGGGCCGGCGAAGAACTTAACGGTGTTGGCGACCGCTATTGCTGGACCGGAAATCGAGAACGGGACCGGAGAGCACGAGCCGATGCTGATGGCGATCGATTTTGGCGAAGGACGTGTTTTTCACACCACTCTGGGCCATGTGGGAGCGGATGATACTGAAACCCCGCTGGCTATGAAGTGTGCCGGTTTTATTGAAACCCTCTACCGAGGTCTCGAATGGGCGGCGACTGGAAGCGTCACTCGCGACGTTCCAGCGGATTTCCCGAGTTCGGAAAAGACGAGTGTCCGCTAGCCTTCTTTTATCAGGTAAGGGCCCCAGCCTTTTTCGAAGAACTCGCGTTCGACGGTGGGGCTTAGGTCAACGCTTTGTTCGCGGACTTCGAATTGGTCGCCATTTTGTCTGATACAGATTTTGAGGGCTTTGTCCTTGTCCTGCTCTGTTTTGAATCGGAAGCGGCTTAGGTCTTCTGTCTTGGCCTGTGGGCAATCGTCGCCAGCTGGGGTGCAGATGGCGCGAGCCCCGCGACTGCCGCCGCCGTTTTGGATATAGTGGTCGAGAGCGGTGAGGACTGCCTCGGAGACATTGGCCATTTGCTTCCAGCGGATGGCGCTGCCAACGAGCGAGGGCGAGTTTACGGTGATGCCTTGCTCTTGGACGAGGCATCGTAGGGCTCGGGCGTCGGAGAGGGCTTGGGAGACTTCGTCGGCTGTGCAAATGATGCCAGCGCGATCGCTCATGCGGGCTTGGATCTCGGTTTTGATCTCGTTGGTGGATTTGCCTGTTGGTGACCCGACGAAGGAGGCGGCTTCTGAAAGGGCGACTGAGAGTTGATCTTGGAGGTCGCTCGTATCCAATTCTGCAGAGGTTTTGTTGAGGCTGGATCGCTTGATGGCGACCGCGACGCGTTTACCGAAGACCTGGCCGGAATTGAGGGCGGCGCCTCCGGGACGGGTCACGCCATGGCTGCCGGCGGCTTCGCCCACGGAGTAGCAGCCTCTGAGGTTCGTTTTACCCCAGTCGTCGATGAGGATGCCGCCGTTCATGTGCTGATTGTTCATGGCGAACTCGAGCGGTTCTTTGCAGAGGTCGGTGCCATGCATGCGGTAGAGCTCGATAGCGAGCGGGTTCATGCGGCGAAGGCGGTCGATCGGGAGGTCGTAGAGGGCTTCGTTGTTTTCGAGGTAGTCACGGACGTCGGAATCGAGGTCCTCGAGTGAGAATTGTTCGTCGGGATTGACGGGGTCCGGATTTTTGAGGAAGTCGAGGAAGACTTTGCGGCCGGCTTTCTGCTCGAGGAATACGGCGAGATCGAAAAGGCTAGAGCCGTAGTCGAGCATGCGAGTGGAGTGGAATGGCCATTGGTATCCTTTGCGGAATGTATTGGATACCATCTCCCGAGTGGTGCGGTAGTAGTTGGCGAGGAAGTTGATTTCGTTTCCGTCTTCGTCGACTGAATACACTCGGGGCATAACCTGCACGTAGGTGCCTGAGAGGTTCCAAGGGAACGTTGTGCGAGGGGTGCCGATTCCGAATTGGCTTTCGGTGAGATTGCAGAGTTCAACGCCTGCTTCGAGAGCTATGCCAAGTCCGCCATGGCAGTGGTGTGGGTAGACGCTGTCGCGGTAGAGTTCGCCCGGTCCCCCGGTAGCGATTACTAGGTCCTCGCACTGGATGAAGATGAACCCGTAGGGATTTCGCTTTTCGGAACGATGAGCGGCCAGAACGCCGACGACTCGTTCTTCGCCGCTGGTGCTTTGTTTGATGATTTTGAGTCCGCTGCAGCCAGAAAGTATGCGCATGCCGAGTGTGATGGCCTCGTCGAAGAGGACTTTGACCATGAGCTTGGAGGTGCGTGGTCCGCAGCTCGTGGCGCGGCCAGCTTCGTCGTGGTCGGTCTGGTAGCGAAGGATAGCGCCTTGGTCGTCATGTGGGAGGGGGAGGCCCATGAACTGTAATCCTCCTAGGGCGTCGATTGATCCGACGGCTTCGACGTAGGCTGTCGAAAAATTCATGGCGCCGCCTGAGCAGAGACCTTCGGCGTATTTGAGGAAGTTGTCGCCCTTGTAGTCGGTGCTGGCGGTATAGAGTGTCTGCTTGTCGGATCCGGAGCAGGCCGAGGTGCCTGCGAAGAGGCCGGTGCTTGCGACGAGGACGTCGATCTGGCGGCGCTTCAATTCAACGGCTGCTCTCATCCCCGCCGCGCCGCTGCCAAGAACGAGTGTTTCGCACCTGTAGGTAGGGATGGTGGCGCCTGCGACCTCGATTGTATCTTTGGACGCGGGGATGTCTTTTACGTTTGGCATATCGACCCGTGTGAGGCGGTCGAGGATCTCCTGAGGGATGGAGTCGAAGCCGTCTTGAGCGTTGTCTGAGGATGCGAGGTTTCCGTTTTGTGCTGCCATAGTTGGATTGAGGAGGCTGGGAAAGGTGGGGGAAAAGGCAAGGAAACTTTCTTATTAGAGAATAAAGTGAGTAAAAATTATCGCTAGAGAAAATATGCCATTTTATGTGGGCACAAAAAAACCGCCAGAACTGGCGGTGAAAATTGGGAAATTGGAGGCGTGGGCCGGAATCGAACCGGCGATAGAGCTTTTGCAGAGCTCGGCCTTACCACTTGGCTACCACGCCCTCCGTTGCAAAGGACGGTCACCTTTGCGTTTTGGTATCGAGTTTCAAGTAGAAACTTCGAAAAATTGTAGCTTGGGCCAATTGGGCTGCTGATAGCCCTAGCGTTTGAAGAAGAGGTGGTCGCCGATGACGGTGGTGGCTCGCATGCCGTGGCTCCAACTGGGTAGCTCGTCTTTTCTAGAGTAGTGGTCTGCTCCGAAAGTGACGTCGACCAGGCTGTTTTGGTAGAGCTCGTCTACAATCGATAGAGCTAGGCTCCAGTTGTAGTCTTGCGAAGCTCGGCGTACGAGCTGGTCGTATCCAAACTTTCCAGTCTTGTCGGTGCTCGCCTTGTTTAGGGCTGTGAACGCGTAGGGTTGTTTGACGATGAAAATGTAAGGTTTTGAGTCTCGGTCGGCGCGATTGGCGATGACGGAGGCGACGGCGCGGAGTCCTTCCTCGCCCTGGTTGGACGCTTCGAGGATGAGGCAGCTCGCGATGATCTGTTTTTCCCAGGCGAGATTCTCTGGTGTGGTGGACTTCGCTAGACCGAGTTGCGTCAGGAGGTGCAAAATCGTGAGAGCTGCGATTGGGCGGATCATTTTATAGAAGTAGAGGTTGGTTCAGCCATACTACAACGTAAAGGCGGCGGTGTTCCTTTTCGTTCGGTTGAATGTAGGAAAACGGCTAATAGAGAGCGTCGATTTTCTGAGCGGTGGATTTGAGGTTCGCCCTGAGTTCTGGAGGGGAGAGGGCTATGGCGTTTTCGCCCCAGCTGAGAATCCACGAGCTGACTTCTACTAGGTTTCCGAGTCTGAATCGTATGGTGACTGAGCCGTCTGGATGATATTCCACTTCTTGGGAGGGGTGCCAGACATTCTCGGCTATGTATTCAGAAATAGGGTTCAGGAATTTAATCGCGATCTCGTGATCGCCTTCTGGCGAGTAGATACCGAAGCTGCTTCCTAGATATTCTTCTGCGGAAAAGTTTTTCGGGATTGTAAAGCGTGTTTCAGTTAGCTGAGCGGAGCTTGCTCGGCTGAGATGAAAGGTACGAATTGCGTCGCGTTTCGCGTCGAGGCCGATGGCGTACCACTTGCCGAGGAAGTTGGTCAAATGGTAGGTTTTGAGAGTGCGGGCTTCTGCTTCTTTGGCGCCTAGTTTTCGATACTGGAAGGTGATCTCACGTTTTTCTAAGGCCGATTTGGTGAAGGTATTTAGTATTGAGTCCTGAATTTGGGAGGAGCGGCCTTGGCGAAATGATATGGTTTCGCTCAGTTGCGTGAGGTTGGCGGTAATGGTTTCCGGAAGGCTGGCCGCGAGTTTGTTCAGCGCGTTGGAGAGAGGTTTTTCAAATGGGGTGCCCTTGTAGTGGTCCATGGCTTTGCGAGCGATGGAGAGGGCGAGGAGTTCACCTTCGGAAATGTCGATTGTGGGGAGGCTCTGAACTTCTTTTGTGTAATAGAAACCGTGTTTGGATTGGTGGTATTCTAGGGGGAGCAGCATGCGGTCCCTCATGAAATCGAGATCTCTACTGATGGTTTTGGTGCTTACTTCCATTTCCCGCGCGAGTGTCGTGCAGTTTGGATACGAGCCCGTTTTCAGTTCTTGGTGGATACGGAGCATGCGCTCGATGGCCGGGCGTTTGAGAGAGTGTATTTTGGAATCGTTATCCATGTATTGAGAGGTTTGCTCGCTTCGTGAAAGCCGGCGGTTTCTGATAGATGAAATAGTGTTTAGCGCACTGGAGAGGGACTTGTAATGCTACTAGTCCCTCGTAGAACTACGGTAAATAGAAGCTGAAAATCTGATATAAAATGCCTAAAATACTATTTTATAGTCAATTTAGGTTGAATAATGAACATTGTGAACTTTGTTACGAATCGATGATCACAGATACGCAAAAACAAATTGCCGCGACAAAGGCTAAATTGGAAGCTCTCGAAAAGAAGGCTGCTGCTGAAATCTCCAAGAAGCTGACAAACTTGCACAAGACTGTTGGGTTCGCTTCCCGCGCGGAGCTGATCGACGCTTTGCAAAGCCTCGAAGGTCCGACGCGTGGCCGCAAGCCTAAGGCGGCTGCTAAGCGTGGACGTCCAGCGGCCAAAAAGCGTGCGAAGCGCACAAAGATCACTGAAGAGCTAAAGGCTGCAGTGATTGAAGCTGTGAAGGCTGGCAAAAAGGGAGCTGCGGTTGCCAAAGAATTCGGCATCTCTATTCCATCACTTCAGAATATCAAAAAAGCTGCTGGCCTCACAAAGGCTCGCGGCAAGAAGTAGGTATTCTGCTTTTATATTCTTTTTCGAAGCCTGCTCTCGTTTTGAGGGCAGGCTTTTTTGCGTTTTGGAAACGTTGTCTAGTAGCGTTGCAGGGACGGATCGATTTGAAGCGACCAAGCATCGATGCCGCCTGCTACATTGGTGGAGCTCTCGATGCCGTTGTCTCGAAGGAAGTGTACTACCTTGAGGCTTCGTCCTCCGTGGTGGCAGTGTACTAGGATGTGCTTGTCCTTGGGGATTTCGGCCAAACGGGCGGGGATTTCTCCCATGGGAATCAGTATGCTGCCGTCAATATTGCAGATGTCGTATTCAAACTTTTCGCGTACGTCGATGAGGACTGTATTATCCTGAGCGAGGAGTTTATTGGTGGTGGCTACATCGATTTCGAGAGGTGTTTCGCTCATGTTATTTGATTCTGTTGATTCGTTGGAGGCTGCTGCTTTTGTTTCGCAGGTTTCCTGATAATTTTCGGGACTGATGCTTTTATATTTGGGATTCTCTCCGCAGAGAGGGCAGTGGGGGTCTTTCTTCAGCTTTAGCGTTTTGAAGTTCATGCCCATGGTGTCGATATAGAGTAGCTTTCCGGATAGGGAATCTCCGACGCCGGTTAGGTGCTTTATTGTCTCCATCGATTGGATACTACCGACTATTCCGCAGAGAGCTCCCATGACTCCGGCTTCGCCGCAATTGGGAACGGTGCCCGGGGGTGGTGGTTCCGGGAAAAGGCAGCGGTAGCATGGTCCGCCGTTTGTTGGATGAAAAAAGGAGGCTTGGCCTTCGAACTTGAAGATGGAGCCGTAGACGAGGGGCTTGCCGGCGAGATAGGCAGCGTCGTTGTTCAAGTATCGAGTGGCGAAATTGTCAGTGCCGTCGACAATGATGTCGTACTGGCTGAAGAGCTCCACGGCATTGTGGGGCTGGAGACCCTCTTCGTGAAACTGGAGTTTCACGTGTGGATTTACTTCCTGAAGCGTTTCTTTGGCCGATTCTATTTTAGGACGATCGATATCTGACTGGCCGTGTATTATTTGACGCTGGAGGTTGTGTAGCTCGACTTTATCGAAGTCGGCGAGTCCGATCGTTCCGACTCCGGCGGCTGCCAAGTATAGAGAGACGGGGCTGCCTAGTCCTCCCGCTCCGATGACGAGAGCTTTGGCGTTCTTTAGTTTTTCCTGACCGGAGACGCCTATTTGTTCTAATAGAATGTGGCGACTGTATCGTGCTAGCTCTACTGAGCTGAGCGGTTCGTTGGCTGTCGAAGACATATTGGGTGTTTTTGAAGATAGCTAAAACGGAATCAACCGTTTTTGACGCGAAAAGGTTGCTTAGGTGTATGTGGGTTCGCGATTGACGGATGGGGCGTCTTCCGGTTTGTGGTGTGGCATGGCTGATCGTTATGCAGTAATCATGGCTGGTGGAAAAGGTGAGCGGTTTTGGCCGGCTAGCCGTTTAGCACGTCCGAAGCACTTGCTTCCGATCGTTGGGGAGAAGCCGATGCTTACCCAAACGGTTGACAGGCTAGTAGGACTTCTTCCAGCGGAGAATATTATAGTAATTACCAATAGCGAGCAGGTGGACGGGGTACGCGATGTTTGCCCGATGCTGCCCGAAGCTAATATTGTGGCGGAGCCGGTAGGGCGTGACACGGCGGCAGCGGTTGGTTTGGCGATGTTGTTGGTCAAGCAGCGAAATCCAGGCGCTTCTATGGCGATGCTTCCAGCGGATGCGTTGATCAATGACGCGGAATCATATCAAGCAGCCCTCGACACTGCTTTCAAGGCGGCGGAAACGTCGCCGAGTCTCGTTACATTAGGTGTGCAGCCAACCGAGCCTGCGACCGGGTACGGGTACATTCAGTGCGGCCCGGTGAAGGATGTTATCGACGGGCGTGACATATTTAGCGTTCGCCAGTTTAAGGAGAAGCCGGACCTGGAAACTGCTAAGCTTTACTTGCAAAGTGGAGAGTACTTCTGGAACGCGGGTATGTTCGTTTGGAGCGTAGATACTATTTCTGCAGCTCTGGAGGAGTTTACGCCGACTCTCATGACGGGACTCAAGGAGATCGAAGCAGGAATGCAGGGAGGTCAGGACCTCGTCGGACTGCTGAGCGAACTCTACCCAACGTTGGAGAAGATCTCTGTGGACTTCGCTATAATGGAAAAGGCTACGAATGTTCTTACTCTCGCAGCTACGTTCGATTGGGATGACGTTGGAGCTTGGCCGGCGATCGAGCGTCACTACCCGGCAGACAAGTCGGGGAATGTGAACAAGGGTGAAGCCCGCTATCTTGGCGCTTCCAATAATATAGTTGTTTCCGAAAAGGACCACCTCGTGGCTTTGATAGGCGTTGATGACTTGATCGTAGTAAATACCGGCGATGCCACTTTGATTTGCCCGAAGGATCAGGCGCAAAAGATCAAGGACATGGTTCGCGCCCTGGGCGAAGAGGAAGCGCTGAAGCGTTTGATGTAGTTTTCGCTTTTTAAAATGCGTTGTATTGGCGTCGATTACGGGGAGCGGAGGGTTGGTGTAGCCTACGGAGATGATATAGGTGTGGCCACCCCTCTTCCTGCAATTGTCGAAGATACCGAGCCAGAGCGAATCGACGCTCTGGTGGCGCTCGCTAAGGAGCGTCGCGCCACCGACCTCGTTTTCGGCTATCCCTATAATATGGATGGTTCTGTGGGGTTTAAGGCTAAGGAAGTCGACGCGTTCATCGAGAAGCTGCTAAAGAAAATCGATCTTCCAGTACATCGACTGGATGAGCGGCTAACGTCGGTGGAGGCTTCGAAGGCGTTTCCGAAGGGCCGGAATGACGAGTTGCGTCGCTCTGGGAAAATCGATTCCGTGGCGGCGAGCCTGATTCTTCAGGATTATCTGAGTCAGAATATCCAGCTCCCGGAGTACGATCCGTACGAAGAGTACGATGAAGGCGAAGAGGAGTATTATTGATGCGTTGGAAGTGTACGTGCTCGTATGACGGGACCGAATACGCTGGCTGGCAAAAGCAGCCAAACAAGCTTTCGGTCCAGCAGGTCATTGAGGATGTGCTGGGCAAGCTCTTCAAATCACCTGCGGGTATTCAAGGCAGCGGGAGGACGGATGCTGGGGTGCATGCTCTCGAGCAGGTTTTCCATTTTGATCGTGACTGGAAGCATGGTGGGGAGGCCTTGGTTAAGGCCCTGCGTGCCCTATTGCCGAAATCGATTCGGGTAGAGTCTGCGGTGGCGGTTGGCGACGACTTTCATTCCCGTTTTTCGGCGGTGTCCAAGCGCTACCAATACAGGTTGAAGCTTGGTGAGGCAGATCCGTTTCGATGGCCCTACTGCTGGGAAGTGCCTGCTAGTCTGAATCTTAATTTGGTAGAGGCGGCAATGGGGCGTTTAGTTGGAAAACACGATTTTGCAGCGTTCGCCGCGAGTCGAGGGGCGGGATTGGAATACGAGTCTACAGTTCGGCATATCACAAATGCTCGCTTAACTCAGGATTCGGAGTGCGTGACGCTTTCGTTTCAAGCCGATGGATTCATGTATAAGATGGTACGAAGTTTGGCTGGCACGGTGGTGAACGTCGGGCTTGGCCGTTTGGCGCTAGATGATGTTGATACACTGTTGGAGTCGAAAGAGCGTATTCCGCTCGTTCAAGCAGCCCCCGCGAGAGGATTGTTCCTCGAAAAGGTGTTTTACTGAGGGTTGTTGCGGTATGTTGCTTTAAGTTGAAAGGAAGTTGAGTTGAGTCATAAAATGACTCTATCTTTCTTGGCATGCTTCCCAATTGGCCTAAAGTTGAAATCGATTGTCAGTCGATAGTTGTACAAGAGTTTGATGGTAAGCTTTTTAGAGACTCTCTGCACGAGCATGAGGACTTCGAGTTTTGTTTTGTTTCGCGTGGTTCGGGCGATTGGCAGATCGGTGGATTAAAGGGGCGGTTTCGGGCTGGGACATTGTTGCTTTGCCCGCCTCGGACTTTGCACGCTTGGAATAGCGATGCTGTTTCTCAAAACTCGGAAGGCGTGTCTGCGATTGTGCTTCGATTTAAGCGGGATGTTTTGGGCGCGTCGCTGTTTCGAATTCCCGAAATGAGCGGATTGGAAAGAGTTCGAAACGCGATGGCTGAACCTCTGCAGTTCTCCGTTTCCGACCGCGATCGTTTGCGGGCTAGGTTGCGTTCTGTTGAGCGGGCCCAAGGGGTGTTGAGGCTTGCTCGTTTTCTGGTGGCTTTGGAGCTTGTTGCTGGGTTTGACTTTAGGCAAGTCTCAGATAGAGAGGGGAATAGGGATTCTTTAAACGCTAGGGACCTGGCTCGCGTGCAGGCCGTGAAGCGATTTGTCGAGGGGCGATTTAGGACCGAAATCTCGCGAGAAGAAGCGGCGGAAATGGTTGGTTTGGACGAAGCTTCGTTTTCCCGTTTTTTCCGCCGAGCAATGGGGACGACCTTTGTGGATTTCGTGGCTAGTTTTCGGGTGCGTCACGCAGCCGCATTATTGGGAAATCGCCGCGGTATTTCACTTCAGGAAGTGGCGGAGCAAAGTGGGTTCGGCAGTATGGCATCGTTTCACCGGCAGTTTCGGAAGCGTCTAGGAACGACTCCTGATTCCTATCGAAAAGCGGCGAATTCCGAGGTTTTGGCTCCATAGTCAAATTGGTGGATTATGATTGCTCAAAGGGGTGGGGAGTTCGATTTTCTGCGCCCTCTAATTTCAAAATCCGAAAACTAAACGAATTATGGGAAAATCGTTATTCCAGAAAGTATGGGACGCCCACACAGTGCGTACCTTGTCCAATGGTCAGACTCAGCTTCTGATCGGCACCCACCTCTTGCATGAGGTAACTAGCCCGCAGGCCTTCGGCATGCTTCGCGACCTCGGCCTCAAGGTTGCTTACCCGCACCGCACCTTCGCAACAGTTGACCACATCGTACCAACTGACTCTCGCGTTGAGCCATTCGCGGATCCTCTCGCGGATGCGATGATCAACGAGCTCCGCAAAAACTGTGCGGAAACCGGCGTGACCTTCTTCGATATGAGCACAGGCAAGCAGGGCATCGTGCACGTTGTTGGTCCTGAGCAGGGTATTACTCAGCCAGGTACGACAATCGCTTGTGGTGACTCTCACACATCTACTCATGGTGCCTTTGGTGCGATTGCTTTCGGTATCGGTACCACTCAGATCCGTGACTTGCTCGCGACTCAGACAATGGCGCTTGCACCTCTCAAGGTTCGCAAGATCGAGGTGAACGGTGAGCTCCGTCCGGGCGTTTACGCGAAGGACGTCATCCTCCACATCATTCGCCAGCTCGGCGTGAATGGTGGAACTGGATACGCTTACGAGTACGCGGGCGAAGTTTTCGAAAACTTCTCCATGGAAGAGCGTATGACGGTTTGTAACATGTCTATCGAAGGTGGTGCTCGCGTGGGGTACATCAATCCAGACGAGAAGACTTTCGAGTACCTCAAGGGCCGTCCATACTCGCCAAAGGGCGAGGAGTGGGATGCTGCGGTTGAGAACTGGAAGTCCTTCGCATCGGATGCAGACTGTGAATACGACGACATCGTCACAATCAACGCAGCCGACATCGCTCCAACCGTGACTTGGGGAATCAACCCAGCACAGGCGATCACTATTGAAGAGAAGATCCCAAGCGTGGACAGTGTCTCTGAATCAGAAAAGGCGATCACTGCCGAAGCCCTCGAGTACATGAAGCTCGAAGGTGGTGCTCCTATCGCGGGCACTAAGGTCGACGTTTGTTTCGTTGGTTCCTGCACCAATGGCCGTCTCTCTGACTTCGAGGAAGTTGCGAAGTACATCAAGGGCCACAAGGTCGCGGAAGGCGTAAAGGCAATCGCAGTTCCAGGTTCCCAGATCGTTGACGCGATCTGTAAGGAAAAGGGAATCGACGTGATCTATCGCGAAGCCGGATTCGAGTGGCGTGAAGCAGGTTGCTCTATGTGCTTGGCGATGAATCCGGACAAGCTCATCGGTGATCAGCTCAGCGCGAGCTCCTCGAACCGTAACTTCAAGGGACGTCAAGGTAGCCCAACGGGTCGTACGGTTTTGATGAGCCCGGTGATGGTAGCTGCGGCTGCTGTTAAGGGGGTGATCGCTGACTCTCGCGAAGTGTTCGGCATCCGTGAAACTGCAAACGCGTAACCATAAAGGAACTACACGAAAATGGCTTTAGAAAAAATCACTCAAGTAGCAGGTCGCGGCGTAACTGTAGCTGGCGACGAAATCGATACAGACCGTATCATCCCCGCGCGTTTCATGAAGTGCGTGACATTCGATAGCATGGGCGAGTACTTGTTCTACGATGTTCGTAAGAATGAAGACGGTAGCGACAAGGAGCATCCGCTGAACGAGGAGCGTTTCCAGGGCGCGAGCATCTTGCTCTCCGGCGCGAATTTCGGTTGTGGCAGCTCTCGCGAGCACGCTCCGCAGGCGATCTTCCGTTACGGTTTCCGCGGCATCATCGCTGAAAGCTACGCGGAAATCTTCTTCGGTAACTGCACGACTCTCGGTATCCC
Source organism: Pelagicoccus mobilis (assembly GCF_016595505.1). GTDB lineage: Bacteria > Verrucomicrobiota > Verrucomicrobiia > Opitutales > Opitutaceae > Pelagicoccus > Pelagicoccus mobilis. The sequence continues at coordinate 350 of NZ_JAENIL010000048.1, read as the reverse complement.
TTGCTTTATCGCAGCTAAGGAAGACATCGCTAAGATCTCCGCAGCGGTTGAAGCCGATCCGAGTGTCGAAATCACAATGGACGTGGAAAACCTCCAGATCCGTTTCGGTGAGGAGAGCGTTCCCGCAGTTCTCCGCGAGTCAGCTCAAGTCGCATTGGCTGCGGGCAAGTTCGACATGATCGGCGAGCTCAAGGAAGCGGAAGCTGAAATCTCAGCTGTTGCTGCTAAGCTCCCGTACTTGGCTAAGTAAGCCAAGTCGCTAGTCAAATTTACAGGTCGCGGTCCGAGGGCGTTTGTCCTCGGGCCGTTTTTTTGTCTAGGGGCGATTGTATTGAGCGTTTGCGCAGTTT
>NZ_JAENIL010000047.1 GCF_016595505.1 Pelagicoccus mobilis | reverse complement strand
TCTTCGTTCTTCATTCTGAACTTTTCGTTTAGAAGTGGCAGCCCGACAGGGATTGGCTTCGAGACTCCGTCTCTTCGGTCCTGCGGACTCACGCTCCGCGTGCCCCATCTCCGCTTCGCTCCGTCAAACCCCTTCGGGGTTCTTCATCCCTTTTCTCAAGGGAAAGCATAGCGCCACTTCTTCGTTCTTCATTCTGAACTCTTCGTTTAGAAGTGGCAGCCCGACAGGGATTCGAACCCCGACTGACTGGACCAAAACCAGTTGTGCTACCATTACACCATCAGGCTAACCTTTGAAGGAGCGATAAGTTGGTAATAAGATTCCCCTTCGTCAAGCGCCTAAATCACGATATTTTCGCCATCTCACGAAAGACCGCCTAGACTTAACCAAACCTAGCATTGACGAGTCCAACTCACTTTGGCTTAACGAGTTTTTAATGTCATCAGCTTCAAATCCGGCCGAGAAACCGAAATTCAAACGCGTCGTTCTTAAATTAAGCGGCGAAGTACTCCGTTGTTCCGAAACAGGCGATCCGATCTCCTGGAACACGCTCCGCACGATCTGCGAACAGGTAAAAGAAGTCCACGAGCTAGGCGTCCAAGTCTGTATCGTGATCGGAGGAGGAAACATCTACCGAGGTCTCTCGGGCTCCAAAGATCAAGGAGTCGACCGAACGACCGGCGACTACATGGGCATGCTCTCCACCGTGATCAACGGCCTCGCATTCATGGAATGCCTCGAGAAAATGGGCGTACAAACACGCGTACAAACCTCGATCCCCATGAACCAGGTCGCGGAGCCATTCATTCTCCGCCGAGCCATCCGCCACCTCGAAAAAGGCCGAGTCGTCATTTTCGTAGCAGGCACCGGAAACCCCTACTTCTCTACCGACACGACCGCAGCCCTCCGCGCCAGCGAAATCGAAGCGGAAGTCATCATGAAGGCCACCAAGGTAGACGGCATCTACGACAAGGATCCGATGAAGCACGACGACGCCGTCAAGTACGACAAGCTCTCCTATATCGACGCCCTTCAGCAACGCCTCAACATTCTCGATTCCACTGCGTTCTCGCTCTGTATGGACAACGAGGTACCTATTCTCGTGTTCGAAACCAGTTCAATCAAACGAGCCATCGTCGGCGACAACGTCGGCACACTCGTCTCCTAAATTTAAATACAACCCCTCCAAACAATGGACGAAGATACAGTATTTCTCACTATGGACGAAAAGGCCGATAAGGCCGTCGAGCATACCCGCAATGAATTTGCAGGCGTAAATACAGGAAAGGCCAACCCTGGAATGGTAGAAGGCATCACTGCCGAGGCTTACGGCAGCCAAATGTCCCTCAAAGAGATGGCAGCCATCACAACTCCAGACGCTCGCACCATCGCGATCCAGCCTTGGGACAAATCGACCATCAAGGCGATCGAGAAGGCCATTCTCGCTTCCAACATCGGTATCACACCAGCCATCATGGGTGATGTTATCCGCCTCCCCCTTCCAGAGCTGACAGGCGAACGCCGCCAAGAGCTCGTGAAAGTCGTTAGCAAGCAAGCCGAAGAAGGACGCGTCGCCGTTCGCAACGCACGCCGCGATGCAATGGATGCCCTCAAAAAGCTTCAAAAAGCTGGCGATATTACCGAAGACGACCTCAAAGCCGACGAAAAGGAGATCCAAAACAAGACCGACGCTGCGATCAAACAGATCAACGATCTCTTCGCTGCAAAGGAAAAGGATCTTACCACAGTTTAAGCAGCTCCGCTGCCTAGGTCTCTCGGCCATAGGAATTTAGGCTGTAGGTGCATTCACCTGCAGCCTTTTCGCTTCACAAGCCCATACCTTCAACCTAAAGACCTAAGGCCTAAAAACCTCCCAAATGAAACGCGTCGTCATAAAGCTTGGTACCGGCATCCTAACAACTGGTATCGGTAAAGTTGATACAGACCGCATCAACGCGATCTGCAGTCAAGTCGAAGAATTGCGCAAAAGAGGCATCGAGACGCTCATCGTCAGCTCCGGAGCTGTCGGCATGGGCATGGGGGCGCTAGACTTACAAAGCCGCCCCAAGACTCTAGCGAAGCAGCAAGCTTGCGCCGCCATCGGGCAAAGCCGCCTCATCCAATGCTGGCAAGACGGACTCCAGCCGCACGGCCTCGTTGCAGGCCAAATTCTTCTCACTCATGAAGGGCTGCGCATCCGCAACCGCTACGTGAACGCAAAAGCCACCATCGAGCAACTGCTCGCCTATGGCTGCGTTCCTATTCTTAACGAAAACGACTCCGTATCGAATTTCGAAATACGCTTCGGCAACAACGACCTGCTCGGCGCCATGGTCGCCAGCTTAAGCGACGCAGACCAATACCAGATTCTCTCCACCGCTCCGGGCCTCATAGACATGGACGGCGATGGACAAATAATCCCCGTCGTCGAAGAGATTACACCCGAGATCCAATCCCTCGCCAAAGGCACAAACTCGCCTACCGCCGTGGGAGGCATGGTTTCAAAGCTAGAAGCCGCCAAACTCGCCGCCGAATCCGGATGCGAAACCTTCATCGCCGATGGCTCAGACGAGAATATCATCCTCCGCATCATTGACGGCGAAACGATCGGCACTCGCTTCAAAGCGTCGGCTTCCCCCATGGGATCGAAAAAACGCTGGCTCGCCTACTTCCAACGCGCCAGCGGCTCTATCGAGATAGACCAAGGAGCCTGCAACGCTATCATCCAACGTGGAAGCAGCCTCCTCGCAGCAGGAATCACCGGAGTCCAAGGCCATTTCAAGGCGGGCGACGTGGTAGACATCGTGAACACCAAGGGCGAAGCGATCGCTCGTGGCGAAACGTCCTTCTCAAACTCCGAAATCGAAACCATCGCCAACAAGGGAGCCGAAGAACTCAACGAACTCTACCCTGACCGCAAGCGACTTGAAGCCGTACACCGCGATGCGCTTGTGCTACTGTAGAAGCCGGAGATAATACACTTCCGGAACCCAAGAAAACCGAATGGACTTTGACCTCAGCCCGACAAGCAACGCTTTTGACATTCCCGAAATAGACTTTCGGGCCGAGCTAAACGACGAACAATTCGCCGCCGTCACAGCCGAACCTGGACCACTTCTCATCCTCGCCGGAGCCGGTTCGGGCAAGACCCGCACCCTCACCTACCGTGTCGCCTACCTCTTGAGCAAAGGCGTTCGTCCCGGCGAGATCCTGCTCCTCACTTTCACCAACAAAGCCGCCAAAGAGATGCTCGACCGCGTCGAGGAACTCACCGCGGTAGAAGGTCGCAGCTTCTGGGGAGGCACCTTCCACAGCATCGGACACCGTCTTCTTCGCATGCACGGAGAAGCCATCGAACTCCCTAAGAACTTCACGATTCTCGACGCGGGCGAAGCGGAGACCGTCCTCAAGCACGCCGTCGAATCCGTCGACTCTAGCTTCTTCAAAAACAAGACGCACCCCAAGCCGGGCCCTCTCTCCTCCATCATCAGCATGGCCCGCAACACCTGCGAATCGATCGAACGCACGATTCTCGCTTTCTTCCCTCAACACCACGAGTTCATCGAACGCATCGAAGGATTCGCAGAAGCCTACGAGAAGCGAAAGCGCGAACAAAACGTGGTCGACTATGACGACCTGCTCGTCTTCTGGTTAAAGCTCCTCGAAACCGCTCCCGAAGTCGCGGAACACTACCAGAATCGCTTCCGTCACTGTCTCGTCGACGAATATCAGGACACAAACGTGCTCCAAGCCGCCATCGTCGACAAGATGGCTCCGCACCACCGCATCATGGCGGTCGGCGACGACGCCCAGTGCATTTACTCCTGGCGCGGCGCCAACTTCGAAAACATCCTAACCTTTCCTGATCGCCACCCCGGAACGGAGATTCTCCGCATCGAGACCAACTACCGCTCCACACCCGAAATCCTCACCATGGCCAACGCGATCATCCAGAATCGCACCAGCCAAGGTTTCGAGAAGGAACTCAGAGCACACAAGCCCTCTAGCCAGAAGCCATTCGTGGTACAGGCCATGGACACTCGCGAACAGGCCCAGTTCGTCATCACTCGCATCCGCGGACTCATAGACGAAGGCCGCGACCCACGAGAAATCGCCGTCCTCTACCGCTCCCATTTCGTCGCCCTAGACATGCAAATGGAGCTCTCCAGAGCGGGAGTCCCCTATCAAATTACCAGCGGCGTACGCTTTTTCGAGCAAGCCCACATCAAGGACCTCGTCGCCCACCTTCGCCTCGTCTACAACCCCGCCGACGTTACCGCCTTCCTTCGCATCTTCTTGCTCCTCCCCAAAGTCGGCGAGAAGACCGGGCAAAAGCTCTACGACCACACAATCGCCGTCGCCAAGAAGCACGAGATCGATTTCATCGATGCCCTCCATCACCCGGATACGATTAAGAAAGCCCCAGCCGCCGCCCGGGCAGACTTCGAATCCCTCGCCATCAGCCTGCGAGACATGAAGCAAATCGCCGACACCGGCTCGCCCGACGAGGTCGTACAGATGGGGATCGACGGCTGGTACTCCTCGTACTTGCAAGGCGCATACGCCAACTATTCCAATCGCCTCGAAGACCTCAACTCCCTCGTCGGTTTTGCGGCTCGCTTCGAAGAGATGCAGGAGCTGATCGCTCAAATCACTTTGCTCAACTCAGAGACCTCTGGACGCATGGAAGACTCGGACGAAGCAATCCGCCTCACCACCGTTCACCAAGCGAAAGGTCTCGAATTCGATATCGTATTCGTAATCGGAGCTGCCGACGGCTTTTTCCCCACCCGCCGCTCGATCGACGTCGGCGATACCGAAGAGGAACGCCGCCTCTTCTACGTAGCCGTCACCCGGGCACGCGACGAACTTTACGTCCTGTACCCAAAGATGAATACAAAAGGCGGCCCAAGCATGTTCCTAAACCCAAGCCGCTTTCTCCAGGAAATATCTACCGACCTTTTCGAGCCGATTCGAATTCGTCGCAACTACGGTTGGTAGACAAAGCCGCATCAATCCACCATGAAGACCCTTTTCACCCTCATCGCCCTTCTCCTATTTGCCGCCAGCGCAAACGCGGAGCTGACCATCATTTCTACCAACCACCGCGACGCCGACTCGTTCAAGCGATTCAGCGAGTTCTTCACCGGCAAGCACAGCGACGGGCGCTACTCCGTTTTCCGCAGCGACGAGACCAGTCGGGACGGTTTCTACGTGTCCTTGCTCGCCAAAGACAAAAGCATCTTGCCCAAAGTATCCGAAGTAAAAGTACAGTACGTCAAATCAGGAAGCCAAGACATCCACTCCTTCACTCTGCCCGTTATCGAACTGAACAAGAAACGAATCCTCGTAGGCTTCACCGGAGGCGAATGGGAAAGCGGCGACTCGCACCCAGTCGCGTGGAAGATCGAGCTCCTCGACTCCTCCAGCAAGCCGATCGATTCCGCCCAAAGCTTCCTCTGGTCAGAATAACCCGTAGCGCGGTGCTTCAGCCCGCGAACTCACATGCCAGATTGGACTCCCTGGAAAACGCTTCCCCTAAAAACGCCCTTCACTCCCGACACCCTTGCTGAAACCCTCGACGGAGGCCAAGCCTTTCGCTGGAACTTCCAGGAAGAAGAGAATTGCTGGCAAGGAATCTGGGGACAAAACGTAGCCCGCTTACGACTCTCAGAAGATGGTGAATTAAAGTACTCGCTCCCGAAACAAAGCAAGGGCACCAAGCAGGAACTCAAAACCTACCTACGCACCGACTTCGACTGGGACGCCGCCATAGACCAGCTCCCTTGGAGAAGCGATCCACACCTTGCCACTTCACTCAAAGCCTATCCCGGCCTGCGAATCCTGAAGCAGCCCTTTGCAGAGGCAGTTCTCTGCTTCCTTTGCTCAGCCACAAAGCAGATCCCACAGATCAAGGTCATGTGCGAACGCATGGCGGAATCGCTTGGCAATCAGATTCACCCCGGTATCCACGCCCTTCCTACATGGGAGCAGCTAGCAGCAGCGAGTGAAGCGGACCTCCGCGCCCTTGGTCTCGGCTTCCGAGCCAAAAATATCAAGAAGACCGCCGACCTTCTAGCAAACAACCCCAAGCTTCTCAATCAGATCGAAGCGGCACCTTACCAAGAAGCCAAAGAACGCCTTGTCCAACTTCCAGGAGTCGGTGAAAAAATCGCCGACTGCGCCCTCCTCTTCGGCGCCGCAAAACTCGAAGCTTTCCCCGTAGACACTTGGATTATCAAGGTCCTCGAAAAACGCTATAATTTAACAGGCTGGAACCCACCTCAACTCTCCCAATTCGGCCGCGTCCACTATGGAGACTACGCAGGCTTCGCACAGCAATTCATCTTTTCCTACGAACGCTCAAACCCATGAAAACCAGAGAGGACCTCACTCAGCACCTACAACGTATCGATGGGCGACCGTATCCAGCTTACAAAGACATTCGAGGTCGCTACGATTTCGGTTTCTTCAGCCTTTACGTCGACAAAGTCCAAGGAGATCCCTTCGCCTCCCCCTCCCGCCTCTCCGTCATTCTCCCGCACGTCGAGTCCGAACTCCCCACCGACCTTTTCTCAAACGCCTCCCGCCGTACTGGCACTGAAAACTACCTCGCCCTAGAATTCTCGAAAGCGTGCCGACAAGCCTCCGGCCGAATGGGCTCGGGAAAGTCTGGCCTCATCGCCATCGACACACCTGGCCAAGAACTCCTGCAGCGTAGCTGCCTCGAAATCGACGAGGACTCAACTATCATACGCTTCTCCGTCGGCCTCCCCGCAAACGGACGCCGTATTCGCGGGCGCTCCGCCGCCGAACTGCTATGCGAAGAGCTTCCTGGCATCGTCGAGGACACGCTCTGCTACGATCATATCGACACCTCGAAAATCAAGTCCTTCGCTGATACGGCTGAAGATGCCGACACCCTACGCTCCCAACTCGCAGGTCGCGGACTCGTAGCGTTCGCCGCAGACGACGCCATTCTCCCCCGAGCCTCCGGCATCGATCAACGCCCAATGCAAGGAGCCGTCCCTTTTCGCTCCCCCGATTCACTCCGCCAATCCTTCGATCTTCCTCACGCTGGAACCGTATCCGGAATGGCCATACCAGAAGGCGTCACCCTCATCGTTGGTGGCGGATATCACGGAAAATCAACCCTTCTTGCCGCCCTCGAACGCGGAGTCTACAATCACCGTCCTGGTGATGGCCGCGAACTCGTCGTGACAAGGAGAGACGCAACAAAAGTGAGAGCTGAAGACGGACGGTCCGTCGCCAAGGTCGACCTCTCTCCTTTCATCGGGCAACTCCCCGGCGGCAAAGACTCCTCCGCTTTTTCAACCGAAAACGCGTCCGGCTCATCATCCCAGGCAGCCTCCATCATCGAAGCACTTGAGGCTGGCAGTCGTACGCTCTTACTCGACGAAGACATATCGGCGACAAACCTACTCATTCGCGATGCTCGCATGCAAAAACTGATCGCACGCGACAAAGAGCCGATTACACCTTTCGTGCAACGAGCTCGCTCGCTCTACGAGGAATGTGGTGTATCCACTGTCATCGTACTCGGAGGTTCCGGCGACTATTTCGAACCAGCGAACCTTGTTGTCGCACTCGACAACTACATACCCCAAGATCTCACCGTCGAAGCCAAGGCCCTCTGCGATAGCCCTCGCAACGAGATTCCACTGGATCCCGAGACCCTAGCCTTGAGTCCGCAAGACTCCAAGCGCTTCGCGAGGTCCGAATCGATCAACCCCTACGCTCGCGGTCGCAGCCGCGTCAAAACCAGAGATAGCCGCTCCCTGACTTTCGGCGACGACGAGATCGACCTATCGCTCATCCCGCAGCTCATCGACAACTCCCAAGCCAAAACCATCGGAGCCGCCCTCCTCTTCGCCCTCGAAGAAGGCTATTTCGAAAACGCTCCTATCCCTCTCGCCTTGAACAAGAGCCTCGAGGCTGCCGAAACGGATCGCCTCTCGACACTTGGCAAGGGCGACTTCGCAGAAATCCGACTCCAGGAACTCACAGCCGCCCTGAACCGGCTTCGATCCCTCCAAATCAAGTAGCAATGCAGAGCAACTCCCTCTGTATCGTCGTTCTCACCGATTCCCTCTATTTGCCCGGCACCCTTCGTCTGATCGAATCCTGGAAGACCCGCAATCCCGAGCTGCCCGTCATCGCCTTAAGCCGCGACAGCGAAGTCCTCACCCACCCCTCGCTCATTGCTCAGTGCGAACAGCGCCACCGAATCGACAAATCCGAATACGACGGGATCCGCCCCTACAAAAAGAGTCGCTCCAAACGACACGCCGAAACCTTCTACAAGTTCGAGGCTTTTCAAGATTACGGTTACGAGCGAAACATCTTCCTCGATAGCGACCTCCTTTGCCTTCGCCCCGCTCCCCTTCTCCTCCAAGCCAGCCAGCATCAGCTTCTCGCCGCGATCGATACCGGATTTAGAAAGACCCGAGGCTACAAAGGACATGCCACCGAAATAAACACCGGAGTCCTCTCCATCCACAAGTCGATCCAAGGAAACGCCTCGGTAGAGCAGTTAAAAACAATCGCCCGGGAGAACCCAGGACGCAGCGGCTATAACGCCGGAGACCAAGGCATCATCAATAAGTGGATACAAAGCCAAAAGATCGATCTAGGCCTCCTCCCGACAGAGTACAACTTGATCAAAAAGGACTACTCGGACACAACCGAACTCGAAACCTGCCGACTCCTCCACTTTTGCGACCGCAAACCCTGGTTTGCTCCGCGAGATGCCCCGAGCGGACTGGAAGCTCTCTGGACTGGCAACACCGCTCGCCATAAGCCAGCGGACTAGACTGAATAAACATCAGAAATACTCCCCTCCACTCGCCACTCCCGGACGATCCGCCTGGCCGCTTTGACCTTGAGGCGAAGCCCCTCAAAGATAGCCTTCCACACAACCATCAAAAACAAGCATCGTGTCCTCAGCAGAAGATCCCAAAGACTTTCTAGAACCTACCCGCAAAACCACTGGACGCAGACGGGTAACCAGAACCCTCCGCAAACCGTCGGTCGACATCTGCGAAAACCTACGCCACTACCTCACCACCTACAACCGTGAGCAAGCCCTGCCCATTCGTTACAACCAGCTTGAACGATTCCAGATGGGAGCCCCTCTATACGATGCGAACGGAGAGGACACTCTTTGGGAAACCCTTATCTACGAGCCCTTTATCATGCGACAGCTCAACGAAGGGCTGAAGCGGGTGTACGCCATCCTAAAAGCGGGCGGAGACGAGTCCGTCATGGAGCACCTCTACGTGGACCGGATCGACTACTGCGTCTTCGGAAACTCAAAACCCTTCCGCATCCGCATCGTCAATTCCCGCAACGACAACCAAGACTACTTCTACGTCAAAAAGGCGGATGCCTCCCGCATCTACGGTCTCGAGCTCGAGCACCTGCTTTCCCCAAACCGCATGTTCTACATCACCTTCGGCGACACCCTAGTCGAAGAGCACGTGGTCGGACTGCCCGGAGACATATTCATCGACGACTGGATGGAAAGTAAACGGCTCAAAGCCATCCGTATCGCCAAGGAAATGATCAAGTTCAACGAGCGTTGCTTCGTAAGACTCCTTGGAGATATGCGCCCCTACAACTTCGTCGTCGGCATCACACCAGACTTCGAAGATACTCAGCTTCGTATCCGAGCCATGGATTTCGACCAACAGTCCTACGACGGCCGGAAAAACTTCTACCTCCCGCAGTTCTTCAAGGAAAACAACCCCATCGTCGAATTCTGTGCCCGCCACATCGATACAAAGACAGCCCTCCAGTATCAGCACGAGGAGCACGCCTTGATATCTCGACGGATCGACGCGATCCACCTCCGGCTCAAAGCCCTCCTGGATAGCATGTCAAACGATACGCTAGCCCCACGCGAAAACGTAATGCAGCTCCGGGAAGGCCTTGCCACACATTATAAAAGCGATCGCTTCCTGCGCTGCACGTCCATGGGAGCCCTCGTTAGAGAAAGCCTCGAACTAATGAGGGAGCGCGTAGTTGGCTAACACGTGGCTGCAATGATCGTCGACAGCCACATCCACCTCTACCCTCCGGAAGTCTTCAGCGCTCCTAAGGCTTGGGCGGAAAAGCGTGGCGAAACGTACTGGCTCTCTTGCGTCGCCCCTCCAAAGGGCAAAAGCCTTCAAGCCTGGAAAACAGTCGACGAGCTCCTCGAAGACATGGACGCAGCAGGGGTAGAACATGCCATCATTCTCGCCTGGTATTGGGAAAAACATGACAGCTGCGTCGAAAACCAAGCATGGCAAAAACAGTGGATTAGCCAACACCCGGACCGTTTGTCTGCCCTTGCTCCGTTCAACGCGTTGGGAGGAGAAGCAGCAATCGACCTCTTTAAGTCAGCCCTCGACTCCGGTTTCAAAGGCCTTGGAGAGCTTAATCCCCCCGCTCAAGGATACGCCTACTCAAATCCCATCCTGCATCAAGCGCTTGAGCTCGCAGGGCAATACGACGCAGTCGCAAACTTTCACGTTACAGATCCGACGACTCACGACTACCCGGGAAAAATCACCACTCCCTACTCCGAGCTTCTCAAACTCGCCAACGAACACTCTAGCACTCAGTTCATCTTCGCTCACCTCGGCGGCTGCGAAGCCTTTCGCGTCAAAGAATCAGCTCCCGCAAACGTCTATTACGATACCGCCGCCTGCCCGCTTCTCTACAAAGAGCCCGTGTATCGTAAATTCTGCGACACCATCAGTCCGGACAAAATCTTGTTCGGGACTGACTATCCGCTTCGCGTTTTTCCCAAGGACAAAAACTCTCCAGAGTTTTCAGCGCCCTTGGCTGAGCTGACAAACACCACTCTTACCTCTTCCGAAACCAAAGCGATCCTCGGGCTGAACGCCCGCAAACTCTTCAAATTATCATGACGCTCGAAGAACAATTCGAAACCTTCCTCGACAAGGACCCGCAAGTCCCAGAAAGCGCATACGTCGCTCCACAAGCGACCCTCATCGGCGACGTTCGGCTCGGCGAAAACGCCAGCGTATGGCCAGCTTGCGTCGTGCGAGGCGACATCAACTACATCGAAGTCGGCGACCGCTCCAACGTGCAAGACGGCACCATCGTCCATCTGGCCGACGACTATCCCGTCATAATCGGCAAGGACGTCACCATCGGGCACGCCGCGATCGTGCACGCCTGTACCATCGAGGACGAATGCTTGATCGGCATGGGAGCGACCGTGCTGGACGGAGCGGTCATCGGTCACAACTCCATCGTCGGCGCCGGAGCTCTCGTCACCCCTCGCACCATCATCCCTCCTGGCAGCATGGTACTCGGCTCTCCCGCGAAAGTGAAACGCCAGCTCACCGAAGAGGAACAGGCCAAGATCAAGAACTGGGCCGCCAAATACGTGAAAGTCTCCGCCGCCCATAAAGCGAGACAGCAGAAGGATTAGTTTAAAGGAGTTGGCAATCGTGCCCTTTTGTCGCTAGTCGACACCCCAATGAAACTGGTTATCCATCCCGGCTTCCCCAAGTGCGGCTCCTCAGCCATACAGACTTGCCTATACGACAACTGGCGAACTCTGCGTGACGAGGGCATCGCACTTCCCGACAAGGACTTCAAGAGCCCCTACGATTCCACGTATCCGGACAAAGCACTGGGTCCCGCACTACTCTTCCACTACCTCGCAGAGGGTTCCGATCCGGAGGAATACCGCCGCCAACTCGACACGTTCATCGAATCGGCCCGCAGCAATAAGGCGCACACAGTCGTCGTTTCAGCCGAAAACCTAGCGAACTTCGGCCCCGGATACGAACTCGCCCTGAACGAACTCGCCAGCCGCTTCCAAGAGATAGAGCTCGTCATGTACATTCGCAAGCAAGACGACTTCTTCCTCTCCGCCTGGACTCAATGGATCTACCACCAAGGCCAGTCATTCGATTCCTTCGTCGAAGAACGCCTAAATTCCCTGTATCCAAATTACGACACAAACGTAGAACGCGTCCTCAACTCCTTCCCGACCTGCCAAGCGAAAGTCATTCCGCTCGTTAGAGAAGCCCTAAAAGGCGGTTCCCTAATCGACGATTTCCTAGATAAAATAGGCTCTAAGCTTACGATAGAAAAACAGGACTACGCCGCCACAAACCGGTCCTTAAATCCCTACCTCTGCGAAGCCCTTTCAAAGGTGGGACGCTTGCAAAAAGAGCCATTCTCCAATCGCCTTCGCGTCCTTCTGGAAAGGTACGCAGACGAAGAGATCCTTTTCAGAAAACACCCTGAATTCGCCAGCTACTCAACCCGTACCCGAATCTTGGATGCGTTTGAGCCCTCCAACCGATCCTTGCACAAGAGATGGTTTCCCGAGATCGATTTCGACAGCGTGTTCAGCGTAGACCCTTCACTGCAAACAATTGAATCTGAGGAGCCCAATATCCGCAGAGAACGCCAAGCGGAAGCACTTCAGTTCTTCGCAGATCTTTGCGTCAGGCTATTCAGCGAAGTTCAATGACACCGCTTGCTGCCGATTCGCACGCTTAAGACTCCCTCAGCTTCGGGGCAACAAACCAGCAAGCAGCCAACAACCCCCAGCAAAGCCAGACGAACCAGTCACCGTGCTTCACATAAAAGGTCTCCTTCCCGATCCAGCGACGATCGCGAGTGATTTCCAAGGTCGCTGAAGATTGCACCCAAGGTTCGATCGCGCCCTTGATGCTGCCGTATTCGTCGATCCAGCCCGTCCATCCATCGTTGCCCACCCGCAAGACTGGACGCCGCGTTTCCACTGCCCTGAGGACCGAGTGAGAGCGATGCTGGGCTGCGGCCGAACTCTTTCCGTACCAAGCGCTATTCGTCGCCACGTAGAGAAGACTCGCCCCTTCCTTGACCGCCTCACGCGCAATCGCAGGAAAGACATCTTCAAAGCAAATTAATGAGCCCACTCGCAGAGTCGTATCTTCAAGGTGCAAGGGAAGAAGCTGCGTTTTCTCCCCTGGGAGAATATCTCCATTGATCGGGACCACCTTCTCCATCCACGGCCAAAGCGAGCGCAAGGGAATGTATTCGCCAAACGGAACAAGGTGCTGCTTCGAATAGTAAAGCGGAAACAAGCCGTACTCCGGACGAATCTGAAAGACGCTGTTAAACCAGTCACGATTCCCCGCCTCACCTTCGATGCCAAGCGCCCCAGCAAAGATAGGAACCCCCAGTTGTGTCGCAAGTCGGGTGCCCCAAGATTCCATCGGACCGTCATCGTTTAACGGATACGGCAGAACCGTTTCCGGCCAAAAAACGGCGGCGGGCCGCGCCCCTTTCATCCCCAAGGTATAACGCTCCAAGTCGCTAAGAATCTTTCGCTCCGCCTCCGCGTCCCACTTCTGGTCCTGAGGAACATTGGGCTGAACCACAGCGGCCCGAAACGTGTCTTCGCGCTCCTGCCCCGAACTGAGCCGAAGCAGCAAAAAGCTAATCCCGACCACAAAGGAGAGGGCGATGTAGAACTCAGGACAAATCCCACGCTTCCGCGTGCGAGCATACTCCACCAGACGGATCAGGTAGGCCGCGATTCCAAAATTGAGCAACACGAGGGCAAACGAAACAACCCAGCTCCCAAACACCGACGCGCTTTGCAGCATAATCGGCTCGTTCACCTGGCTCGCCGACAGCGGCAGCCAAGGGAATCCAGTAAAAATATGAGTCCGGATATGCTCGATAACCACCCACAGAGCCCCCGCTCCTATTGCCAAAGGCACACCTGACCAAAGCCCCTTCCCTTTCGCTCTCCTCGCAATGGCTGCCACAGCCCAAGCCCAAACCGCGAAATGCAGCCCCATAATCCCCGCAAGCATAATCATGCCCGCCCAAGTTACATTATGTAGCCAAAAGATGAGTACAATCCACGAGCCCCAGCCAATACCGAGCCCCGACAGAAACACCGTGCGAGAACGAGGGACGAAGCTCAACCAGACCACGAACGGGACCAGAAAGACATACGCAGCCTCGTTCACTTCGAACGGCGGGAAGCTCACGATATAGAAAAACGGCGTCAGCAAGCAGGCCAAAGCAAAGGCGATGCTTTGGTTGTGAGACTCGAACCATTCCGCGAGACGGGTGACCATGACCGGACTCTGCCCAAGAGCACTAAGCGGGCGAAGCTCAAAATACCCCAAATCGAAAAAGAAACGCTAGATCACTCGGGGATTCTCCAAGACGAGGGACAAAAAAAGGCGCCCCAGAGAAACTGAGGCGCCCGCGCTAAAGACAAGGGTTATGAAAAAGACGAAGTAGCTAGAACTCGAAGGTATTGCTCACCGTAAAGGTCGTCGGTTCCGCTATTCGGTACGCGGCCGGCGTACCATCCGGCTGCACCGTGACAGGGATCAGCTTCTTATCACCAAAGGCGTTTCTGATATTAAGCTGGATTCTCCAATCCACCGAGTCGTTCAAGATCTTCTGCGAGCGCCCTATCCAGAAGTCGAAGGAATCCTCCGTCGGTCCATAGTAACGCTTATTCGCGTCGTAGCCATCGAGGGTCGAGTTGAGCCCGAAACCAGTTACGTTCTCATCCTGCCAACGGTAGCCCATACCAACGTTGCTGCCCTTCATCACGCCATCGGAGAAGTCATAGTTAGCAACGAGGTTGAAACGCCATGGACGAAGCTCGGGCACATCGGTTCCATTGAGAGCCAAAGCGAGCAAGTATGCAGGATAGGTCTCGTTGTTGAACTTGTCGCGAACGGTTCCACCTGCTCCTGTTTGCAACGCCCAGTTGCCTGGACCCCAGAGACGCATATCACCCATAGGCCCGAGATAATCCTGGTATCTCTTTTCAATCCACTCGGAGTAAGCTCGGCCGAGATTGAGACGTTGCGCCTTGGTCTTGGAGCCATTGAGAGCGATGTTGAGATTCTCGGTCGGATTGAAGACCAACTCGAACTCAGTACCTTCAGAGAGCGTGTCACCCGTAACGGCAACCGAATTCATGCTCCATTCGCCGGTACCCATGTTGTAGCCTGACATACCCCAAGCGTTTTGGAACGCGTCAGGAACTGGCTTTGAAAGCCAATCCTCGGTAGACCTACGCTGGATGTCGTACTGCTCGTCGATGCCAGCTTGACTGAAGGTATTCTCATACCCGTCGGACCATGGCTCACGCCCTTCCGAATCGTTAACCAAGTAGTCGTAGGACGGTTCCCAACGGAGCGTATGGCCAGCGCCAAAGGCGGAACCTTCGGAAGTGGTACCGTAGTCTCCGTTACCCGGCCAGATGCCGTCATCTTGGCCAAGGTGGTAAGCAGCCGCCTGTCCCCAAGCTTCACCCGCGCCGATAAGGTAAGCGTTGCCGAGCTCGTCGGACAGGGTCGCATTGTTCACCAAGGTCTTGTACTTGTTGATCTTCAGGTAGAGCTTTCCTTCCAGAGCTGAGATGTTGATCCCGTAGTCTTCCGTTTCACCGGTTGGCGATGGGATCGCATTACCAAGAATGTCGCGACGAGATGCGTTTGGCTGGAAGTTCGCAGACTCGTTGTAGAAGGCGGACAAGGTCATGCCCCATGGGAGCTGCTCGGTAATCGATTCCGGCATGTGCACCACGATGCTGTATGTACGGGTCTGACCTTCGACTTCGTTGTAGAAATCAGAAGCAGGATCAGTCGCATACACCCAATCTGGATCCGCGTAGTTGGTGATCAGACCACCGACTTTGTTTGGAGCTCCAGCAGAACGGTTCAAGTCCGTGTCGCGTCTCCATCCCGCCATCGGGACAACATTGCCGCCGAACATGAAACCTTGCCATACGAGAACTTCCGAATCGATCTTGTCGATGAACTTGGAGGCCTGCGTGTAAGGACGGTTCGCATCGTTGTAGGAGGACGAGTTCGGGTTCACGATTGGCAGATCGTACTGGATGACGCTCGCCGAAGTGGAGTCCCACTGCATGATTCTGTCGCTCGCCGCTTCCTGGATAGCTGTGAGTCGAGAAAGGTTCAGACCTTTGTAAGTCGAGGAACCACGCAGATCCGGGCCGAGATATGTGATCGTAGTAGCGTCACGTCCCGCCTGACCGACTGCTACATCAGAGGTCGGACCGTAGCCGCTGCCAACAAACCAATTGTTCCAGCCTCGACGAAGCTCAGTGATCTCCTGAGTGGTGTAGTTCGCGGTAAACGAGTGCCTACCGAGAACTCTTGCCAGCATGGAGTCCGAATCGAGCTTGTCGCGGAAATCGTAGTTCGCGAACGCCGTGAAACGCTGCGTGCTTCTCTCACGATCAACGCGTCCGCTACCTGCAGATCCGCCACCGCCGATCAGCATCGGGCGGCCAACGTTCGGATTGGGAGAGCCATCGATGAGCGTTTCCATAACGTCCACCGAGATCGTAGCAGCATCCCACGCAAGGAAGTGCTTCCAGCTCCAATCAACGTCTTGCTCGTCGAACACGACCTCAAAACCAAGCTGGTTGTCGAAGAACGTTTGGCTGAGGTTGACATTGTAAGCATCGAACGAACTGCTGTTTCGACGATTTTCACCTTCGATCAGGTTGTTG
Organism: Pelagicoccus mobilis; assembly: GCF_016595505.1. Lineage (GTDB taxonomy): Bacteria > Verrucomicrobiota > Verrucomicrobiia > Opitutales > Opitutaceae > Pelagicoccus > Pelagicoccus mobilis. The sequence goes on along the minus strand of NZ_JAENIL010000047.1, from coordinate 43,412 downwards.
TAAAAATCGAATACGGACGCGTCAGTCAGTGACTTCGACTTGTACGGGCTAACAACAGAACCTGGCAGATCGAGGTTCTTGGCGATGTTGTTGTAAGAAACGATGCCCTTGTAAGATCCGTTGAAAGGATTGTTCGTACCACCTTCTGGATAATTCTTGCCTGAAGCCGCAAACGCAAACGACTGCGAAGTCGCATCCGCGCTGTTGAAGGCAACCACGTTACCGTCCCAGATTCGGTTACCCGCCGCGCCGAGGTAAGGATTGTACTCATCCTCAGCCTTGTTCGTCAGGAGATTCGAATTTAACCAAGGAACTGTAAGCTGATCCATCGACTCGAACCATGGAGTGATCGCGTCCATTGGTGGAGAGAGTCGTGGATTGATTCCGTCGATATCGCCCGTCTCGAAATTAGCGCGGATCTCAGTGTGAGCTCCGTCAGCTGCAAACAATTCAGGCTCCCAACGCAGAGCGACAAAAGCGCGTTGATCCTCTCTGAAAGCAGGATCCTGACGGTATTGCTTATCGTCATACAATGCCGAGAACCGCACCGACAACTTATCCTCGATCAACACGCGGTTCACATCGAGCGTTGAACGGAATGAGCCAAAGGAGCCGAACTCTACACCGATCTTGTTGGAGTTCTCGAAATTCGCACTGTTGATCGAGCTATTGATAATACCCGCTGGCGAACCGATACCGAAGAGAACCGAGTTCGCGCCACGCTGCAAATCCACTCGGTTCACATTGTAAGAATCCCAAGGGATATCAGAGAGGAAGAAATCGCGAAGATTATCCGCGCCAGCAAGACCGCGTACACGCGTATTGGATACAGGCTCGACGTGCGAACCATCGTTCAAGATAGCTCCATCGCCTTGGCCTGCGAAGTTACCACCTTGGCCCGCAACCTCAGTACCAGTAGTGTATACCAGAAGGTCTTCTGTCGTCTTCGAGTTGGTATCCTCCAAGAACTCGGCGGTGATCACTGAGATTGCAGAACCAACATCCTTGAGGTCCGTACGGATACGAGTACCAGCAAGGGTTGAAGTAGCGCGGTAGCCTTGATTCTCCGTTCCTTCTACCGTGAATGGTGAAAGCTCGAAAATCTCCTCATCTTCATCGTCCTGCTGAGCGAACGACAAGGGAGCAACTAGAAGCGCAGCGCCACAGAGCAAAGCCTGCCTGCTACGTCTAGGTCCTGTGTATCGATTTGTGTGTCTGATATTTTTATTCATTAGCGGTGTTTATGGTATTTGGGCGAACACGGCAGCCGGACACACCGAGCCCTACGGGCACGCGTGTACCTTGCGGCTATTGGGATCGCCGAAAATAGAAAGAGGGTAGCTGATTACAGGGTATGGGCCTCGGGGAAGGCCTCATTGGGGATTTTTAGGGAAACACGTTTTTCGCTGACTCTTGCAGTTCAGTGAGGGTTGAAAACGGGATTACTTAAATTCTCAAATACCTACGATGTCAATTTGATCCAGCCGGACCGACAAAAACTAAAAGAAGATCAACAAGCCCAAAAGGCATCTCTTAACACCCTAATTGTTAGCATCTTGCATGTATTCAAACATTTGACTATTTTATCCTCACGATAGAACAAATTTATCCGGATCATAAAATTCGTGAATATATCTCAAATCCAAAATCCTAACTCTAACCAAAAAGGTTCGTTTGCCTGAATATAGAATCCCGGATCGCACAAAACCGCTTCCAATCTTCACCGTCCAACCTAGCGGGCACACGGGACCGACAGAGCTTTTGCACAGCCTTCTATTTTGCCCCGATAGAGAAGATCCGCAGCGGGCCATCACTCAAGGTGAGCAAAAGCTCGCTCCGCCCATCTCCATCGAGATCGCCCCACGCTAGATGACGCGGGAAGCCATCAACCTCCAACCCCGAATCCTTGGGCAAAATGGCTTCGAACCCTTTCCCCTTCATGTTTCGCAGCAGGATTACATGCCCTTTCAAAGGACGATCTACCCAGAGTCTAGGGGCCCGTGGTTCCAAACTGAATACAAGATCCAGCCAACCATCCTCATCGTAATCAAGCGGCAGTATATCCATAGCTTGCCCCGATTGAACCCAGCGAGGCAACGCCTCCGGCGTAAACCGCCCTGGCTCTTTCTGGTAGAGAATAAGCGATTGGGTCTCAGCGATCTCAAATCGAGTAAACTCATCCAAAGCCTCCGATCCCAAAATTTCAAAAACATCCTTTTTAGCGTAGTCCTCGATCGACCGCGTGTTGCGCTCAACCAATCCTGGAAATTGGGCGGTATGGAGGATCCGGCTCTCTACAGGCAGTAGCCTCCCTTCGTGCGTGTAGCACTCGACATAGAGGTTTCGTCGTATCGGATCCGTTGGGACGAACAAAGCCAATGGCGACTCCGCACTAGGAACGTGCCGCAAATTTAGCCCACGATTTCCAAGCACGACATCCATCCGGCCATCTCCATCAAAATCTCCACTTGCAACAGAACTCCAATCCCCCGCTAAACCCTCTTCGTCGATGGCTTCCTTTGCCAGCACAAGCCCTTCATCGCCCATCTCCCCAAACCGGGGAGCTCCCCAACGCACCGCTTGCACGAGATCCGGCCGACCGTCACCGGTCCAATCAACCGAGAGCAATTCTGACGTATTTCCAGACCACGCGAACGCCTCGGCAAAATCGCTTTTTTCCTCCCTCTCGAAACCATCGTCTCCACGCCGCCAAACGACATTTCGCTCGTGAAACGGAAAACGCATCGATTTGCTCCCTCCGGCAGCGAGCAAATCCAAATCCCCATCCCCATCGCAATCAACCAGAGCCATGCTCGCCGTAGGCATAGCAGGAAAAGCGGGAGATCGCTTCCAACGTTCCAGTTGAATTCCGTCCTCGGATAACGAATACACCCGATCTGCATAATATTCGTCTCCCACATCCAATTCTTCGCCACCCGACGCAACAACAACTTCCAAGCGACCGTCCCCGTCAAGATCCTCACAAAGCAGGCCTAGGTCTTCCGCATCGAAGTCATCCTCAAACAGCTCATAGCTACCCGCCTCAAATCCAGCACCCTCCCGATTCCAAAGGATCTCCGTCTCATCCCCCGTTGCTCCGCCAAGCAGCAGATCTAGCCACCCATCGCCATTGAGGTCCCTCAATAGGATTGGAGGTCCCGACCGAAAGTCCGTATGCGGCTTCAACATTTGCCTCGGATGCAACCTGAAATATTCCTCGATGGACGCCATTCCAGATGGCACCGAAAAATCGCTCTCGCGAAAGATGGGCTCATCAGCCTTCTCAATTTCAAGCTCCTCTGACGCGACCTCTTCAATCAGATATCGATTTCCAGCCTTCAAGCCTCGAACAAGCTGAACCGTACCGCTCGGCCAAAAGATCTCCAAGCGGTCTATTTCGACCTGCTCCCCCAATCCAAAATGAGCGACCGGCTCGTCGGTTGACAGATATCCACGCGTCAACGTCATCTCTCGAGAAAGCACATCCTCCGCACGGTGGAGCTTCAGTCGAGCTCCTATACCGTATCGATTCGAGTCTCGCCCTTTCAACTGCACAACCACGCTCGATCCAGTCGCTAGATCATTTCGAAACACACTCAGCGGGGCATCCATATTGGAGGTTACGAGATCGAGATCCCCATCCAAATCCAAGTCCGCGAATGCAGCAGAAAAGCTAACCCCGACAACTCCAACCCCAGCACTTTCTCCAACCTCCTGAAACTGAAAGTCGCCAAGATTTCGATACAAAAGGTTCCGCTCGTCATAACGCGGAGCTTGCTTGAAATACGCCATTCTCTGCCAACCAGTCCTCGCCTTCTCCGACTTAACCCCAAGGTCTCCGTCGTGAAATGCACGAATCATTCCGTTGTTAAAGTAGACGTCCTGCAACCCGTCGTTATCCAAATCCGCGATACGCACCGCCCAGGTCCAATCAGTCGCCGCCAAGCCGGTCATGCGGGCAATCTCCGCAAACTGGCTCTCTCCGATTCGGGTAGACAGCATGTTTTGCATGTACTGGCTTGCCGTCGTGCGAGACGCATAAATCGATTTTGTCTCGATCGATGCCACCGTTCGCTGGTGTTTCTCGGGATCATCCGTCGCCATTTCCCCCACTAACAGTTCAGCTACTCCATCGTTATCCAGATCCCCAATATCCGCGCCCATGGCTGAATAAGGAGAAGTCACCAAAACGCTGCCGATGACATCCGAAAAGGTCCCGTCCTGATTGTTCAAATACAGACGATCTGCAGCTTCAAAGTCATTTGCCACATAAAGATCCGGCCAACCATCTTCATTGTAATCCCACCAGACCGCAGCATGCCCCTGTCCACGTCCAGATATCCCTGCCGCTTCTGTCACATTCACAAACACCCCATTCTGGTTTTCAAAAAGCAGATCAGGCATGCCGTCCGCGAAACCAGAAGCAGTCAGAAAGTTGCACTGCAGATACAGGTCTAAATCCCCATCCCGGTCGTAATCCGCAAACGAAGGAGCATTGGAGCCAGTCTCAATATCGAGCCCCCAGCTTACCGCAGATTCAACGAAAACACCTTTTCCGTCGTTAATGTACAACTCGTTCGGAAAGCCTGTATAGGTCGCATAGATGTCGAGATCCCCATCGTTGTCGATGTCCAACATAGAAACGCCCGCTCCGATTTTCCCTAAACTCAGAATACCTCGCTCACTCGCCTCCTCGCTAAATTGAAAGCCGCCTTTGTTTAGATAGAGCCGATTCTCGCTGTCCTTCCCAACCGCAAAGATGTCCGCGAATCCATCACCGTCTACATCGCCGAGAGCGACTCCCGCCCCAATCGTGCCTAAGAAATACTGATGCCACAATCGGGTCCAACGCTCTGGGTGATTGTATTCATTAAGGTGCGACACTCCTGAATAACCTGACTCGACCTGAACGAATCGCCCTTCACTCCTTCCATCATCGGTGAATGGGATGATCTCTAAGATGCCCTCTCCGAACGCTGAACGAACAGCCGTAAGAAAGAAGAGAATCACTGTAATTTGGATACTAGGCATCAAACAGAAAAAGCATCCTAAGATTCCGAGACTCTACAAACGAAAAGCGCCTCCCAAAACCAGGGAGGCGCCGAATTGAAAAGAAGTGCTTAGCTCGCTAGAACGAGAATGTATTGGTTAAGAACCAAGTCGTGTCTGCATTCAGACGATACTCACGGATCGAACCATCTGGATTGATGGCCATTGGAATCAGGCCGCCATCCGCTAGAACATCTCTGACGTTCAACTGGATTCGCCAGTTGATGTCGTCGTTGAGATCAAGCGAGTAGCTAGCCCACAAGTCCAAGTGATCCTCCGATGGACCGAAGATCGGGTTCATCGGATCGTAAACCAGGATTGGGTTTCCTTCTGGAGTTACACCAGCAGACTGAGGATATCCGATGCCCACTTCGTCTTCCCAGCGGAAGCTACCACCAATACCGAGACCCTTGAACTTACCATCACGGAAGTTGTAGTTGGTCACGACATTGAAACGCCATTCGCGAAGCTCGTTAACTGAAGTTCCTTCAGTCGCGAGACCAAGCTGGTACTTCGAGTAGAAGTCGTTGTTCCAACGAGTCTTGAGCGTGTTGTTACGGTCACCAGACCACCAGAGACGAAGGTCACCGTTGTCACCATTGTGGATTTCGTTACGAGCGGAAACCCACTCCTTCAGAGAACCTGCAAGGTTGTTACGAACCGCTTCTGTCTTCGCTGCATTGAAAGCGATGTTCCAGTTTTCAGTCGGGTTGAAGGTGAGTTCATACTCTGTACCTTCCGAGGTGATATCCGCTGTAGAAGTGAATCCATTTGGCTGAACACCAGTTGATTCGCTCCAAGGATCCCACCAGCCGTTTTGCCAACGCTCGTCAGATTGAGTCGCGCCCCAGGCATCCCAGAAGACTTGCGGAGCAAGGTTCTCTGTGAGGTTCGCAGTCACACGCTCCTGCCACGCTTGGGCTTCGTCAGGTGTCTGATCGAGACCGTCGTTGGCACGACCGTTGGCAGCCTTCCATGCTTCCCATGGAGCATCACCGTTTTGGTAAGGATTGTTAGCGTATCCACGCCAGCTATCGCTCCAACCTGGAACACCGTCGATAAACGCCTTATCACGCATACCTGCAGCGAAGAGGCTGGTTTCAGCAGTACCAACGTACCAGAGAGCTCCGTTTGTCGGGTCGTAAGAAGAACCGAATACAGTACTTTCGTACCAGTTAACCTTCAGAGAAAGGCGGTCGTTAAACGTGCTGATCACGAAACCATAGTCCTCAGTTTCACCATTTGGCGGAGCAAGAGGCTGGTTGAGGTGGTTCACACGAGACTCACCTGGCTGGAAGTTCGAAGACTCATTCCAGAAGACGCTCAACTTAGTGCTAGCTGGGAGCTCAGGAAGGAAACGATCAACGTGTACCACAACACTCTTAGACTTGTTCGTACCTTCGTATTCCTGAACGGAACCGAGAGCTTCGTTCTCGTTGTTCAAGTAAGCCGCATCCGCAGGAGTGTAGTCACGGAAGTTACCACCGTTTCCGAATGGAGTCGCACCTGTAGGATCGAAGATCTCACGAGGGTCGCCTGGGATACGAGGAGCGGTAACGGAGTACTGAAGCGACTCGTCATCACGCTCGCCGTACAGACCAACGATCGCACCGTTCCAGAAGAAACCTTGCCATACGAAAGCAGTAGAATCGACCTCTTCCGTCTTGGCACGGGCAGAAGTGATCAGGTCCAAACGGTCACCTTCGGTATCAACTAGGAAACCTGCATTGCGAGAGCTCCAGCCAATGTAGTTGTCTGGATTGTCTTGCTGCGTACCTGTTTCACCTGTCCAAGGACGAATGTACTCAGAGGTGAGGAAGTCGACGTTACGTGTCGCAGGGTTCGCCCAATTGGAATCCCAGAAGCGGATTGAAGAAACCGCGTTAGGGTTGAGCTTTGGAATCGGCTGTAGATTCAACCCGGACGCGCTAGACGTTCCGATCACAGACGGTCCGAGGTAGACAGCAGCCATGGTCTCAGCCTGATTAAGCGCCATACCAGAAGTATTGGTGTAGGCGCGGTAGGCATCGTCCGCTAGCCAGTTCTTGTAACCTTGGTCGTAGAGCGTGATGTCGTCAGAAGACTTCAAACCGGTGATCTGCTGCGTACCGAGCAGCTTGCCGAGGAAGGAATCCTCGTCAAAGAGGTCACCTCTACGGAGAACACCCACTGCTGTCATACGGTAGCTGTCACGCTCGCGCTCGTTAAGGCTACTTGCACCTTGAGCACGCTTGAAGATAACGGGACGTCCAACGTTCGGGTTAGGCGAGAAATCAGCCAAGTGAGAATTCACATCAATGGTGATTTCAGGTGACCAACCAAATGGGCTGGTTTGACCCCACTCGTAGGTTTCCTTGTTGTAGGCGACCTCGAATGCTACGCGGTTTTCCCAGAAGGACTGCTCCAGCTTGACGTTGTTAACTTGGAAGTCCTGCCACTCACGCTTGTTGTCACCATCGATCAGGTGATTGCGGTAGTCGAAGATCGAGCGGTCATAGATGAGCTCGTTACGGTAACCACCGAACTGAGCGAGCGGTAGACCGAGGTCGCGAGCCGCTGAACCGAGACCTGCAGGCGAGTTGATCGCACGGTAGAACGGGAAGTCGGTGCTTCCTGGGTCGTTCACGATTTGGCCATCAACCACGTGGATCAGATTGTTGTCGGAGGCAGCGATCCCTCCTACAGAAGCGTATGTCGCATCACCATCGCCCTTATCGGCGTTGGCGAAGTAGACGATCACACCATCGGTGTAATTCTCACCCATCCATGGATGGTTGAAATTCACTTGGTTGAAATAGCGTGGATCTTCCTCGTGGATGTATTCGCCTTGGATGTAGATCGGCGGACGGTCCATGTCGCCATCGCCGTCACCATCAAAACCGAAGTGCTCGTCAGTGTGGAACGCGAACGGGTGACCCGTCACTTGTGCTGGGTAGCCATTGGCATCCGCACCACCCTTCCAGAAACCAGACAAACGGTCTACTGGAGGACGAGAGCGAGGATTGTTGGAATTGATGTCCCCTGTCTCAAAATTAGCAGAGAGCGTGGTACGGGCAGAGTCCGTCTTGAGGAACTTCGGCTCGTACTTGGCGGCTACGAAAAAGCGTTCGTCGTCGCGCCATGCTTCCTCTTGGCGGAACTTGTCGTCCTTCTTCACGGCGGCCACGCGGATAGCGAGCTCATCCTCGAGCACAACCTTGTTCAGGTTGATGTGAGCACGAGTCGTACCGTAGCTGCCAAAACGAACCTGCACTTCGCCTTCGTCGGCCCAAGCAGCGGAATCCGTAGTGTTGTTGATGAGACCCGCCGGACTTCCAAGTCCAGATAGGATCGCGTTTGGACCACGCTGCATATCAACGCGATTCACGTTGTATCCATCCCAAGGGATGTCCGTCAGGAAGTAGTCGCGAGTATTGTCGGCCCGTTGCAGACCGCGTACGCGAGTATTGGCATTTGGACGTACCAAACCGAAACTCTCGTCACCGGCGAAGTTACCTCCTACGCCACCCACTTCCGTGCTGGTCGTGTACTGAAGAAGCGACTGGTTGTCCACAGCCCCGGTATCACGCAAGAACTCGTCGGTGATAACCGAGATAGCGGACCCAACGTCCTTTAGGTCGGTACGGATACGAGAACCAGCAAGGGTACTGGTCGCACGATAGCCTTCCGTCTTATCGCCTTCCACCGTAAACGGCGAAAGCTCGAAGATCTCCTCGTCTTCTTCGTCGTCTTGAGCGAAGGACAGAGGAGCAACTAGAAGCGCGGCGCCACAGAGTAGCGTCTGGGTGCCACGTCTAGACAATAGGTATCTATTTGTCTGTCTGATGTCTTTGTTCATGGTTGTCTTTGCGGTAGCTTGGCTCCCCTAACACCGGACACACCTCACCTTAGAATGCGGGCATGCGAACGGCAGAATAGAAGTGCCTAAATTAGTTTGCGGTAGCTAAATGTAGGATGGGCTAATGACTCACTAGCCTCATGGGGTGATGATTGGGGGTATTGAAAGGCGGTAACGGGTGATGGTTTGGGCAGAAAAATGCTTCAAGCATCAGTACAACTTAAAATCTCAAATGATCGAAGTGTCAAACGATCGAGAGGTTTTGCGTACGGAGTACTCCAAAGAACATTCAAATGAAAACAAGCTTCTATAAAAAGCTGAGGAACATAGACCTACATGAAGCCCGGTATTCCCCTCAATCAATTTCTGAAACAGGCATTGCTCTTACTATACACTAAACTGGAACCCGCCCCTTCGAAGCGTGAATATATCTCAAATCAAAGCCCCTAATTCTAACGTTAGCCAATTTAATGACAGAGCCTAAAACCCTCTACCTGGTAACAGGCATGCCTGCCGTAGGAAAAACGACCTTCGCTGAGCAACTCGCCTCCCGCCTCTCAGCCTGCCTCGTCGATATCGATTCCGCCACCGAGAGCATCGTACAAGCGGCGATGAACCGCATAACGGGCAATCCGGACGATCGCGACAGCGACGTCTTCAAAGAGACCTTCCGCGCCCCGATCTACGAAACGCTGTTCACCCTAGCCAGAGCCAATCTCGTCCATACCGACGTCGTGCTGACCGGTCCCTTCACCAAAGAGCTGCACAATCCCAACTGGCCCGCGGAGGTTCAGGTCAAGGTAGGCCGTTCCTGCCGCGTTAAATGCGTTTTCCTCCACTGCTCCGCCGAGCTCCGAAAAGACAGGCTCGAGGCCCGCGGCAACCCGCGCGACAGAGCCAAGCTGGAAACGTGGGAAACGCATCTTCAGTACTACGACACGGAGTCCTTCCCCGCGTATCCACATTTCGCAGTCGATACCGGCGAACCCGATGCCTTCGAGAACGCCGTGAGCCGCGGGCTGATCGACTAAAGCTTGCCCGACTGCTCCTGCTCGAGACGGGCAATGTATTCACTTACATTACACGTGAGCAATCGCGTGCCATCCTTACGCACTTCGAGTACCTTGTTCACCAACGGGTCGAGGAAGTCACGGTCGTGACTCACAAGGATAACCGTTCCCGGGAAAGCCTTGATCGCGTCCTGCAGAGTCTCCTTGCTTCGAATGTCCAAGTGGTTGGTCGGCTCATCGAGAATGATGGTATTAGCCCGCTTCATGAGGATCTTGGCGAGAGCGAGACGATTGCGCTCACCTCCGGAGAGAACCGTGGTCGACTTAAAGACGTCATCCTTACGGAAAAGCAAAGCGCCAAGCACAGCTCGAGGATTCGCGTCCTCATGCCCTGCTTCCGCAGCGGCCGCCTCCACTTCTTCCAACGCGTTCTTCTTGGGATCCAATTCCTCCGCCTGTTGCTGCGCGAAATAAGCCAGCACCGTATTCAAGCCAACATTACGCTCCCCTTCCTGGAACGGTTCCGTACCGGCCAAGACGCGAGCGAGCGTGGACTTACCAGCGCCATTGACACCGACCACCGCGATCCGATCGCCCTTATCGATGTGGAAGTTGAAGTTGTTGAATACTGTGAGGTCACCGTACTTCTTTGTCATCCCGACCAACTCAATCACCTTCTGGCTACTCGGCGGCGGCTCTGGGAAACGGAAATAGATTTTCTTCTCCGTCTTCGGCATCTCGATGATTTCGATCTTCTCCAAAGCCTTGATACGGCTCTGCACCATCGATGCCTTCTTCACGTTAGATCGGAATCTGTTGATAAAGTCCTTTTGACGCTGAATCTCTTTCTCCTGATTGGCCTTTTGCTTTCGGAGAGCGTCGAGGCGAGTCTGAGACTCCTTCACATAGAAACTGTAGTTACCCTTGTAGGACTCAATGTTGCCCATGCTGAGGTGCAAGGTGCGGTTCGTGATTGAGTCGAGGAAGGCACGGTCGTGAGAGATGACCATGATGGAGCCCTCGTAGCGGGTGAGGTAGTCCTCAAACCAGTTTTGGGCAATGATGTCCAAGTGGTTGGTCGGCTCATCGAGAAGCAGGAGCGAAGGCTGACGGAGGAGCAGTTTGGCCAACGCGATACGCATCTGCCAACCACCCGAAAACTCTCCGGTGTCGCGGTCCATATCGTCCTTCGAGAAACCGAGGCCCATCAGAACGCGCTCGATCTTAGACTTCATCTTCTCCGGCTCGTACTCTTCCAGCTTCTGCTCCCAGCCCCCGATCATGTCGATCATGTCGTAGTACTCCTCGGAGCTGGTATCCATCTCGGCCAGCTTCTCGTCCGCCTCGTCGATCTTGCCCTGCAACTCCAGAGCATCGTCGAACGCGGTTTCGACCTCCTTATATAGAGTACGGCCTTGCACCTCGATCCCGTCCTGCGGCAGGTAGCCGAGAGTCACCCAATCCGGCATCTCGAACTCCCCACGGTCGATCTCGACCTCATTGAGCATGAGCTTGAGCAATGTCGACTTGCCCGCTCCGTTCGAGCCAACCAAACCGATCCGGTCCCGTACGCCGACCGTCAGCGTGACATCGCCGAAAATAACTTTCTCGCCGTAGCGAAGGTGGAGGTTCTTGAGTCCGATCATCGTTCTTAAAAAGCGCAGCACCCTAGCAAGGGCGGAAAAAAAAACAACGGCTCATTCAGAAAAATCGAAAGAGCCGCCGAACAGTGGAAGGAAGAGCGACGCTACGGCCGAGCCGCAGAACCTCCCTCTTATCTCCTAAAGCCTAAATCCCTAAAGCCTCCTCTCACTAGTGAGCATGACCCAACTCGTAGCGGGCCGAAGTAAACTCCGTGAGCTGAATCCAAGACTTCCACATGGCATGGAGCTCCTTCTTCTGCTGCTTGATCTCAATCTCCAACAACTTCTTACGCTCTTCGGTCGCATCCTTCAGCTCCCGGATCTTCGCCATCAAGGCTGACGCCTTTTCCTCGAAGCTCTCAGAAAGATGCTCAAGCTTGGCGTGCAACTCCTTGGAGCTTTCATCGAGCTCTTGGCGAACACGCTCCAAAAGCAGATTCTTGTCCTTCTTGACTAGCATCTGGCGAAGCTTCACGTCGCTCACCCAACGGAGATTGGAAACGAGTCCCACCTTAGAAGCAGTCCAAATCAACCACTTTGTCGGATCGAAGTGGTACCAACGAACACCGTTACGGTAGTCGTTAGCCATCGTGTGGTGATAGTTATGGTAGCCCTCCCCGAAGGTGAATAAGGCCAAAACCGCATTGTCCACCGCGGTCAACTCCTTTGCATACGTACGAGCTCCCCACACGTGGCAGAGGCTGTTGATGAACCACGTACAATGGTGGATCGCGAACAGACGCATGAAAAAGCCGGCGAACAAAGCCGCAATCGGATGCATGAAAAAGCAGCCTATCCCGACTACCGCCAGATTCACCACGATCGTGATCAACGCATAGTTGTTGTGCTGGAACATCACCCGAGGATTCTTCAGCAGGTCCTTCACCAAGCGCTTATCCATCGGGTCATTGTAAGTGAACATCCACCAAATGTGCGCGTACCAGAAGCCCTTGTTGATATTGTAGGGATCCTTGTCGGTATCCACATGGCTGTGGTGGATACGGTGGTCATGCGACCATTGAAGAGCTGACGCCTCGATCGCTAGGCTGGAGGAAATAAGACAAGCCCACTCGTAAACCGGCTTAGCCTTGTAGGTATTGTGCGAAAACAAGCGGTGGTAACCCGCTGTGATCGAGAACACCGAAATCGCCCAGGTCACCCCAAACAGCACGAGCGACTCCCAGCTAAAGACTGAAATGTAGAAAGGTAGCAAAGCCAGCAGCAACACATGGTAGCCGGCGATGAACGCGAAAATTCCCCAGTTTTTGATACGCATAGTTTTTAGGACGAAGGTCCCAACAGGGCGCGGAAACAGCTCATTGGCCAGCCTATCTTACTATTAAGACATCTTTTTAATAAGTGTCCGCTCCTTATGACCCACACTTCTGCGAATTTCGCCAAAAGCGAATTGCAATCCCTAACAAGACCTGACACCTACCCCTGCAGGATTATGCAAGTATCACCTAATCATATCCGCGGGATTCTGATAGATATGGACGGCACCTTCGTCGACCACATCCAGACCATCACCCGCTGCTTCCAGTACGCGTGCCGCGAACTAGGCTTCCCCGAGCCCTCGACCGATAAGGTGAAACGAAGCATCGGAGGCTCCATGCCCGTCACCATCCAAAAATTCCTCCCGCCCGAACACGTCGAGGCAGGAAAGGAAATCTGGCGACGCCGCTTCGACGAGATCCACCTACAAGGCGTCGTCGTCCTGCCAGGAGCGTCCGAATTGCTCGACACCTGCCAAGCCACCGGAATCAAGGCAGCCATCTTCACAAACAAAACAGGCTCCCACTCCCGAGCCATCATCGCCAACGAAGGCTTCGACAGCCAGCTCGAGTTCGTCTTCGGCGCAGAAGACACGGCCTACCGCAAACCACAGCCTGAATTCAGCGCCGCTGCCATCGAGAAAATGCAACTCGAAGGCCAACAGATGGCCATGATCGGCGATTCCCCTTTCGATATCCATGCCGCACGCGCCGGAGGCATGCTCGCAATTTGCGTTACCACCGGCTCGCACACCAGAGAAGAACTCGAGTCCGAAGGCGCCGACCTCATCTTCGACTCCCTCTCCGAAGTCGCAGATTGGCTCAGACGGTAGGTACCGCGCAACGCGACATTTGAGGCGCTCAGCGGCGAAACACGTGCTTGCGCGCGATCCCCGTTTCGCCACGCTTGGCCCCACCTTGCCAGCCAAATCCCACAACCAAGAAATCCTCTCCGGCGTCCTCGAACGCATCATCTTCTTCAACGAAGAAAACAATTACACCATCGCGGAGCTCCGTCCGGGAGACGGCAGGGAAAAAACGGTCATCACCGGCCAGCTCGGCGGCGTCCAATGCGGCGAAACCCTCCGTATTCAAGGAACTTGGACCAAACACCCCACCCATGGCCCGCAATTCAAAATTGCCTCCTTCAAGTCCGAGCTCCCCGCATCCATCTACGGGATACGCAAGTACCTCGGCAGCGGACTAGTAAAAGGCGTATCCAAAGGCCTAGCCGAACGCATCGTACAACGCTTCGGCGACGACACGCTCCGCATCATCTCGGAAGACTCCGCCAAACTCCAAGAGGTCTCCGGCATCGGCAAACAACGGGCCCGCTCCATCAAAGAGGCCTGGGATGAACAAGTCGTTCAACGCGAGCTCTTCATCTTCGGCCAAACCTATGGACTCTCCCCAGCCCTCTGCCTACGCATGTACAAGCAGTTCGGCCCCGAAGCGACCAACATCCTCCGCAACGAGCCCTACCGCGCCGCTCGCGAAGTCCAAGGCATCGGCTTCAAAACCGCCGACAAGATCGCCATCAACACCGGCATCCCCAACGATAGCCCCCAACGCATCGACGCCGGCGTCGAATTCGTCCTGCAAGACCTGCAAGACGAGGGGCACACCGCCTTTCCGCTCGAGGAACTCAATACCCTCGCTTCGGAAACGCTGCAGGCCGACATCGAAATCATCCGCGCCGGGGTCGACCGCCTCCTAGAGTCCAAAGCCCTCCGAGCCACCGAAGCCATCAACGGCCACACCTACCTCCAGCTCCCCTACAACTTTTTCGCCGAAGAGAAAATAGCCCTATCCGTAAAGCGCCTCCAAGAAACGCCCAGCGGACTCCCCCCCATCAAACGCGACATCGCCGCCGATTGGGCCGAAGAAAAAGCGGGCTTTGAATTTGGGGACTCGCAAAAAGACGCCATCAAAGGAGCCCTCGCCAACAAAGTCTTTATCCTCACCGGAGGTCCCGGTACCGGCAAGACCACTATTCTCAGGGCAGTCGTATCCATCCTCAAAGCCAAAAAGGCCAAGATCCTACTCGCCGCCCCCACCGGACGCGCCGCACAACGCCTCGCCGAATCCACCGGAGCCTACGCCCAGACCATTCATCGGCTCCTCAAATTCGATCCCTCCGAAGGCGGCTTCGTCATGAACGAAAACAAGCCGCTTTCCGCAGACGTCGTCATTGTGGACGAAGCCTCCATGCTAGACGCCCGCCTAGCGGCCGCCCTGCTGCAAGCCATCCCTTCCCAAGCCCACCTCGTTCTGGTCGGCGATGTCGATCAGCTCCCCTCCGTCGGTGCAGGGAATATTCTAAAGGACCTCATCGCGTCACGAAAAATTAGATACGTCACCCTCGACGTCGTATTCCGCCAAAAGAAGTTCAGCTCCATCGTCCACTACGCTCACGCCATCAACAAAGGACAAGTCTCCCTTCCCGCCGCCCTCGAAGACGTCCGCCAACTCGATCCCAAAAAAGATTTCCAGTTCCTGTCCGCAACCGACCAAACCGACGCGGCCAATAAGGTAGCCCAAGTCTTCCAGACGTTCATCCGCGGAGAGCTTCGCCTCGATCCCGTTTCCGACGCCCAAACCCTAGCCCCCATGCACCGTGGCCTAGCCGGCGTCGGCAACCTAAATCAAACGCTGCAAGCCTCCCTCAACAAGAACACCGAAGCCATGCCCTTCGGCACCCTCAAATTCAAGGTCGGCGACAAAGTCATACAAACCCGGAACAACTACGATAAGAACATCTTCAATGGAGACATCGGCATCGTCACCGGCATCGACGGCTCAAACGGCCTAATCGACGTCGACTTCGACGGCATCCAAGCAACCTTCGACAAATCAGAGTTGATCGACCTCCAGCTCGCCTACGCCGTCAGCATCCATAAATCTCAAGGCAGCGAATACCCCGTAGTCGTCATACCACTACTCAAAGCTCACTTCATGATGCTGCAACGCAACCTGATCTACACAGCAGTCACCCGTGGAAAGAAAAAGATCATCATCGTGGGCGAGCCAGCAGCCTACGCCATGGCCGTGCGAAACTCGGACGCAAAATCCCGCTGCACGCTCCTCCAGGAGTTGCTCAGATAAGCCCCCAAACGGGCTAGAGCACTTTTCTTTTGAACAGTCGCACTTCACTTCAGGCATCTCAAAGTGGGAAGCGGCCTTGTGCCGCGATTCTCAGCGCCTAAACAAAAGAAAAATGCTCTAACTGGAAACTACACCTTCCGGAAGACCAACGAGACATTCGCCCCCCCAAAGCCGCTGCTATTGCTCAACGCAACGCTTGGACCTTCATCAAGGGTCTCACGAATGATATTCAGATCCTCAAACTCAGGATCGAGTTCGCGAATATGAGCCGAGCCTGGCGTAATCCCCTTCCGCAAACAGAGCGATACGATGGCCGCCTCCAAAGCGCTGGCCAGCGATAAACCGTGTCCGGTCAAAGCCTTCGTACTCGAAACCTTAGGCGAATGTCCTTGCTCGACGAATACCTTCTTCAAGGCACGCCCTTCGCTCAAGTCCCCCACATGAGTCGAGGTAGCATGGGCATTCACATAATCGATCTCGCCCGCAGCAATCCCACTCGACCTCAACGCTCTTTGCATCGCTTCAATCAAGCCGAGCCCTTCCGGGTGCGACATCGCGACATTGTGCCCGTCGCTCGCTTGGCCCCATCCAAGCAACTCCGCATAGGGAGTCACCCCTCTACGCTGTACCTCCTCTTCGCTTTCAAGGACAAGCACCGTTCCGCCTCCCGTACTGACAAAACCATTACGACTCTTATCAAACGGGCACGAAGCACGCTCCGGCTCCCCCTCCAAAGACAGCGCCCTCATCCCCGAGAACGGCAGCAAAGACTCGTCGTTCAAATCCTCCCCCGCCGCTACGAACATTCGCTTTTGCCGACCGAGAGCGATATCGTCGTAGGCATATCCAAGCGCATGTCCGGACGAGGCGCAGGCCGATGAAAATCCACACGAGTTCCCGCGAATCTTGAACTGCGCCACCAAATTGAAACTAAGCGTACCCGCGATCGAAGCGACGATGCCCGTCGGGGGACAACGCATCGGGCCAAGCTGGTGAAGGCGACTCGTATTCTGATGGATCAACCGCGCCGACCCAGCCGACGAGGTATAAATGCCAGTGTCCAGATTAGACACCTCCGCATCTTCGAGCCCCGCGCTCTCGATCGCCTGAGCCATGCAAGCGTGCAAATACGGGCCATGCGGCGGCAGAGACCGAAGCACATCCCGGCGAATCCGGTAAGGCTCAGGAAAGGTCCAATCCTCGAAATCGGCCGAGCTCACATCGAACCCTTTAACCGTACCCGCCAGCTTCACATCGCTCGGGATACTCGAATTTTGGGGACTGAAGGCTTCGAAGCCGTGCTTCAATCCACGTAAACTCTCTACAACCGCCGCCTCATCGTTCCCGATGCTGCTAACGATTCCGATTCCTGTAACAAATACTCGCTGAGCTCCCATTTCGCGTTCTGCGTTATCTCTGTGAGAGACAACACGATTCTCAGCGAAACAAGTCGAGCCTAAGCTTCCTCTTAAGCTTGTTCCTTAGGAGCAACGATCAGGGCGATCTCCTCTACGCTCGCAGCCTTCTCGCCATTGACCAGAATCTTGCCGGAGTAGACCACCATCGGATCGCGCCGACGCTTCAGCTCCACACTCAGCTCCAAGGTCTCGCCCGGCTTGCAAACGCGGTGACAACGAACGCCATCCGCCCCGGTGAAGAATATCGACTCTTCCGCCCCGTCCGCCTGCGACTCATCAGTCGCCAGAAAATGGAAAACGCCCAGCTGCCCCAACGCCTCGAGCATAATCGAAGCAGGAAAAACCGGATTATCCTTAAAATGCCCCTCCAAGAAATCTTCCTTTCCTGAAATAGCATACGTCCCGCTCGCGTTCTTGCCGTCGATCTCCGCAGTCTGGAGAAACAAAAACGGCTTCTGCTGCGGAAGTACCGCGGCAATCTGCTCGATCGGGTAAAACTTGCTCTTCGCAGTAACCTCTACCCCGGAAAGCTTGCCTGAGATGAAGCCCTTCAAGTCGCCCACCGTGCGCAGGTCCCAAAGCTCTTCGTTTTTAATACTCACCCCAAGCGATTCTTCTACCATCATGATGGCCTCGAACATGGTCAGCGAATCCATGCCCAGATCCTCCATGAACTTTACTGAATCATCACCATTTCTGAGCGTATCGATTACCTCCGGTTCCAGAAATCGCTCCACAATTCCAAGCACCACTGTCGGCACCAGCGACACGTCCCCACTCTGGCGAAAGGCGAGAGCGGCAGTGATCGTCTCTGGTGAACACCGTTTCAAGGTCTCCTTCAGGAGCTCTTCCGCGTTCGGTTCCGCGGGGCTTGCGCTTAGATTCGAATTGGTTCCCTCGTTTGACATGTAGAGCGTGAAAAATGGACCGACTGAGCAGCTTGTAAACAGCAAAAGCAGCCAGCGGACCACAAGTATAAGACCTGACGCCTGTTTCAAAAATGCCACATTGCGTTTCAAGCCCCAACAGGCCCCCCTTCCTTTTTAGATTGATTCCTCAAATCACATCCCCTGCTATCGCTCCGTCTCCAAGCCAAACCCCGCCTTGGAGCTGACGATAAAATGGAAGTAAACGCCAACGCGCCGATCCTGATACTCACACACGAGTTCGCTCCCACGAAAGGCGGGATTGCGACCTTCACGGAAGAGATCGCCCGGGCTGCCTCCAAGCTCGGACGCGCCGTAGAAGTCTGGGCGCCGCAAACCGAGGAAAAGTCAGAGCAAAACTACCCTTTTCGCATACGAAGACTCGACCTCAAAGGCAGCCAAGACCTCACCTGCCAAATCCGGCTCGCGATGGAAATGATCCGCGAGCGGCACCGCCTCCGCAACGCCATCCTCTACCTCTGCGAGCCTGGCCCCATCCTGGCCATGTGCCACCTCCAGTTCTTCAAGACCTTCAAGCCGGCCAAACTCATCCTGACCTTCCACGGCTCCGAGATCCAAACCTTCTACTCGCACCCCGGCAAACGCATGGCCGTCAACGCCCTGATCAAAAAGGCCGACCGCATCAGCACCCCATCGGAGTTCACCCACGGGCTACTCAAGCAACACTTCCCAGGAGCCAGACGCAAAACCTACCTCACCCCTTGCGCGCTTCGATCTGACTTCGCCGAACTGGAAGAGCGCTCCAGCCAAAGCTCGAAACGCGTGCACATCCTCACCGTCGGACGGCTCCACCCCCGCAAAGGGCAAGCCTTCATCCTCAACGCCCTACTCAAACTCCCCCGCTCCCTTCGACGCCAGATATCCTTCTGGGTCGTCGGCACCGGAAAGAAAAAGCACGGCTACGTGCAAGAGCTCGAGCGACTTGCCGATAAAGCGGACTTCGGAGTCACCTTCTTCGGCGACGTCTCCACCGAACAGCTGGAGGACCTCTACGCCCGCGCCGACATCTTCTCCATGACGAGCGTGAACTACCGCAAAAGCGTAGAAGGCTTCGGACTCGTCTACCTCGAAGCCGCGGCCCACGGACTCCCCATCATCGCCCACCGCATCGGCGGTGTCGCAGAAGCAGTCTCCCACGGCGAAAACGGAATCTTGGTCGAACCGGAAAACGGCAACGAACTCACCGAAGCCTTCGCCAAGCTGATCCAAAACAAGGAACTACGCGAAAAAATGGGCCGCAACGGCCGCTCCTGGGCACGCCGCAACACCTGGCTACAGTCGGCGGAACTACTCTTCAACCGCTGGGATATCACCATCGACCCAAGCGTCGACGATCTCGACGCCCCTTTGCGGCTCGCCGAAGGCGCCTAAAAAGAGCGCGAGCGTGCTTGTCACACGACTCCTCGGCCCCTTTCTTCCCTCCATGATCGAAAGCGTCTCCGAAATCCAAGTACGCTACGCCGAAACCGACATGATGGGTATCGTCTATCACGCCAACTACCTGCCTTGGCTTGAAATCGGACGCACCGAACTCCTTCGCGAAAACGGCCTTCCCTACAAAGAAATCGAAGACCGCGGACTCATGCTCCCGGTCCTCTCCGTAGACGTCCAATACAAACGGCCCGCCAAATACGACGACCGTATCACCGTTCACACCCGGATCAGCGAGAAGCCCTTCCTAAAAATAAAGATTCAATACGAAGTGAAGCGCGGCGAAGAACTCCTCTGCACCGCCTCAACCACCCACGCCTTCATGACCCCCGATGGTCGCCCCACCAAACCGCCCGCCTTCTTCCGAGACGCGATCGAATCAAAATTCTAGGTAGCGCGGCGCTTCAGCCCGCGTCCCCACCAGCCTGATACTCCTCCATCACGATGTCATCTTGCTCGCCCAAGCGAGCCTCCGCCAACAGCTCCTCAGTCTCAACTCCACAAAGCTGATACACCGCCCAAACGGCATGCGCGCGAACCAAAGCCTCTTCGTCCTTCCGAGCGAGTCGAAGCAACTCAGTCTTCACCTCGCTCAAAAAGCCCTCACATTCGTCATCCTCTTCCGGCCACCAGTCCTCTGATCTCAGCAAATTCCCTGCGGCGATACAGGCGTTGCGCTTCAACCCACGGTGCTTCGTACGTTTCACCGGCATTTTCCTGAACACTTCGCGAAAGGTTTCGATATCCATGCGAAGCAAGTCGAGCAGCCCCAAATCCGCGGCCGCATAACGAGCGTCTAGCAACTCCAATCGCCCCGCCTCCGCAAAACGATTCCAAGGACAAACGTCCAAGCATATGTCACATCCATAAACGCGTCCGCCAAACTTCGACCTCAGCTCGCGAGGAATCACACCCTTGTTTTCGATCGTTTGATAAGAGATACACTTTCGCGTATCCAAAATCCCAGGCTTCACAATAGCTCCCGTCGGACACGCATCCAAACAGCGGGTACACTTGCCGCACAGCAAACCAAGATGATCCGTCTTTTCCAAAGAAGGACGCGTCCGCTTTTTCAAGCCTCCATCCGCCTCGATCTCCAGCGGCACAAAAACGGTAGCGAGCAACAGCCAGTTGCCATGCTCCTTAGAGATCAACATCCCATTCTTCCCTTGCCACCCCATACCAGCCGCTGCGGCCCAGCCACGCTCCATGACTGGTCCCGTATCCGTGTAGTAGCGATACTCTCTCGGTCCAAGCCCAAACCGATCTTCCAGCAATCCGCCCAGCTCCTTCAACCCAGCCAACACAGTGTCGTGGTAATCCAAATACAGCGAGTATTTGGCAAATCCAGTCTGACTACGAGCGGTCTCACCTTCTGGGGGGAGATAATTGACCCCTAGCATGATCACCGAACAAGCCCCTTCTAATACAAAATCGGGATTCAGCCGCTTCTCGATCGAGCGGGCCAACCAATGCATATCCGCATGGAATCCCGCATCAATCCATTCTTGCAGGCGGCTGTCGGAAATCGGGCCCAAATCGGTGAACCGCACCGCATCAAAGCCAAGCGCTTGGATCGACTCGCGCAAGGCCTCCTTCTCCGCCCCAGCGATCATCGCCCCCATTGGCCGGCTTCAAGCTTGTAGGAGCGACACACATGTCCCACCACTTCGCTCACCGTACGGCCTTCGGTTAAAATGCAGCAATGCGCCTCACGATAGATAGGATCTCTCTTCGCCAAAAGCTTCTCGATCTCCGCCAGCGGATCTTCCACCTGCAGCAACGGCCGGTTCGAGTTGTGACGAGTGCGCTCGTAAATTCCCTTGGCTGTCGCCATCAACGAAAAGACCAAACCCTTCCCCTTCAGCACGTCCATCATTCCCGGCTGGACCGAGAGTCCCCCCCCACAAGAAACAAGGCAGCCCTCCCTCGCATGGCCCGAATCGACAAACGCGCGCTCCATCTCGCGAAATGCCGCTTCACCTTTTTCCGCAAAAATCTCCGGGATCGACTTCCCTTGCGCCGCTTCGATCGCGTGATCACTATCGATGAACTCCAAGCCCATGCGCTGAGCGACCTGGCGGCCGACCGTACTTTTCCCGGTCCCCATAAAACCCACGAGGTAAAGGTTTGGCTTATTGTTCATCTTCTTGCACCCAAAAGGTCCAAGCCCTCATAGTCTACCCAATTTTGACAAACCCTCCCTCCAGTCCCAAACACCACGACGCCATCATCTTCGGCGGAGGGCTAGCAGGCACCATCCTCGCCGAACGACTACACTCAGCAGGCAAGCAAATACTCCTCGTCAACGATCCCCAAAAGTCACGCTGCTCTCGAGTCGCGGCTGGTCTTATCAATCCGATCGGCGGAAAGCGCCTGAAACTGATCTGGCAGGCTGGCAAATTGATTCCTCACGCGAAGGCCTACTACCAAGAACTCGAATCAAAGTTCGGCAAGCAATTCTTCCACCCGCGATCCATCCACCGTGAGCTCGTAAACGATCAAGAGAAAAGCTTCTGGCAGAAACGCCTCGACGATCCAAATTACCAGCGTTGGGTCGGCGACTCAGCGGAAGACCACTTCACAATCCCTGAAGCCGGATACTTAGATACCAACACCCTTCTCGACACAATTCACGGCGAGCTTCAATCCCAAGACCGTCTGCTGTCTTCGAGCTTCAACTACGACGATATCTCGGTCACCGAGAGTGCAGTCGAATTTCGTGGACGAACCGCCAGACACGCTATTTTTGCCGAGGGCCACCTTGCCACAGGAAATCCTCACTTCCAGTTCGTCCCCTACAAACCGGCCAAGGGGATCATCGCCAGCATCAAACTCGTGGGAGCGTGCTTGTCACGCGATTCCAAGATCATAATCAAAGGGAAATTCATCGTCCCTCGTCACGACGGGATCATCCAAGTCGGCGCCACTTACAATTGGGATGACGCGAGCGATACTCCTGATGAGGCTGGAGTCGCCGAAATCGAGAGCTTCCTGAATCAACACTTCGGCCCCGGGAACTGGAGCTTCGAACAGATTCGAGCCGGAGTGCGCCCTGCCACCGCAGGAGCCTATCCTGTCGTCGGGCCTCATCCTGAAACCCCTCAAATAATCGCCTTCAACGGATTCGGCAGCAAAGGATCCCTTCAGATTCCCTACTTCGCAGGAGCTTTAAGCCAACACCTTCAGATCGCCTCCGCTGCCTCAACGGACACGCAGCTTCCAAGCGAAACGCTCCCCTCACGTTTTCTAAAAACAAAAAACAGCAAACCGAAACGCTGGATCGCCACCGAGGTAGCAAAAGCGGAGGTTCTCAAACACCTATCAAATGGCGACCTAGTCATAGATGCGACGGCCGGCAACGGTCACGATACTCAATGGCTAGCCGAATCAGTCACCTCCGAGGGACACGTATTCGCGTTCGACATACAGACGCAAGCGCTCGAAACCACGCGTCAACGCCTCGAAAAGCATCAACTCGACTCTCGCGTCACACTGTACCACGCCGGGCATGAGAACCTACTGGAAACCATCCCATCCGAATTTCATGGGAATATTTCCTCGATCGTTTTCAACCTCGGCTTCCTGCCCGGTGGAGACCCAACTCTGATAACCAAGTCGGACACCACCATCCAAGCTCTGAAGGCTAGCCTCCAACTCCTCAAGCCCGGGGGGCTTCTATCGATCACGCTCTACCCCACCCACTCGGGGGCCCAGGAAGAGGTAGAGCTTGTGCTCTCATGGTTCAACGATCTGTTCCCAGAAAAATTTTCGACCTACATGGAGCCACACCCTCAAGGCAATCCGCACTCCCCCTACCCGATATTTGTCAGAAAAAAGCCCTAGGAGGGCAACGCTCCGTCGTTGCCGCAGTGGTTTGAGTTAGTCTCCGCGGCAACGACAAGCGTTGCCCTTCCCCCAAACGGGTTCCCCATAAAAGAACACATTAGCGGGTCAGCCGGATAATCTCTTCCTCAAATTTCGGATACATCTTCAACAACTCATTTCGTTGCCCGATCTCGAACCCGGCCCATTCGAATCCCGGGGTCACAACACAGCTGATCAAGGACCAGTCAAACGTCCCTCCCTCAAC
This sequence comes from Pelagicoccus mobilis, assembly GCF_016595505.1. Lineage (GTDB taxonomy): Bacteria > Verrucomicrobiota > Verrucomicrobiia > Opitutales > Opitutaceae > Pelagicoccus > Pelagicoccus mobilis. The sequence continues at coordinate 19,604 of NZ_JAENIL010000047.1, read as the reverse complement.
AGGTATCCCGCCAAACCAACAACCAGCTTCAAACACCTGATGTGGCGAGTCCTGCCCCAAGAACTCGGTCCTACCTTTACCATCCGCATCGATGCGAAATACCTCAAACGCATCCCCATCGAGAAAGAAGAACTGCTCGACGGCATCCAAGCGATGCAAAGCCGAAAACTGTTCTCTCGTAAACAAAGCGTAGATCGTCGTGCAAATCGGCCGCCCAGCATCACCAGCTGCCCCAGTATGGATCCGTCGAAACCATCCCCCCTCCTCTGCGAGGGGCTCCAAGCCCAACTTCCGAATCACCTCGTCGACTTCTTCGTTCTTCATTCTAAATTCCTAATTCAGAAAAGCTCCCCCTGGTCCGGATTCTCGAGCAACGCGGGACAAAACGGAGCATAACGCTTCCGCCAATCATTCAGTTTTTTTATATAATACGTAGGATCATATCCCATCGAATCCTTGTCGTAACCGTCCACCGGATACGCTCTTTGCCAATCAGACGTTTGCCCTTTCTGCTTGGGCAAAATAAAGTAGGACACACGGTCCCCCATAGCCACTTCCCTCTCCATCTTAAGCGCCACTTCCAATGAAGCCCGACGCGGCTTCCCGCCTGCCTCGATCTTCTTCTGGTAAGCCTCAGGGTTTTGGCTCAGCACCTCCGACTTTGCGATCTGCCTTACCGGCATCTCTTGAGCCTCGATTCTCTTCTCTACATCGAGAGCTAAGCGAGCGGGATCGTCCTTGCTCGCTCCAAGCAAACAATAAATGAGCTTCCAAGTGAGATCCTTCAAAAACGGCTCGATTCCTCGCGATCGAAGCGCGGAACCTCGAATTGTCACCTTCTCCCCGTCAAACAAAGCGTAGTTCTTCGCCTTGTAGCAGAACATCGAACGGTACTTGCCATCGTATTCCAATTCGATCCCTTTCGGCAGTCCCTTCTGAGCTAGTCCCAACAGTTCCTCCTCGCGATCAAAGTACTCGCCGGCAGAGACATAGATACCATCCGTATCCGCTTCCAAAGGCTCACAGCCAGCGTTCTTAAAGAACTCAATTAGCGATTGCAAAATTTCGCGCCCCTTAGCCGTCACCTCAGCCGCTAAAGCCGCGTCGCCAAATCGCGCCCCCGAAAAGCCGAGGTATCCATAAAAGGAATTGATCAAGATCTTAAAGCTAGCCTGCCGAGCATTGTATTCGCTAGCCAATGACAAATCCTCCGTCTCGCGAGCCAGCTTCTTGTACTTCAAACGGTACTCCCGCAAACGCTTCAACATCGGGATGAACACACCCAAATGATCCCGCTTAGGATTTCGCCCGATCAAAAGCAGCAAGCTCGGATAAAGGGAAGCTACGTCAAAATGAAGCACGCGTTCGAACACCCCCTCTTCGAAGCTCGCCGTATAGCCACCCTCAAACGCGCTCACCTCTCCGGGAATCGGGCACGCCGCACGCGCATGGTAATACTCCTCCTGAAAAACCAGATCCACCTTGCTCGCCGATCCTCGGAGACAGGCCTCCTGCAAAGTCGTCGGGAACGCCTTCGCTTGCTCGAAATAAGTCGGCAATAAACGATCCGCCACCCCCTTCGTCTCTCTCAAATCATCGCGGAGGTACGACAAAAACGTCTCCCGGTCATCATCAAACATGTACTGGATCTTCGATCCCTCGATATAGGTTCGTTCCTCCCCCTCCTGAGACGTCACCCCGAAATACTTCGCCACATCCTTCAGGCCGTAGGACATCAGCTCGCGCGTGGTGATGTCGAAAATTTGAACCAACAAATAGGTATCCACCACCGAGCGCCCCGGGATGTCGCAACGCGTGTAGTCGATCATACGCTCGGCCACTCGGATCCGAGTCTTGCGAAACTTCGCCACCTGCCCATAGCGCCCCCAATTGACCGCCAGCTTGAAACGCTTCGCTCGGCGATGCAGATAGTCCAGGTCAAACTTGAAGATATTGTGCCCCTCAATCACGTCCGGATCCATCTCCTGAATACACTCGTTCAGCCGCTTCAGCAACGTGCGCTCACCGGCATCCGTTCGCTCTTCAAGAACGAGCGTCTCGACTCGTTCCCCACACTGGAGCCCTATCGCCAACACACGATCCCCTTTCCGTGTCGGGCTACTGAAACCACCCTCGACTTCACAAGCCGTCTCGATGTCCAGCTGCATCCGGCGAAGCTGAGAAAAGTGCATATCGCCAAACAGCCGCATCCGTTGCTCCATCAGGAACTGGCTTTCAAGCAACCGGATCCAGTCGATCGAACCACTGCGACCGTGCTGCTTGACGAAAGACTGATAACCCTCGAGCGATTGAAAGCGCACCAAATGGTCGTATTCGCCATCCCCCGACAACCGTTCCGCAATCAGTCCTTCTTCCGTCGCCCACGTATTCTCATCGCGTCCCCAAACAAAGGGGACAAACGGCTTTCGCTCCTCCTTACGGCTCCCGTCCGGAGTCGCCCAAGTCAAATGAGCCTCCCCCTCCGGGCCGATCCACACACCACACAGCGATTCCAAAATAGAAGCAGACATCCCCAACCGTAGCGCGGTGCTTCAGCCCGCGTCCAAACAAAATAGACGCCGAGCAATCGAACTAAACAGCCGAGTATTTCGCCATGAGGCGAATGTTCTCATCAACCTCCTCAGGCGAACGCGCCCCGATCGTCATCGCATCGAGGTAGCCCAAGTTCTGAGCGAACTTCATACACTCGTCTCGCTTGTCCAGCAGTTTGCCAGCTCCAAAGATTTTCATGCCGATAACATTGGCTCCTCGCTCCTTGAAGCGACGCTGAACGGGCATCACCTCATCAGGCAAGCCATCCATCTGAGCTCCGTAGGGATTTATGCGAGTCAGCGCAACCTCCACCCATTCCGTCTCCGCAGCCCGTTCAAGCGCTTCAAGCGTGTGGCAAGACATCCCCAGAGCGCGAATCACTCCCTCGTCCCGGTATTCCTGCAGCACTTCCAAGTAACCTGCCAGGTCCTCATCCCATTCCGGACTGGTCACGTTGTGCATCAGCAAAATGTCGATCACATCCACACCCAATTCCTGGCGGAAGCGGTCAACCGCAGTACGCGCCACCCGCCGTTGTTCCGCTGTGCTCAGCCCCTTAGGATCCTTGTCGTTGTACCGCCACCAAAGCTTGGAGAGGATCGTAATTTCCTCCCTAGGAATGAAGCGAAGCGCTTCCCTGAAATAGTAATGCGTCCCATAAAGGTCCGCCAAGTCGAACAAGCGAACGCCGCGGTCATAGGCATGACGCATCAAGTTCACAAATCCCTCGAAACCTTGCCTCGTTTGATCCGACTCCCGATTGAACCCCCTAAAGCCAGTCCCCTGCGCCAAACGCGTCGTCGTGATCCCGGTTTTCGCGAACGTCACCTTCGGCACCTCCGGCAAACGGTCAGTCGGCTTCGAGTAAGCGGCCGAGCCAAGCAAAGGAGCTGCAGTCGCGGCAGCAGCGATACGACCAAGAAAATCTCTACGTCTCATAGGCGGGGTTGGGGTTAAGCGCAAACACGCTACAAAATCACGACGCGCAATCCAACCCACAAATTGCGCAAACAAAAAGCCCCGAGACCCTAGACTCGGAGCTTATGAAAGTGACAATTGCCGACCTCGCTTAGAACGGACGGAAATACACCATGAAGAGCGCGATCGCCAAGGCAGCAGTCGCCCCGATGATGACAAAGCCCTTCGGCTTCTTGAACGCCATCCCGGCCAATGCCATAAGGAACAGCCAAGCCACCGCTTTCACGATGATCCAACCGCTTGTATAGCTGTAGCCAAGCTTGGCTATCAGGCCGAAACCGCCAACCAAAGCGAGCAGACCGATGACGCCATTGATCGCCATCAGCTTAGGCTTCTTGTGCTTCTGCGGATTCGCAGCGATGTAAAACACAGATCCAGAAAGCAATAGAATCGAGAGGACGTGGATTAGGGAATAGATCTTCGGGTCCATATAGGCACGACCTCTACCAAGCCTCTTCATAAAAGAGCAACTTATATTACGTTTCCCGCACAATCTTCCTCACCCTACCCCCCTCCAGCCCCCATTCGAGAATGAGACCGAGCGATGAGTCGCTGCCTAGGGATCGAAGCTCAGCTCCTCTTAAAAAAAAGACGCGTACCCCACCATTGTGCCGTATGCCGAAGGGGCTCATAGTCCTGTTTAAATACAGGTGGGCGACCGTTAGACAGCCTCTGCTTTCCGATTTACGGCCCAGCATCAACTACCCTCCGTGACTCCCGTAAAAGTAAAGTAGGCGATGAGCGTTTTATCAGCACCTCGAACACCGCAGGGTACGCGAAGGCCTTAGATACTCCAAACAAGGCCCGAATCGTCAAACCTATTGAGATCCCCCTACCCGATTTGGCTGTTTTTTAAAGAGTCCCCGGTAGGGCGTGACGGCCCGGCACGCAGCAGAAGCTTGATCCCCAACACGGTCTGCCCGGCGGTCAGACCCTACCATTTGAGAAATGGGCGACACTTAAAAACACGCCCACCCGTTTTGCTTTTCTTCACTTCGACCGACGAACAAGTCCACGAGCTAACCACAAGCAGACCAATATGTTAGCGATCAAAAAGCCAAGCACCGGCCCCTCTCCAAACTTCTCGCCCAAGCGATAGCCGCCGACAACGCCCAATCCAACGGAAACCGCAAGAATCTGCCAGTCCGTCATCAGCTTAGGCTTCGAAATCGCGAAAAAGAAAACGCTCGCCGCGGCGACCAAACAGCCCGCCGCGATCGAGGCGATCGCGAACTTACCCGCGTTTTCAGGATCGTTCTTCGACAGCGAGAGAAAATCCATTCCCGCAAACAAGAGTTGGTTAAAGAGCAAAAAGCCCCACCCCAGAGCGACTCCGAGCTGCCAAGTCGCCGGCAAATCGCCATCGCCCATCGGCAAACGCCGAGCCAAGTCGCACCCCGAGGAACAACAATCAGTCCCGTTCGCATGAGCAGAACCGCAGTGGATACATTCCTTTACCGTCATAATCGCCTCGAGCTAACGCTCGTCCTCCAAATCCTCCTCGTCGCCATATCCCGGCTCCGGCTCTTCCGACTCGCCCCAAGACATTTGGGAGATGATGAGCTCCTGCAGACTCGCGAACAAAGCATACGCCGCGTAGCCAATCTGCATCTCGTCAGTCCACTCCACCCCTTCCAAATCGCCTTCCTCCAACTGGCCGTCAGAAATCGGCTCGAGCATCGTGTCGCGCAGCTTCAAGCGAATCGCCGCGCAAGCGCGAATCACCGAATCCATCTCGTCCGAGCTGATCAGGGCACGCCCGCTCAGAAGAAACTCATCGTCAAAGAGATTGCGAATAACCTCCAACTCCGCCCGCTGCGAATTGAGCAAGTCGCTCTTCCAGAAATCCTCCAACAGCTCATCCTCGTCCGGAAACTCCGCAGGCGACGCCAACTCTGACTCGAGCTGCGTCAGGACAGGGCGAATCGCATCCAGAAGCGATTCCACCAACGAAGGATCTAGCCTGATCTCAATCTGTTTCATCGCGTTCCAGAATCGCTGACAAATGCCATTCCTGCAATTGGTAGACATAGCCCTCCGCCTTTTCGCGGTTGCCCTTCCAAACAAGAGACCGGCCCTTCTGATGCACCTCCATCATGTGCTCTTCCGCCTTGCTACGCGACATCCGGAGCACGCGCTCAAGCACCATCGTCACGTACGACATGAGGTTGACAGGGTCATTGAGCACGACCACGCCCCAGACGTCCGACAAAGCCGTCTTGTCCTCGGTCTCAGTCTCCGCTGCGGGAGAGCCGACGTTTGTCACAAATGCTACCATTCGAATCCAGTAGAGGTAGCGGCCGCTGTCCCTAGCGGCCATCGTGGTTTGCCCGCTGGGACAGCGGACTCTACCCCCTTAACGCTCATGCTTCAGCCTTTGCCTTGATACCCTCGACCAGCACCGACTCAGCATCGGCGATATCCACCTTCTGCATCTCGTCCTGGTCGCGCCACTTCATCTCGACTTGGCCGTTTTTCAGACCGCGCCCACCGATGGTGACACGAAGCGGGATTCCAATCAGGTCCGCATCCTTAAACTTCACGCCCGGACGCCCCTCGCGATCGTCAACCAACACGCTCGCACCCGCAGTCTTGGCAGCTTCACCAAGTTTTTGGGCAAGCGTATCCGCTTCTTCCATACCAGGATCAAGCACCGTGATGATCACCTGATAAGGAGCGACAGCCCACGGCCAAACGATGCCATTCTTGTCATGCTTCTGCTCGATGATCGACTGCAACGTACGAGAAATGCCAATACCATAACAGCCCATGACAGCAGGCTGCTTGTTACCATCCTTATCGACGTATTGAGCGCCGTACTCGGAGTTTTCGCTGTACTTAGTGCCGAGCTTGAAAATGTGCCCAACTTCGATCGCGCGCTGGATCTCCAGCGGCTTGCCCGATACAGGACAAGGCTCGCCGGCTTGCACCTTGCGGAAATCGCCAAACTTATCGATGTCGAGATCGCGTGAAACGTTCACGTTCTTGAGGTGCTTGGCCTTCTCGTTGGCACCGGTCACTCCATTGCCAACCAAGCGAATCGCTTCGTCCGCGTAAATGCCGTCCAGCTTGTCGCGGTTCGCGATCGTGCCCTTTACAGCTCCGAGGCTACCTGGGTAGGCACCCATCGCTTCAAAGATCTCATCCACAGTTGCAGGACGGATCAAAGCGTAGCCAAGCGAACCGAGCTTAGCTTCCTCCACTTGATCGCAGCCACGCACAACCACCGCAAAGAGCTTGTCGTCTCCAACAAAGAGCAAGGTCTTGTACTGCTGATCGGCGGGAATGTTGAAAGGCTCCTTCGCAAGTTTCTCGATCGTCTTCACACCTGGCGTGTCGAACTTCTCGATCTCGCCCACTGGAGCAGCGTCTTCCAAATCAGCTGGCACGAGGCCGCTCGTCGCCTTTTCCACGTTCGCCGCGTAGCCGCTTTCGATGTTGTAGACGACATCGTCGTCGCCCACTTCCGCAGGCACCATGAACTCATGGGAAAACGCGCCGCCCATCACTCCGGTGTCCGCTTCCACCGAGATGAACTTCAAACCGCAACGGGCGAAAAACTTGTCGTAAGCCCCAGCCATTCGCTTGTAGGTCGCCGTCGCCTCATCGTCAGTCGCGTCGAAGCTGTAGCCATCCTTCATGATGAACTCGCGGGCCCGCATCAGACCATAGCGGGGACGGATCTCATTGCGGAACTTGGTCTGCACCTGATAGAAAGTCTTCCCCATCTCACGGTAGCTTGTCGCTTCCGAGCCGATGAGCGGAGTGATGATCTCCTCGTGGGTCGGGCCAAGCACGAAGGCTGGCTCTTCTGGAAATTCCGCCTTTTCACCGGCGCTCGCCACTTGATACATGATCTCGCGTGCCGCATTCCAGCGCGGCCCCGCCTGCCAATACTCAGCCGGTACAACCGCAGGCATCAGCAATTCCATCGCTCCCGCCTTGTCCATCTCCTCGCAACAGAGGCGTTTGACGTTCTCCAAGGCCTTGTTACCCAACGGCAGAAACGCGTAAATACCGCTTCCGATCTTGCGCACGAGTCCAGCGCGTAGCAGCAGCTTGTGCGACTCGATTTCCGCTTCCGCGGGGCTTTCCTTGAGGGTTGGGATGTATTGCTTGCTCCAGTAGTCCATGGTTGTGAAGGGCCCAAAAAATGCGCCGCCTCCCCGCTCACACAATCCTTAAATACGACTTGAGTATGTGGGAAGCGGCCTTGTGCCGCGATTCGCCCACACCGCCCCTCCATTTCAGGCTTTATCTCGGAGGATTTTCGCGCTCCCTAGGCTGTCCGATGAGCACACCAGAACAGCCAAATCCCAACAAGCCTTTGCCCGACAGCATGAGGACCCGCGAGCCTTGGCCCATGTGGCCAATCGCCCTCGCCATCGTGGCCTTCATCGGCATCTACACCTGGATCCAGCTGGAATACCGCAAGGAAGGCCCGGCCTTCGAGCCTTACCAAGCCATGCAGGACCGCAAAAACGCCATCGCCCAGAAGAACTTCTACGAGTGGTACAGCCTCAAGAGCGACCGGAGCACAGCCCCCGTCGAAATCTCCGCCCCCGCCCAGTCTACATCACGAGCTTTTCCCGACGTTCTAGACCAGGTCATTCCCGAACAACTCAAGTACTACATGAGCAGCCGCCCGGTCCTGCTGCCCGGTTTCGTCAAAACCGAAAGCCCAGGCGAACTCACCCCTGGCCAACCCCTCCCCCTCCGCCTGCACGTCCCCGCCGCGTTAGTAGACAACGAGCAACTCCAGCTCCTCAGCTTCTACAAGGACGGAAAGCTCTTCATCCTCGCCACCCTCTACGTCGAAAGCCTCCAGAAATTCGACCAAAGCCTGCTCGAAGGCGACACCGCGCCAGTCAACTTCCTCATTCCTACCGGACCAATCGCCGCGGAAACCATCGACGTCAATTTCCTCAACCAAGATCGCCTCGCCGAATGGCAAATCACAAACCTCGACCCTAGCGCCGCAGTAGTCGAAGAGGAGGAAGAAGAGCAGCCAGAGAACTAGCCGCTTACTCTCCGCTTGCCAGCAGCCACGTATTCACTTGAATGCGATCACCTTACGAACGATGGACGCGAGCGATAGCGAACAAACGATCAAGCCCACCGACCTGCGTGGCATCCTAAACTACGTCCCCAGATTCCTGGGACAAACCTTCGTAGTCTCCCTCGACGGGTCCATAATCGAAAGCGACAATCTGCCGAACCTCCTGCTCGACATCGCCGTTCTCCGCAGCCTGCAGATCAATGTCGTCATCGTGCACGGGATCGGCAAACAACTCGCCGACCTCTCCACCCTGCGAGGGATTACGCCCAGCAACACCGACGGCAGCGGGCCCACCGACGACGCCACGCTCGATCTAGCGATCCGCGCCTCCTCTCGCGTCTCCCACCAGATTCTCGAAGCGCTGACCAAAGCGAAGCTCAAGTGCGCCATCACAAACTCCATCAAGTCCAAACCCGTCGGAGTGCTCAAAGGAGTCGACCTCCTCAACACCGGCAAGACCGATCAGGTCGACGCGGATTTCCTAAACCACCTGATCGCGAAAAACATCATCCCGATCATACAGCCAATCGGCTTTGACCGGGATGGCCACACGCTCCGCATCAACAGCGACGCTCTCGCAGTCGACACAGCAATCGCCCTCGGAGCGACTAAGATCCTTTTTCTCTCCGACGAAAACGGCTTCCGCCAAGACGGACGCCTCACCCAGCAGATCCCGATCGCCGAGCTTGAGGATTTCGTTGCCAGCGAACAATTCTCCACACTCACTCCCGCCCTCCAAAGCAAGGCCCAGCATGCCCTGCGGGGGGTAAAGTCTGAAATCGCTCGTATCCACATTTTGGATGGACACATCTATGACGGACTCATTCGCGAAGTCTTCTCAAACGAAGGAGTCGGCACCCTCATCTACGGAAACGAGTACCAGCAGATCCGCAAAGCGAAGCACGATGAGGTACCTCTCGTCTACCACCTCACTCGCAGTGGCGTAGCGCGCGAAGAGCTGATCGATCGCAGCATGTCCTCGATCGAAGAGAAGATCGGCAACTACTACGTGTACGAAGTCGACGGCAACATCATGGCCTGCGTGCTGCTCGACCGATTCGAGGAGGATCCCGGGCTTCGCGAAATCAGCTCCCTTTTTGTGCACCCTTTCTACCAACGGCAAGGCATCGGCCGAAAGCTCGTTCGCTTCGCCTGCCAGCTAGCCGAAAAAGAAGGCGCCGAACGCGTGATCGCGCTCTCCACCCAAACCCAGGACTTCTTCACCAGCCTCCTCGGTTTCGAGGAGGTGAGCCCAGAAATCCTGCCACACGAGCGCAAAGCCAGCTACCACGCCAACCAGCGCCAATCCAAGGTGCTGCTCAAGACCTTCAAAAGGTAGCGAGCGGATATCACTTCGGCTTAGTCCAGATACTTCGAGGCCGCTGAATCCAGACGGAAACGAGCAAGCTTTCGGAGTTCCTCCTCGTTCGCTCGACGGATCGCAGTTTCAAAAAGCTCATCCTCCGCAGTCTTTTCGCTGATGCTGCGGCTCAGGCTGTGCAGGCCCATCATCGCATCCGGAGAAAGTTTTTGAGGCTGGGCCCCACCGAGCAAGAGTTCAAATTTCTTAGTTTTCATAGTATTGGCTCCACCTCTTATATTCGGATTCTTGCTTGCGGTCTTTAGGGATCGGAGTTCCGTCCGATAGGCACTGAGAGGATCTTCACCAAACCGACTTGCCTCCCTGCCTCCTCCGACTCGCAATGAACTCACGTATCCGCATCGTCTCAGATATACATCTCGGGCACAAAGCCAGCGTCGTGGATGATCTCAAAGCGCTGCGACCTCTAGCAGAAGGCGTTGATTGGCTGATCTTTAACGGAGACACTTTGGAGACCAAGTACGGTGACATCGACTCCAGCCCCTACAATGCCGAGACTCAAAAAAAGCGATTCTGGCAAGAAGCGGAAAACTGGAACTGCGAAACGACATTGATCACCGGCAACCACGATCCGGATATCTCCGATCAGCACTCCCTCTCCATCATGGGCGGCCAAGTGTTCATCACTCACGGCGACGCGCTCTTCGCAGATATCGCCCCCTGGAGCTCGAATGTCGGAAACCTACGCAGATTCTCCGCAAATATCGATCCAGACGCCACCGGTTCCAGCAGCCAAGAGCTCCACGACTACCTCCAGCTCTACAAGCAAGCCACCCTCACCGCCCACCAGCACGACAAAAAATACAACCCCACCGCTTGGGGAAAAATCAAGATCCTCCTTCACCAAGCCTGGCCCCCAAGTACCCCTTTTCGCATCCTCAAAAGCTGGCGAGAAGTGCCTGATCGAGCCGCCTCCCTCGCCCAACGTTTCGGCCTGAACCCCAAGTTCGTGGTCGTTGGTCACACCCACAACCCAGGTGTCTGGAAAAGGGGTGAAACCACCATCATCAACCTTGGCTCCTATTTCCCTTGGCCTGGGGCCAGATGCGTCGATATCGCCTCCAACAGGCTCTCCATCAGAAAGATAAAAAAAAGAGAGAATCAGATCGAAATAGGGAAGCAACTCGCGACCTTCGAGCTAGAAGAGGTCGCCAGAGAGAAAATCCCCCACAAGGTGAGTTAAACCCCTCAACCCACCGTAGAGGCCCTAAACGAGCCCATTTGCGGAAATTCTCCGTAAAAGCAGGCCCATCGAGTAAGTTTTCAGCGAGTAAATCCGATGAAGAGGAGTCGCCTTGCGCGCGGATAAATCAACCTCGATCGACCTTACTCTATGAGCTTCCGTTTCAACCAACCTGGAGATTCCCGCGAATATGAACTCTCCAACGGCCAATCCCTCGACTTCAACGGGGGCGAATCACTGAAACTCACCAACCCGGACGACATCGCGGACATGGTCCCCCAAGGCCACGACGTGCTCGTCATGACCAAAAGCGGCTCGTCCTATCTGCTGAAAAACTTCCTGCTCGCCGACGATACCGAGCTTCAGCTCCCCGACGGCACCTCAATCACCGCCGACAACTTCGTCGCCCATCCCGAAGACGCCAATCCCGACCACGCCAACGACCATCTCCGCGCCGTCAGCATCGAGCCCGAAGACAACGGAGTCTCAGTCGCCCTCCAGAGCGTCACGCTGCTCTCCATCATCAGCCAGCTCTCCCAAAACACATCCGCCTTCGACGAATTCCAACTCAACGCCGACGGCAGCGAAAACCCAGAGCTTCGCAGCCACTTCAAATCGGTAACCATCTCCCTACTCGGCTCGAACGGAGAGTCCGGCGAACAAGCGCGAGTCGCCGAGCTTGCCACCCAAGAAGCCGATCACCACAGCGCACACGCGCGGGCAAACACCTTCGACGACGTTGAGGAAGACGATTCAGCGACGACCACAGGCGACGACGACGACACCAACACAACAGTCACCATCGACATCACCGATGTCATCGACACGACCACCATCGTAGACATCACTCGCGTCCGCATCACCACCACCGTGACCGGCGATGACGATGTCGTGCTCGATTCGGACACTACAGTCGACGACGACGGCACGGTGACGGTCATCGTGGATGTTGAAGATGGCGGAGGAGGCGACCAAGTCGATGTCGACATCATCGTCACCGACCCCGAAGACGATGATAAAGTGATCGACCGGACCGAACTCACCGTAATCCTCCCTGATCCCTTCAACGACGAGAACCTTACCCTAACACTCTCAAACTCATCCGTTCTCGAAAACGAAGATGGAGTGACCATCGGCTCGCTGAACGCCATCGGCATAGAAGACGAAATCGAAGGCCCATTCACTTACTCGATCATCTCCGACGAGCACGAACTCTTTGAAATAGACGGCTCCACCCTCAAGCTCAAAGACGGGACCAGCATCGACTACGAGAGCGCGCCAGAAACCTACTCGCTCACCCTCCGAATCGAAAACGACGAGGGCACACAAATCGATCGCACCCTCAGCCTCTCTCCAGCCGACGCCAACGACGGTCCCGAAATTACTGACATCAATTTCGAAGGCAGTGAAGACCTCGCCATCCCCTTCGAACGCGACGCCTTCGAACAAGCCTTCACCGACGAAGATCGCGATGACGAACTATCGGCCATCCGCATCGACACATTGCCACTAAACGGCACGCTCTTCCTCAACGGAGAATCCATAGTAGCCGGCCAGTCGATCGAATCAGACAGCATCGACGCGATATCATTCGTCCCCAATCAAGACTGGAACGGGCAAACCACTTTCGCCTGGTCCGGCTCCGACGGCACCGCTTGGTCAGGGCAAAGCAAGACAGTCAGCCTCGATGTCGAGAGCATCAACGACGCTCCTGTCACCACATTCTCCATCGGCTCCCAAACCGCCAACGAAGACGCGGCCTTCACCTTCGACCTCCCCGAAGGCCTATTCGCAGACGTGGATACAGGCGATACCCTCACCCTCAGCGCGGATCTGCCAGAGTGGCTGAACTTTGATCCCGAAAGCGGTAAGATCACCGGCGTCCCGTCCTTCGAAAACGTCGGAGAACACCGTATCGAGATTAGCGCTACCGACTCTCACGGAGAAAGCGCCATCACCTCATTTACGCTCGACATAGTAAACGTAAACGATCGCCCAACTTTCACCCAAATCCAGGATGTATCCATTGGCGAATACGATGATATCGACATCGACGCCGGCTCTCACTTCACAGACGAAGACTTGATCTTCGGCGACTCGCTCACCTTTTCCGGCGAGCTAAGCGACGGTTCCGCACTTCCCGAGTGGATTTCGCTAGATGCGGAAACGGGCAAAATCACAGGATCCCCTCCACAAGGAAGAGATTCCAATTTGGAAATTCGCGTCACAGCAACCGATCAAAGCGGCGAAGAAGTATCCAACACCTTCGCCCTCCACGTCGAAAACCAAAATGACGCGCCGAACTTGGATTCGGAGATTGAAGATCAAACGACCGACGAGGATAGCGAGTTCTCATTCAATATCGCCTCCAATTTCAGCGACAGCGACCTCGGCGACACGCTCTCTTACACCGCCACACTTCCAGACGGCAGCGACCTCCCTGACTGGTTGAGCTTTGACTCATCCACGGGCCAATTCTCCGGTGTGCCCGAAAATGAAGACGTGGGTATGCTCACTATCCAAGTGACAGCCAGCGATGGAGACAAAAGCGTCGACGACTTCTTCGCCATCATGGTCAACAATACCAACGATGGTCCTGTCGCTTCCGCGATCGTGGACCAGACGGCGACTGAGGACTCCGGATTCTCGCTCGACGTGTCCGATGCCTTCTCTGATGTCGACGTCGGTGACACTCTGAGCTACTCCGCTACACTATTAAACGGTAGCGAGCTTCCAGACTGGCTCGAGTTCGACGAAGCCACTGGCAAATTCTCAGGCACTCCTGAAAACGAAGACGTAGGTGAACTTTCGATACTCGTTGTCGCTTCCGACGGAGAAGAGAATGCAAACGCCATCTTCTCGATCGAAGTCGAGAATACGAACGATGGACCTGTTGCCACTTACATCCCTGAACAGACCACAGACGAGGACGCCCCTTTCATTTTCGACGTTTCCGACGCCTTCAGTGATGTCGATGCAGGTGACGAGCTAACATTTACAGCCTCCCTCGAAGACGGTTCCGAACTCCCCGAATGGCTGAGTTTCAACGCTCACACAGGCGAAATCTCCGGCACGCCGGAAAACGGAGATGTCGGGAGCATCAAGCTAAAGGTTTCCGCAAGCGATGGAGACGAGACCGCATCTACTACCCTATCTCTCACAGTTGAAAACACAAACGACGGTCCCTTTGTCACGACCAGTATCGAAGACATCGCGACAGATGAAGACTCTCCTTTCGAGCTAGATGTCTCATCGAATTTCGGTGATCCCGACTTCTTCGACGCTCTCGAATTCTCCGCGACCCTATCAGACGGCTCTCCCCTTCCAGAATGGCTAGAATTCGATCCGTTCACCGCGACCTTCACAGGCACTCCTGAAAATGAGGACGTAGGATCGATCGAGGTAAAAGTCATAGCCGATGACGGCGAAGCCTCCATTTCAGACACCTTCACGATTGAAGTTGAAAATACCAATGACGGACCAGTCGTCACATCGGACTTCAGCCCAATCAACACAGATGAGGATGCTGCATTCTCATACGATACATCCTCTCACTTCTCCGACGAGGATACTGGTGACTCGCTTACCTTCTCTGCAACACTAACGGACGGAAGCGAACTTCCTGATTGGATCTCAATCGATCCGATAACAGGTGAACTTTCAGGAATTCCAGAGAACGGTGACGTAGGCGAGATCAGTATCAAAATTACGGCTACGGACGAAAGCGGAGAGTCCACGAGCAATACACTGAAGCTTTCGGTAGAAAATACGAACGATGGCCCTGTCGCAACTCCGATCGAGGATCAAAGCATCGATGAAGACTCCGACTTCAACCTCGATGCCGGAGCCTATTTCTCAGACGAGGACTTGGGAGATACGCTGAGCTATTCCGCAACACTCTCCAACGGAGATCCACTTCCAGATTGGCTGTCCTTCGACGCCGAGAGCGGACAACTAACAGGCACCCCTCGCAATGACGATGTAGGCAGCATCGAGACAACCATCACCGCGAGCGATGGTCAGGTTTCAGCTCAGTCCAACGTCACTCTCGAGATAGAAAACACTAACGATGGCCCCACTGTATCTTCGAGTATCCAGAACACAACGACGCCAGAAGATTCTGCATTCGAACTCAACGTCAGTGACAACTTCTCGGATCAAGACCTAGGTGACACCCTCTACTATTCCGCGACGCTGGCAGATGATTCACCTCTTCCAGACTGGCTCACTTTCGACAGCGAAACCGGCACTTTCACTGGGACACCAGAAAACGGAGACGTTGGTCAGCTCTCAATCAAGGTCGTAGCCTCCGATGGGGAAAGCGAAGTATCCGACGAGTTCACACTCACCGTCAACAACACCAACGACGGACCAGTCGTAACGACCAGCATCGAGAACCAGCAAACAACGGAAGATGCGTCATTCCATCTCGATGTCTCAAGTAATTTCGATGATGAGGATCTCGGCGATATTCTCACTTACTCAGCTACGCTCGAAGACGGCTCCCCACTTCCGGACTGGATTAGCTTCAATAGTGAAACGGGCGAATTTTCCGGAACTCCACAAAACGATGACGTCGGCTCATTTGAGCTCAGAGTAACCGCAAGCGACGGAGAAGAGTCAGCCTCTCAGACCTTCGAGCTCGAAGTTGAAAATACAAACGACGCTCCCGTCGTTACCGTTCAGCTCCCAGATGTTTCCACGAACGAAGACGCCGAATTCAATCTCGATGCCTCTTCAGCCTTTGAGGACATCGATGCCGGCGACACCCTCAGTTACTCCGCGACCCTTGAAGACGGAACACCTCTTCCGTCATGGTTGAACATCGACTCAGAAACCGGTGTTCTTTCCGGGACTCCTGAGAACGATGACGTCGGAAGCATCAGCGTCACCGTAACAGCATCCGACGGGCAGGAATCAGTCTCCAACACCTTCTCAATTGAAGTCGAAAACACGAACGATGGGCCCCAAGCGGTGGCGATCGAGAATCAAACGACTGCTGAAGATACTGTTTTCACATTAGACGTATCCAACCGATTCTCAGACGAGGACGAGGGAGCAGAGCTAAGCTTCGAGGCAACTCAAGCAGACGGTTCTGCACTTCCAGCCTGGCTCGAATTCAACTCCGAAACCGGCACTTTCTCCGGCACGCCAGAGAACGATGATGTAGGTTTACTATCCATCGAAGTCACGGCAATAGACGAGTCAGGTTCAAGCGTAACAGAAACATTCAGTATCGAGATTGAGAATACGAACGACGGTCCTGTAGCGACCACGATTGACAACCAAATCGCCAGCGAAGATTCAGCCTTTTCAGTCGACGTTTCAGATTCATTCTCAGACGAAGATTTGGGCGATACACTTTCCTACTCTGCAAACCTAGAAAGCGGAGAGCCCCTTCCGTCCTGGTTGTCGTTTGACTCCGAGAACGGGACATTCAGCGGAACTCCAGCCAATGCAGATGTCGGCGAAATCAGAGTCTCAGTCACCGCAAGCGACGGAGCAGAGTCCGCGACAGAATCCTTCAAGCTTACGGTCGAAAACACCAACGATACTCCTACCCTTCAAGCCGAGATCGCCGACACGAACGCCAGCGAAGACTCAGAGTTTAGCTTAGACATTTCATCGAACTTCGAGGACGTCGACCTCGGTGACACTCTCTCGTATTCAGCTACCTTAGAAAACGGCGAAGCTCTCCCAAGCTGGCTATCTATCGATCCAGACACAGGCGAGCTCTCAGGTACACCTCAGAATGGCGATGTCGGGACCATCTCGATTACGGTCACCGCTTCAGACTTAGAGGGAGAAACAGCGACAGACTCTTTCAGTATCCAAGTTGACAACACAAACGACGGGCCAACCGCCACCGTCATTGAAGACCAGTCTACGGATGAAGACTCAAGCTTCAACCTCGACACATCAGAGGCGTTCTCCGATATCGATGAAGGAGACACCCTCACCTTCTCTGCCACACTCGAGAACGGTGATCCATTACCAGATTGGCTTTCAATCGACTCTGAAACCGGAGAGCTTTCAGGTACCCCTCGCAACCAAGATGTAGGCGAGATTTCGATTACCGTAACCTCTTCTGACGGTGAGGAGTCGGCCAGCACGAACTTCCAAATCGCGGTCGAGAATACCAACGACGGTCCGACTGCCTCTGACATCTCGAATCAAACGACGGACGAGGATTCAGCGTTTAGCTTGGATGTCTCCAGCAACTTCAATGACATCGACCTAGGCGACACACTCGTCTACGAAGCTACGCTAGAGGGCGGAGCGCCTCTTCCTGATTGGCTTTCCTTCGATGAAGACACCGGCGTATTTTCAGGAACTCCAGAGAACGATGACGTCGGCGAGATTTCAGTCACCGTTACAGCATCAGACGGGGAAGAAATCGTTGACTCGACCTTCAGCATTCACGTCGAAAACACCAACGACGGTCCAACTGCCACGGCGATAACCAATCAGACAACAGACGAGGACGCCGCGTTCAACTTGGACGTATCCAGCAACTTCGACGACGTAGACGCCAGCGACTCGCTTACATTCTCGGCCACCCTCGAAAACGGTGATCCGCTACCAGACTGGCTCTCAATCGACGAGGACACGGGTGAACTCTCAGGCACTCCACAAAACGGTGACGTAGGTTCTATCTCAGTCACAGTCACAGCAACCGACGAACCTGGAGAAGAAGCTTCCTCTACATTCGGTATCCAAGTAGACAACACCAACGATGGGCCAACCGCTACGGCGATCTCCGATCAGACAACTGACGAGGACGCCGCTTTCAGCTTGGACGTATCCGGCAACTTTGATGACGTAGACGCCGGAGACTCGCTTACATTCTCAGCGACTCTAGAAAACGGCGATCCGCTACCAGACTGGCTCTCAATCGACGAGAACACAGGTGAACTCTCAGGTACTCCGGAAAATGGGGACTTAGGTTCTATCTCAGTCACAGTCACAGCAACCGACGAATCCGGAGAGGAAGCATCCTCTACCTTCGGTATCCAAGTAGACAACACAAACGACAGGCCAACCGCCACAACGATCGACGATCAGACAACTGACGAGGACGCGGTGTTCAGTCTGGACGTCTCCGGTAACTTCAACGACGTCGACGCAGGAGACTCGCTCACATTCTCCGCGACTCTAGAAAACGGAGATCCGCTACCAGACTGGCTCTCCATCGACGAGAACACAGGTGAACTCTCAGGTACTCCGGAAAATGGGGACTTAGGTTCTATCTCAGTCACAGTCACAGCAACCGACGAGTCAGGCGAGGAAGCATCATCAACATTCTGTATCCAGGTAGACAACACGAATGACGGGCCAACCGCTACAGCTATCTCAGATCAGACAACTGATGAGGACGCCGCGTTCAGTCTGGACGTCTCCGGAAACTTCGACGACGTCGACGCAGGAGATTCGCTCACATTCTCGGCTACCCTCGAAAACGGTGATCCACTACCAGACTGGCTTTCAATAGACACAGACACAGGTGAACTCTCCGGTACCCCGGAAAACGGAGACGTCGGGTCTATCTCAGTCACTGTCACTGCAACTGACGAGTCCGGCGAGGAAGCATCCTCAACATTCGGCATCCAGGTAGACAACACGAACGACGGGCCAACCGCCACAGCGATCTCCGATCAGACAACTGACGAGGACACCGCCTTCAGCTTGGACGTCTCCGGAAACTTCGACGACATAGACGCAGGAGACTCGCTCTCATTCTCTGCTACCCTCGAAAACGGGGATCCGCTACCAGACTGGCTTTCCATCGATGAGGAAACAGGTGAGCTTTCCGGCACACCAGAGAACGGCGATGTAGGGTCTATCTCAGTCACAGTCACAGCCACCGATGAATCAGGCGAAGAAGCATCCTCAACATTCGGTATCCAAGTCGAAAACACCAACGACGGGCCGACAGCCACAGCCATCTCCGACCAGACAACTGACGAGGACGCCGCGTTCAGCTTGGACGTCTCCAGCAACTTCGATGACATAGACGCAGGAGATTCACTTACATTCTCCGCCACTCTAGAAAACGGTGATCCGCTACCGTCATGGCTATCTATAGACCAAGACACAGGTGAACTCTCAGGCACGCCAGAAAACGGCGACGTAGGTTCTATCTCACTAACCGTCACTGCAACCGACGAATCTGGAGAAGAAGCATCCTCTACCTTCGGTATCCAGGTCAACAACACGAACGATGGACCAACCGCTACGGCGATCTCCAATCAGACAACTGACGAGGACGCGGCATTCAGCTTGGACGTCTCCAGTAACTTTAACGACGTAGACGCCGGAGACTCGCTTACATTCTCAGCGACTCTAGAAAACGGTGATCCGCTACCAGACTGGCTCTCAATCGACGAGGACACAGGTGAACTCTCAGGTACTCCAGAAAACGGTGACGTAGGTTCCATATCGGTAACAGT
>NZ_JAENIL010000046.1 GCF_016595505.1 Pelagicoccus mobilis | reverse complement strand
TGCCGGCTATTGTTCCCTTTCGAATCGCGTGACAAGCACGCTCCCACTTATTTCAGTTCAAGAATCCTCGCTTTATCGAACAGCACCTGAGAACACAAAGTCCACGTATTCTTATCTTCGATACTCTCTACGAACATTATTCATTAATCGGAGCACAACGTTCCCCGTTTACATAACGTCTGAGCAGGGAACGCATACGCTCGACCTTTTCAGGATGTTTAACGAACAGATTCTTTGCCTGACGCGGGTCGTCCTTGAGATTGAACAAGAGGCCGGGAGTTTCCTTAGCATAGTCCTCCAATCCGAAATACTGCAGATAACTCGCCGATTCCTTTTTCGCGGCGCCCGAAGCAGTATCGATCAACACCCAGTCGCCTTGGCGTAAGGCATACTTTCCGGCGAACGTGTTCTGTACCGTAGCCGTTCGCAAAGGACGCTCATAGTCTTCACCGCTCAGTACAGGCAAAAGATTGTAGCTGTCTATCGCTTCGTCCTCGCCAATCGAGTAGTCGATCATGGCGGCGAAAGTTGCCGCGAGATCCACCTGACTTACAACTTCATCGGATACGGTACCGGCTCCGACTCGACCGGGCCACCGCACGATGAACGGAACCCGATGCCCGCCTTCGTAAAGATCACGCTTCACACCTCGAAATTCCCCGGAGCTCCATTGGTCAAAGCTCTCCAGTCGTTCGAACGCATGGGTTTCCGCTCCATTGTCTGCAGAGAATACGACCATCGTATTATCAGCCAAACCATGAGCGTCGAGCGCTGCCAGCACCTTGCCAACCATGGCATCGGTCTCGACGACGAAGTCCCCGTAGTAGCCAGCCTTCGATCGTCCATGGAACGGCTCGTTCGGAACAATTGGATAGTGCGGGGAATTGAAGGCCAGGTAGATGAAGAACGGTTGATCGGTTGTCTGCTCCGAAATCCAACCGACGGTTTTTTCAGTGACGGTCGGGAGGACGTCGTAGGGACTCCAGTCTTCGGCCATCGGACCGGGACGGAAGTTACCAGCACCCGCCAAAGGTTCTGACTTAATCACCGGTTGGGTCGGAACGGTCAAAAACCGGTCGTCTTCAATCCAGCAATACGGCGGAAAGTTGATCGTACCGTCGCCAAAATAGTGATCGAACCCGCGATCGATCGGACCACCCGGGAAACGTTTTGTCCAATCGTAGGAATCCGGACTGGGCCAGTCTTTCTCTTCCAGTCCAGGTTTTCGGATTGCCTCGAAATCCCAGCCCAAATGCCACTTTCCAAAGCAGGCGGTGCGATAGCCCTGCTGCTTGAACATCTTGGCGATAGTAAATTCATCGTCCTCAAAAACGGGACCGCCAAAAGCTTTGACGATCCCATGAAACCTCCGCCAATGATGTTGCCCTGTCAGCATAGCGAATCGACTGGGTGTACAGATGCCAGAAGAGCTGTGCCCGTCAGAGAAGGTCATCCCTTCGGTCGCAAGCCGATCGATGTTCGGAGTCTGAATCTTGGCTTTCGCATCCCCGCAGGAGACGTCCGCTACGCCCATATCATCCGCGTAGAGGATGATAACATTGGGTCGTTCAGCCGCACAGATAGCCCCTCCAACGAGAAGGGCTAAACTCATAAGCATCTTCATATCGAAAAAAAGGTCCTAAGCATCCACAACAAGTTGAGCAGCACTCAAGACCAGAGCAAACTACATCTTCCGCAGTTTGTTCGCATAGAACCCGTAAGTCGCAATCACCACGAAGCAGAGAAGTGGCAACGCAAAGGAAGCTCGGGCTCCGACCAGCCCAAAGACAGTTTCTTGGTCGATGATCATCGCCTGAAGAGGAGGCATCAGGCAACCGCCACCGATCGCTAGAATCAGACCGGCAGAAGCGAGTTTCGCGTCGTCGCCCAAGCCATCCAAAGCTAAGCCATAAATTGTAGGGAACATCAAAGACATACAGGCTGAGATTCCCACGAGACACCAGAGTCCAACCATTCCAGGCAGGAAGATAGCACCCAACGTCAGCGTAGCTCCTCCAATCGCCAAGCAGCAGAGCAACTGCCCCGGACGGAAGTATTTGAGGATGAAGGTACAAATAAAGCGACTGGATACAAAGATCACCATGGCGATGATATTGTAGCCCTGAGCGTCCGCCTTGCTCATCCCCAGAGTCGCACCGGCATACTGGATAATGAAAGTCCAGCACATGATCTGCGCACCGACGTAAAACGCCTGAGCAACGACACCCCAAATGTAGATTGGTCGCTTAAAGAGACGACCTAAGGTCGGGCCGATGTCCAAGTTTTTACTATCGTTAGAAGTCGTGTGCGGAAACTTCGTGAACGCAAAAACCGCGAATACGACCGCCACAACAATGCCCAATGTAATATACGGTCCGGTAATTACACCCAAATCGCTCTTGGCGATCGCGTCGAATTTCTCGACATCCGTCTCCGCCAACAAACGACGTTCTTCTTCAGTAGCAGGATCCAATCGTGCCAGTATCAACTCCTTGGCTACAAACATTCCCGCGATCGAACCCATCGGGTTAAACGCTTGAGCCAAGTTTAGACGACGGGTCGCAGTCGCCTCGGAGCCCATCGACAACACGTAGGGATTAGCAGTCGTTTCAAGGAACGACAACCCGCAGGTCATAATGAAGTACGCAGCTAGAAAAGGAGCGAACTGCTGCATATTACCCGCCGGTACAAACAGGAGACAGCCGGTCACATAAAGAGCCAAGCCCATCAATATGCCAGACTTGTAGCTGAAGCGCTTGATAAAAATCGCCGCCGGAATCGCCATGAAACAGTAGCCACCATAGAAGGCCGACTGCACGAGCGAGCTCTGTGTATTCGAAAGGAGCAGCACGTTCTTAAAGGCCGCTACCATCGGATTCGTAATATCGTTAGCAAATCCCCACAGAGCAAAAAGGCTCGTTACGAGGATGAAGGGGTAAAGGAATTGAGGCTGGATCACGCGATCCGAAAGCGTCGGCTTCGCGGCAACAGGTTCATCTTGTTTCATTTTGGGGTGATCTATTCTGAGTTTAGGTTCAGCAATCGAACACGTAGTAGCGGGCATTCGATTCCTCGGGCAGTTGATTCGGGATTTAAGCGACCATAAACGAAGGCCCCCGAAGCTACCCATTCTTCGGGGGCCGGCAGACGTATATGATACCGTGTCTTTCTAAGACAAATTCCAGCGACTACTTTTTGCCGTAGAGAGGCCCGTAGTTTTCGCAGGCACGGAAGTCAGCGCCTTCGAGCCCAGCGGTACCAAAGGCACGCCAAGAGCTCGGACGGAAAACGCGTTCTTCGGCCACGTTGTGCATGTACACTGGTATCCGCAACATGGATGCAAGCGTAATGTAGAGGTGACCGACATGGCCTGTGGTCAAAACGCAGTGATTAGCGCCCCAGTTATTCATGACTTCGTAAGCACTTCGGAAAGCGCCTTCGCCTGTTAATGTCGGAGCAAACCAAGTGGTCGGCCAGGTGGGGTTGGTACGATCATCGAGCGCATTGTGAACGTCCTCTGGCAGTTCGATCGAGTAACCTTCCGCGATTTGCAGGGCTGGTCCGAGACCGTCAACGAGATTGAGACGAATCATAGTCGAAGCCATTCCACCTCGAGTCTTATACCGAGTGCTCCACCCCCCGGCTGGGAAGTACTCAGTAACTGACGGATGCCAAGTCGTCGCTTTCAAGCACGAATCAACTTCCTCGTCGCTGATTTCCCAATACGGCTTCATGGTTGGCTTTCCTTCCGCATCGGACTGCTGGCCAGTACCGTCGAGAGCCGCCGGACCGGAGTTGATCAGGTGCAAAATTCCATCGGCTACGAGATCGTTTTCGAGCGTCTCGCCGCTCGCCTGCTTGATCGCGTCCTTGCTCCAGTACGTGCGGAGGTCGGCAAAGACCTGAGCGGAATTTGTCAACAAGTGACCGAAGAGCATTCCAGCCGCATTGAGAGCATCGTTCTCAGTCGCTACGATATAGGGAGCTCGCTTTCCGTTCCAATCGAAGGACGTGTTAAGAATCGCCTCTAGGAAGTCGCCATTAGGAAAATGGTCTGTCCACTGACGCTGCCCCTGGAATCCTGCGGCGATCGCGCCATGACCTTGAGCTTGCTCACCCAAGCCCATCTCGGCGAGTTTCGGATTTCCCACCATGAGATCGCGGGCAATGAGCGCCATTTTTATGGATACATCCCACTCTTCGTCGAGGCTTTCGCGTGAACGTTTCGTTTCATCGGAATTGTAGTCCTTCCCTTCAGGGCAGTTCTCCGCAACCCAAGCCTTCGCTTTCGCAAACTCTTCCGCATCGAACTGATCCTTGTTCAAGCGGCCGACAAACTCAGTCATGTCGATTACTTCGACACGCATGCCGAGATACTTTTCCCACATGCTGGAATCGACCATCGAACCGGCAATCCCCATCGAGGTACCGCCCATTGAGAGATAGGAACGCCCCTTCATCAAACCTACAGCCAAACCGCAACGAGCGAAGTTAAGAATCTTCTCCGCAACATCCGCCGGGATCTCCTTCGTACCGGCGGGCTGTACATCCTTACCATAGATGCCGAATGCGGGAAGGCCTTTCTGAGTATGACCCGCGAGGGCCGCAGCCAAGTAGACCGCTCCAGGTCGCTCGGTGCCATTGAAGCCCCAGATCGCTTTGATGGTATGCGGATCCATATCCATGGTCTCGGAACCGTAACACCAGCAAGGCGTGACCGTTAGAGAGACAGCTACGCCCGCCTCACGAAACTTTTCCGCAGCCGCTGTCGCCTCGGCGACACCACCGATACACGTATCTGCGATCACACACTCCACTGGTTCGCCATTTGGATAGCGAAGCACGTCGGTGAGCATCTTGGCCACAGAACGGGCCTGATCCATCGTGATTTCTTCAAGAGACTCACGGACACCACCCAGACGACCGTCAATGGTCGGGCGGATACCGATTTTGGGGAGAGTGCCCGTCCAAGGGCTTGGGGATGCATTCACTTCTGACATAATTGTTTTATTTAAACTGTTTGGGATTTTTGAGATTCAACAAGGGAGCGAAGACGTTCCACGTATCCACTCCACTGTGACATTTTTTCCGGTGTAAAAGTTTTTGTCTCCACAGAGCGGCGAACCAGATCCCGCCCCTCTTCCAGTGAATCGATCGCGCCCACGGCTTGCAGTTGAGTAACAACATTTCCGATCGCAGTCGCCTCCACAGGTCCAGCCGTCACAGCTACGCCAAGCGCGTTGGCCGTACACTGGTTCAGGAACTCGTTCTGGCAGCCACCGCCCACTACATTGAGGGACGCAAGCGGCTCGTCAGAGAAAGATCGCAGTTTATCCCACACAAGCCTGTACTTCGCAGCTAGGCTCTCTGTGGCAACTCGGAGAATCTGCCCTTTGGTTTCAGGGACAACTTGCCCCGTATCCATGCAGTACTGACAGATCTTCTGAGGCATATCGCCCGCTTGAGCGAACAAAGGATCATTCGGATCAACGACAGCTGTAAACTCCGGAGCATCCTCTGCGATCCGCGCCATTTCCGCATAGCTAAGCTCCTCGCCTTCCGACGCCCATTGCGCTCGGCATTCCTGGATCAACCAAAGTCCACAGATGTTAGTAAGAAACCGAACCTTGCCGCCCACTCCCATTTCATTTGAGAATCCCTCCGCCAACGCCTCAGCACTGAGGATCGGAGCATCTGCCTCAATCCCCAACAAAGACCACGTCCCCGAGCTCAGAAACGCCCTTTGACCCGCTTTCGCCGGACGTCCCGCCACCGCCGACGCCGTGTCGTGCGAACCGACCGCCACGACAGAAATGTCGCTCCCAACAGGCGCGCCGATCTCTTGCCCCACGCTTTTGCGCAAGGGACCTAGAACAGTCCCAGGCTCCACAATGTCTCCGAACAAATGCCCCGGGATCCCCATCCGATCCAGCACCTCCAACGCCCACTCTCCAGTGTCAGGCTTCAACATCTGGCTCGTGCTAGCGATAGTTCGCTCATTCGCCATCACTCCGCTCAACCAGTAGTTCATCAGGTCGGGCATGAACAACAATCGCGAGGCCGCCTTCATCAAGGCTTCCCCACCCTTTCTTTCGCTCAAGACCTGATACAGCGTATTGAAAAACATGGGCTGGATTCCCGTCTCCGCAAAGATCTCCTCCTCCTCCATTAGCTCCGCGGCGAGCTCCCTCATCCCTTCAGTCCGGGAATCCCGATACTGATGAGGATTCCCCAGCAAGTTGCCGTCCTGATCCAACCACCCGTAATCTACCCCCCAGGTATCCACGCCGATCGACTTCACACGCTCGCCATATCGTTTTAGCGCCAGCGACACCCCCTCCAAAATCTCCGAGTAAATAAAGAGAACATCCCAATAACAGGACTCTCCGATACTCACATTCCGAGTCGGAAACCTGTGAAGCTCAACGATCTCCAAGGACTCTCCTTTAAACTCGCCCGCGACGACTCGTCCGCTCGATGCTCCAAGATCAACCGCCAAAGCTACGCTACCAGTATCCATAATATTCAAAAGTACACAAACGGCGAGAGCGCCCAAGTAGAGGCACCGAGCTCGTCTGAGTGATTCAGTGTCAGCTCTCAGTATCTCAAATTCCCTCCCCTTATAGGAATAGCTATAGCTTGCACACCCAACAATTTTTGATCTTATCTAGTCCCATGCCTAGCAGCAAATTCCCAGTCGGAAAGGTCGAAATCGCTCCCCACGTACACAATGCGCGATACGCTTGCCCCGCTGAGAATTTCCAAAGGGACGCCTTCCAGTATATTGCAGGGTACGAGGAATGTGACGGGCAGTACGAGATCGCCCGCAAATCCTATCCATACTTGATCCTGGAAATGATCATCAGCGGAAAAGGAAAGCTGCGTATCAACGACAAGGAGTACGAAGTCAGTTCCGGCTTCTGCTTCTGTGGCGGACCAGAGGTCGAATACGAATTCAGATCAAGCTCTCGCCAGCCGATCTCAAAGTACTTCGTCGTTTTTGGAAAAATCCAGGCAAGCAGTTTCGCACCACAGAAACGCCTCTATCCCGGATTCACCACTCGCTACGCGCTACCAGAAGAGATGAAACGCTGGTGCGAGCTGATTATCGCCGAAGGCTCGTCCCAAGAAGCTGACGCCCTCGAAAATATCTCCGCCCTCATCGGAATACTCGTCCGCAAGATCGCGCCTGACGCAAGAGGCAAGACCGCACGTCAACACACCGACGCCCTCGTCATCAAAGCCCTAGGCGTGATCGAACGTGACTTCAAAACGATCGGGACCCTGCAAGAACTAGCCGACTCCCTGTCCGTGAGCCGCGAGCACCTTTGCCGCGTATTCAAATCCAACGACAAAGCCCCTCCCTACCGCATCCTCATCCGACGCAAAATGGAGCACGCCTACGCTCAGCTAAAGATGACCCAAACGCCGATCCAAGAGATCGCCTACGATCTGGGATTCACAGACAGCTTCCACTTTTCTCGCGCCTTCAAGAAACGTTACGGGATCCCGCCCAGCGCCGCAAGGTAGCTAATTCCCTCCACAAAGGGAAGTCGCTCCAGAAGAAGCCCTTTACCAAGTTGGCGGAACTCCAGAGAAAATCGAATTTCATAAATATCGATTGCCAAGGCGTTGTGGTCCGAAGGCCATTGAAGCACATTGGAGATGCTTAAATTACCAACTGTATAACCAATGCCAAATACCCCTACCCCGACGTGTCCGGCATGCCATAAACTGCTCCGGCCACCCATTCGCTAGTCAAGCATCTCCTGCGAGAGTGCATGCTCTTTTGCCGTCCCGAACGGCAGTATTACACAACGGCGAAAGCGCCCCTTCCGCCCAGCTCACGAGCGTGAGTCCACCTCTTCTCGCTTCTACGCAATCCGACAAAACAAGACAGAAACGGATCCCACATTCGAATATCCGCGCCTAGCGGCCGATACCAAGCCACTCCAATTTACACGCCTGCTGAAGTCAGGTTGTGAACCCGCTCAAACCTAAATCCCGCCCTTTCAAGACTCTGCGAGTTGCCCCTCACAGGGAAAGCAATGGGAAACTCAATACAATTAGGAACGAGCAGGATCAATACTACAACGAACCTAAAATACCCTATGAAATATCACAGCAAATATCGCTGGCTCACTATGACTCTAGTAGCCGCGACCCCCTGCCTAAGTGTGAGCGCGCAGGACTCGGACGATTCAGACGAAGAGGACATCTTCGAACTGTCTCCATTCCAAGTGGACGGATCCAACGACGAAGGTTATCGTGGAGCCTCTACGACAGCCGGCAGTCGTTTGAACACCGAGCTCAAGGACGTATCAGCATCTGTCACGGTCCTAACGGACGCGTTCATGGACGACCTTGGCGCTACGGACCTGACTTCAGCTCTCGAACTCGTAGCGGGGGCAGAGACTAACGAACTCTCCGAGCAAACCTCCGAAACCGTTGCGGCGTTCGGGCAATACACCGGGGGCGATTTTGGCGACCCGACAGCCTCAGAAGCCTCCGTTCGTGTTCGTGGGCTCGGAAACGCAGCCAAGACTCAAGGCTTTCACGAAGTCTTCATCGGCGGCGACCGCTACAACGTGGAGCGCGCTGAATTCCTGAGAGGCCCCAACTCGATCCTTTTCGGACTCGGTACCCCCGCAGGTCTCATCAACTACTCCACCAAGAAAGCCCACACGAGTCGCGAGATCAACAACGTCGGCCTCGTCGCGGACAACTGGGGGACCTGGCGTACGAGCTTCGACTTCAACCGAGCGTTGATCGAAGACAAGCTGGCCTTCAGAGTCGCCGCGAAATTCGGCGACCAGAAGTACGACGTGGAGCACGCACGCGAACGCGACAATCGCGCCTACGCCACCTTCACCTACCGCCCTTTCGAAAAGACGACCATTAGAGCCTCCTACGAGGAAATCGATCGCTTCAGCCGCAAGCCGACCTACCGACTCGTACACGACAACGTAAGCGGTTGGTTGCCTCTCTACAACGACTTCTACTCCGAGCAAGTGTCAAATGGGCTAAGCGGCGACGCTCTGGAAGAAGCCCTTTTTGATGCAGGATTCTGGTGGGATCCTACCGATCCAAGCAACACAAACGCCAGCTCCGTCCGCTCCGTTTCAGGCATCATCGATCCAGACTACGACCTCGACGGTGTAGGTCACGGACGTCCCGCGGGACAAGTTCGACTCGGCGACGACTTGGACGGCAAGGACAACGCCTTGATCATCTATCATGACGGAGCCTTCCCAGACGACGAGCTGCACGGCGGTATCAATCTTTCGGGTACAAGGACTCCAACAGGCAGCCGCGGCCCGGCCTCGGCTCGCCGGACCCTTATCCGCACTGCCCACCCATTGGAAAATCGCACCACTGGATTCTTGGATCCGCAAGTGACAGATCCAGACATCTTCCCGTACCATGACTTCGATCTCGGAAGTCTGCCGGGCAACTACCGCGACGAAGAGAACGATAAAATCTCTTTCGAAATCGAACAGAAGATCACCGACGACTTGTACATCTCCTTCTCCGGATTGCACGAGGACTATACGATCGAGAACAACTTCCCGATCATCTCCCAAACCCGTGCGATCCAGCTGGATAACAACCGTTACATGCTCTACCTCGACGAGGACGGCAACAGAGTTCCCAACCCGAACTTCATGCGCCCATTCATCTACGGTCGCCCACTCGGTCTCTACCGAGAACAGGCAAGCGAATCTTACCAGTTCCAGGCGAACTACGACATCGATTTCGCGGAAAAATTCGACAGTCTGGGGTGGCTCGGGAAGCACCGCATAACTGGGGTCGGCAACTATCGCTGGTCGGAGAATTTTGAATACCGCTGGGAAACACGCGCCCACAACTACATCCCCGATGTCATGGCATCTGGCGTACGCGCCGGCCGCGAAGACAACTTCAACGATGGCGGACGCCGCATCTACAATATCTGGTACGTCGGCGACGCGGTACAACCGGGCGACACCTCGCTCAATATCAATGCGATGCCATCGAACATCGAGACCGAGGAAGAGGATCTCTACTACAACTACCTGACATCTACTCCAAACGTCATCTCGACTTCGCCGACTCCAGTCCAGCTCCGCCGTAACTCCATCGGCCGCGGAAACTGGAGAGAGCAGATCAACAAAGGTATGAGCGGCTCAATCCAAAGCTTCTTCTTCAATGGCCGAGTGGTTACTTTGCTGGGCGCCAGAGAGGACTCTGTTTACCCATACCTCCGCACACGCCAGTCGGACGCAGCCTTCAACCAAGCGGTTGGCCGTATCGACCCGAACGATCCATCGGGCGAACGCGAACTATTCGCGAACGATATCGAACGCTCCTACTACAATGCTAGACCAGACGCGGTAAATCCTCTCGAAGATGTTTCATCCGTATCCAAAAGCGTGATCATTCACATCATACCGGACAAGCTCCGCATCTTCGCCAACGAGTCCGAAAACTTCCAGGTCTCAAATCCTCGCTCCGACAACTTCGGTTTCGTCATCCCGCCACAAGGCGGAGAGACAGAGGAGTTCGGAATCGGAGCGAACCTTTTGGAAGGCAAGATGGACCTTCGTCTCTCGTTCTACGAGACATCCCAAGTCTATGCCAACGGTCCAAACTGGCTCCCTTCCCAGGCCATTCCAGGAATTGAGAACCGTATCTACAACGCCCTCGAAGACGCAGACCGTCTCGGCGAATGGTGGACCTACGACGTCAATGCCCAAAGAACGACTGCCCAGTATATTCGCCCTGACAACGTAAACGATACCCAAGATTCCACCTCCGAAGGATTCGAGTTCACCGGCACGTACAATCCGAGCAAGAACCTCCGCTTCCTGTTCTCCGTCAGCCGACTCGAAAACCAGGTCAACAATGTCTCGCCTCGCGTTGAAGCATGGTTGTCTGATCGCATGGCCTTCTACGGTCCATTCTTCGAAGAAGGCCTCAACAACGACGGCACTAACAACCCAGACATCTTCGAACGCGACTCCGACGGCAACCTCACCAACGAGCTGGCAGACGGAACCATCGCGCGCTGGTTCGTGGACAGTGTCGTAGGTCGCTATGCATCTGACTTGGCCAGAGAAGGCCGCCCTAACCTTGGCGTATCCGAGTACACTGGTAAGCTCGTGGCGGACTACTCCTTCCACGATGGACGCTTCAAGGGCTTCTCCGTGGGAGTGAACTTCATCTACGAAGACGGCAAGGTCATCGGCTCAAACCCGAAGGAAGTGCCCGTTACCGAGCTGATTCCTGAGTTTGAAGACATCCCTGGATTCAATGATCCAAACAATGTGGTGGTCGCAAATGTCGGCGATCCAGACAATCCACTGTTTGGCGACTCCGTTGTCACTGGCGGCCTCAAGCTGGGATACAAGACCAAGATCATGAACGACACCGTAGACTGGAGAATCCAGCTCAACGCATCTCGCCTCATCGACACTTCGAACGAGGGTGGATTCCGGGTAACCGGGCTGAATCCCGAAACGGCAGACTCCGACGGAAACGTTCTGGACAACAAGCGTTACCGACTCTCGGTCCCTACCACATGGCGACTCTCCAGCACCTTCAGCTGGTAGGCCTCTAAGGCCAGCTTGTTCATAAAGCAGCGAGCCCGACGCACATGGCGTCGGGCTTTTTAGTTTTCGAAGCCCAACGAAGGGAGAAAGCGGCCAGCTTCATATGTATGGAATTCTTGCTGCAACTTCTCCGTCGCCACCGGAACGTGAATTCGAAGAATCATCGACTAGAATTTCCCCAACTAGTCACGATCTATGAAACGTCGTCTCTTACTCTCTCTCGGCCTCATACTGGCTTCCGCATTCAGTTCCCTAGTCACTGCCGCAGATGACTACGAACTCGTCAATCGACAGGCTCTCGATCGCGTGTGGTCAGGGACCCACGTTCGCTTCGCTTTCCTGACTCAAGGTCAGCACCAGTACGTCGCCTACTACGACGCGAACCGACAGATGAGCGTCATTTACCGCCACGGGACAACGCCCTGGAGACACTACAAAGTGGACAGCTGGTATGGCTGGGATAGTCACAACTACATAACCATGGAACTAGACTCGGACGGTCACCTCCACCTGATGGGCAACATGCATGCCGACCGGCCCGAGTACTTCCGTACCCGACATGCTCACGACGTCCGGACACTAGAGCGAATCCGAGTCCTGGAGAACGAGGAACTCGAACGCTTCTTCACCTATCCGCACTTTCTCAAGCGCCACAGCGGAGAGCTCATTTTAAAGTACCGTAGCGGCGGCAGCGGGAACGGTGTCGAAGTCTACCTGAGCTACAACCCTGCAAGCAAAGTCTGGAGTCGCCTCCATGACACCCCCCTTATCGACGGTGAAGGTCTCATGAACGCCTACGTCGATGGTCCGATGGTTGGCCCCGATGGCCTGTTCCACATGGCATGGATCTGGCGAGACACTCCGGACGCCGGAACCAACCACGACATCAGCTACGCCCGCAGCGCCGATCTCAAAAGTTGGGAAGACTCCGCTGGGACCCCAATATCCCTCCCGATCACCTTCGACAAAAGCGACATTGTAGATCCCGTCCCAGCTCGCGGCGGAGCGATCAACGGCAATAACAAGCTCAGTTTCGACTCGCAGAATCGTCCCATCGTCGCCTTCCACAAATTCGACGAAAACGGCAACACCCAGATCTTCATCTCCCGTCGAGAGGCTGACGGCTGGATCACGCGTCAAGTCACCCGATGGGAAGATTTCCGCTGGTCTTTTGGGGGCACCGGCGCGCTCTCCTCCTTCGACGTTCGTATCCGCAAACCAATACTGCAGTCAGACGGAACCGTTAAAGTCACAGTCAAGAAACTCGACCAATGGCTGGATCTCATTCTGGAAGAAAAAACGTTCAAGCTAATCGAGGCGACCCCGGCCTTCGCCTACCCGCCGATTATCTCGGAAGTCGCCTCTTCCGACGATGTCCTTCTAAACGGGAAAGACTCCTACGGAACGGAACTCATCCTAAGAGCCCAGTCGACCCCAGCGTTCGACGGCGCGGAGGACGAAATCTTCTACATATCCTGGGAATCGCAAGCCCCCTTCCGCGGCCAAGCTCGCGACCACATACTCCCACCGAGCATACTCTACCTGCATCACCTGAAGAAAAGGTAGGGCTGTCTGGCCCAGACAGCCGCAAAGACCCGATCAAGTTTTCCAAACACGCCAGTCTAGGGCCAGACCGCCCTAGCAAACACTTCTAACTCGATCATGAACAAAAATACTCCATTTCACGCATCCAAAGCACTGCGGAGCCTACTCTCGGCAACTGCGCTCATCGCCGCTACACTTTCTCAAACAACATCCGCTGAATCGTCTCCGGCAGAACGGCCAAACATCATCTTCATCCTCACGGATGACCTCGGGTTCAATCAAATCGGAGCGTACGGCGACACGCCCATAAAGACTCCCAACCTGGATCGTCTTGCGAACGAAGGCGTGCTCTTCACCCAAGCCTATTCCGGCAATACAGTCTGCTCGCCCTCTCGTGTATCCCTTTTTACAGGACGCGATGGGCGGCTCATGACAAACAACTCTAACACCGTAAAACTCGCACCTTACGATCATACGATCGCCCACGTCCTCAAGTACGGAGGATACGACACTGCCCTCTTCGGCAAGTATTCCATTGGGCCTGAAATGGGAGTCACAGATCCACTCGCGATGGGCTTCGACACTTGGTACGGCATGTATACGATCCTCGAAGGTCACCGCCAGTATCCGCACTTCCTCTGGCGTGATGGCGTAAAGATTCGGATCGAAGAGAATGAAGGCGGCAAGCAAGGCGCTTATGCCCAAGAACTCTTCACAAACGAGGCCATCAAGTACATCGAGCAAGACCACGAAAATCCCTTCTTCGTTTTTCTCTCATACTCTTCCCCGCACGCAGAACTCGCCGCGCCACAAGAGTACATCGACCAGTACGATGGCAAATTTGAGGAGACGCCCTACCTCGGAATGAGTACCGGCAAAGAGGTCGAAAAATATGGTGCCTACTACCCTGCTCCAGTCGAAAAACCAAACGCAACGCTCGCAGCCATGGTCACCGCCCTCGATGATTACATCGGGCAAATCGTAGCCACCCTCGAGGAAAAGGGCATCGCCGAAAACACGATCATTTTCTTCTCCTCAGACAACGGGCCTCATGACGAAGGTGGAGCCAGTCCTGAGTACTTTGAAGCATCCTCTCCCTATAAAGGCATGAAACGCGACCTTTACGACGGCGGTATCCACGTTCCCATGATCGCTCACTGGCCAGCAGCCATCAAAGAACCTCGCATCGACGATACGCCTTGGGCATTCGCAGACGTTTTCCCGACCTTCGCCGACCTCGCCAATGTGGACATAAACATGATTCCTCGCCTCAAAGTAAACGGCGTATCCATCAGTCAACTGCTGAAGGACAACCCAACTCCTATGCCGGAGCGCACACTCTATTGGGAATTCGGCAAACAAGCTGGCGATCCAAACTCCGGAGTCATTGGAGTCGTCTTTCAAGCAGCCCGTCGTGGGAACTGGAAAGCGGTCCGATACGGACTCGATGCACCTGTTGAACTCTACAACATCGACACGGATCCTGGAGAGAGCAAAGAGCTATCCATCAAGCATCCAGAAATCCATCAAGAGTTCGTCGACCTCTTCAAAGAGCACGAAGGCTAACTTAGCTTACATCACTGCAGACTGTAGAAATGGATTATCCAATGTTCGAATGATTCACAAAGCGTTTCTCCCCTTGAACTAGCCTGCTAAAACACTGGGATAACTCCCATGAAGCCCCTGCGCTCAGCCTATCTCCTTATCATCGCTCTCAGTCTGAATGCACCCTCCCTAGTGAGTGAAGTGTCTCTTTCGAGCGACTTCACTACCCCATCAAATAAGGCAGGCGTCATCTACGATTTCTGGAACACTCACAACCGACTTCCTCCTTACGAAAAGATAAATATTCCAGCCTTTGGCATGGAGGGCTCATCGGTCAATTGCGTCCGGATGCTCGGTGGTTGGTCAAAGAAGGGCGAACGCATGCTCGACTACGACTGCTACAAGTGGGATGGCGATAAGTACGTCTATGACTGGGAGCCGTTAATCCGTCGCATCGACGTCGTATTAAACTCTGGGATACGCCTAAAACAGATCGTTCTCGACAATCCCCCTTGGGCTTTCCAGCACGGCATCACCTTCGTAGAAGAACCCGATGGAGTCAACTACCTCGCGTCTGACAAAAACTCCACCTACGGCAACGCCGTTCCACCCAACGATCCTGCTGCGTGGCACGAGTTCATAAAGGCAGCCATCTCTAAACTCGTCGAAACCTACGGAGAAGAACAAGTCGCCTCCTGGCGTTTCCGTGTTGGCTCCGAGATAGATACCCGCCCTGGTCATTGGATTGGCACCCGCCAGCAGTATTTCGACCATTACAAGAATACCATTGATGCCGTTCACGCCGTGCTTCCAAAGGCCAAGGTCGGAGCTCAGTTTCGCGAAGCGAGCTTCACTGGGAAAAAGGACTACATCGACTATAAGGGGAACGTCGAAGGCTCCTACGCTCGCGCTTTCATCGAGTGGGCTAAGAAAAACGGCATCCGCTACGACTTCATCGGCACCTCCTACTACCCCTTCTACGACAAGGAAGACAGCGTCGACATGGACATCGTCTACCGCGAGCAGATCGAACCAATCCAACACCACCCAGATTGGAGGCCCGGTGCCCTCTTTGAAATCCACGAGTTCTGGGGACTCTCGCAATTCCGAAATGGGGAGTTTGTCTGGTTGAGTAACTCCTACAGCTCCTCCCTGTTCGCCAGCATCTCAAAGATGGTCCTCGAGAATGACATCAAGCAGGTACACCTCTGGGGAAACATCCGAGATGGCCTCGTCGAACCAAACGTGCTCACTCAAAAAGCCCTACGTTCGATGCAAGGCATGGACCGCTACACCAACACCACGAGCGGCTCTCCATCAATAGAGGGGAATATGATCAACGGCATTTTCGCACGCTCGGCTGAGAGCGAGAACTACGACGCCCTCATCTTCAACTACAACAAGAAGAGCATGGACTATCAAGAGGACGAAGCCGTTCAGACCGTCTTCAAGGTAAACACGCCACCAAATACTCAATACAGTTTCCGAGTCGCGACTTACGGCAAGGATGAGTGCGCATTCCAGCAATTCGCCGTCGACTTTCCGAAAGCGACAAAACACGAGTCCGACGGCGGATGGATCAAAGACTCCTACGATACCAACGGTACTCCTTACATCATGCTCGTCAAAGAAGGCGTGGACACTTTCGTCGAGAACACCTACCGTTACACACACCTAAACGATCTGCAGTGGTCCGAATGGGAAACTACCGCATCCGAATATAGCGACGACGAAGGCTCTCTAATCCGCATTCAAACTCAACTCCCCTCCTTCGCTTTTCAGAAAATCGAAGTGCGTTCTATCTCAAACAAAAACTCCCGATGAAGAAATACATCCTCCCCCTTTTCGCCCTAGTACTTGGAATCTGCCATGCAGATTCCGACCGTCCCAACGTGCTCTTCATCGCGATCGATGACCTACGCCCCGAGCTCGGATGCTACGGTGATACCATCGTTCAAACGCCACACATCGACAGGCTTGCTTCTCAAGGGATGATCTTCGAACGAGCCTACTGCCAGGTCGCAGTTTGTGGAGCTTCTCGGGCGAGTATGATGACAGGTATTCTTCCCACGGATACGCGTTTCGTCGACTATCTCGCAAAAGTTGACGAGGACACTCCGAACGCGATCACAATCGGTCAGGTATTCAAAGAGGCAGGCTACACTACACTCGCTCACGGGAAGATATTCCACAAAGGCTCCGACACCGCAGAGCGAACATGGAGCCGAGGTGTCAAATCAGCGGGAAGAAGCCACACCACGAGTTTCGATCCTGCCACCACGTCTGCGCTCACCGAAGGTGGCCGAGCCCGATTCTTCGAGAGTCCTGATGTACCTGACAACGCATATGGAGATGGTCGCGTGGCAGAGAACACGATCAAGAATCTCCAAGAGCTCGCACAAAGCGAAGAGCCTTTCTTCCTCGCCTGTGGATTTATTCGTCCACATCTCCCTTTCTACGCCCCAAAGAAGTATTGGGATTTGTATGACGAGAAAGAGATCCCTATCGCTGACAACCAATTTAGACCTCACGATGCGCCCGACGCCTTGCGAGGTTCGGGTGAGTTCCGCTCCTACCATTTAGGCGATTTCGATCCTGACTCCGAGGCGTTTCATCGCAAGATGAGGCACGGCTACCTCGCCTCGACGAGCTACGTGGATCAACTCGTTGGCAATGTTCTAGCGGAGCTGGAACGCCTCAAACTCGCGGAAAACACCATCGTGGTAATCTGGGGTGATCATGGATGGCACCTCGGCGAACACACGTTCTGGGGTAAGCACAATACGATGCACAAGGCCCTCCGCATACCACTCATCGTAAAAGCTCCCGGGGCACTTGCCGGAGAACGCTCATCGTCACTCATATCGAGCGTAGACCTTTTCCCAACTCTCTGCGAGCTAGCCGGACTAGAAACTCCAGATTCAGTGCAAGGCAAGAGTTTCGTCCCAGTCCTCCAAGAGGCAGAAGCGACGATATCTGACGTCGTCTATACCCGATTCAAGAACGCCGACACCGTCGTAACGGACCGTTTCACCTACACTCTCTACGACAACGGCGAACAGATGCTCTACGATCTCCATAAAGATCCCCAAGAAAATCAGAACATCGCTAACAATCCCGAAAACAAGCCCCTCGTCCGATCGCTACGCGACAAATTGGAAGCCCAGATCGCTTTCGCCAAGTCAGCTCGTTTTTAGCCTTCCGAGCTGAAAACAAAGCTCGGGATCACCCATTTCATAACGGATTCGATTAGTATCGAATCCGTTGCTGTTGGGTCAGCCATCACTCCGTGGCTCAATGCGGGAACACGAGTCGAAACGGGTATTCGTACCCGCGAGACGAAGCGGCTTCTGCCAGCCTCCCTCTAGAAAGCACAAAAATCCCAAGCAAGCAGAGATCAGATGATCAATAGTCTAACGACACTGGAAACAGCACTCGAAAGCTCACTGAACATAATTCGGAACAACGTAGACCACTACTTCGACCGTTTTCAGCACGTCAGCGAGGACGGGGTCTATCCGAAGGAAGAAAACAAGCTTTGGACCATGGGATTCTACCCAGGGCAGCTCTATTTGGCTCACATCGTCACCAAGGACGATTACTTCATCTCTAAGCGTCAGGAGATCCTCAACTCCTTCAAAGAACGCTGCGAATCGGGCCATATGGATACACACGACATCGGATTCCTCTACGAGATGACGGCCTACTACGACTACAAGGCTACCGGTGACGAAGAGAGCAAGAAACTGTTCCTCGCTGCCGCCGACAAGCTGATGGATCGCTACAACGAAAAAGGTGGATACATCCAGGCTTGGGGACCGATGGAAGCAAACGCGGAAAAGACCCGGATCATCATCGACTGTATGATGAATCTCCCAACCCTCTATCTCGCAACCGAGTTGACAGGCGACCCTAAGTACAAGGACGCTGCCATCTCCCACGCGAACATCAGTAGCAAGACACTCATTCGCAAGGACGGCTCGAGCTACCATACCTATTGGATGGATGTACAATCCGGCGAACCGATCGAAGGGAGAACCCACCAAGGCTTCAAAGACGAATCGACATGGGCAAGAGGCCAAGCTTGGGCGGTCTATGGATTCTACAAGAGCTACACTTTCACCCAAAACCCGCACTTCCTCGATATCGCCATGAAGTGTGCAGATGTCTTTCTGGCAAACCTGCCGGAGAACGACATCAACTACTGGGACTTTTCTTTCACCGACAAGACTCCCGATATCCGTGATAGCTCCGCCACCTCCATCGCGATCTCCGGCCTACTGAGATTAGCAAAAGTGGTTAAAGGCGAGAAAGCCGAAACCTACCATAAAGCGGGCGTCGAGCTTTTGCACATCCTCGCAGAACGTTACCAGAATACGGAAGCGCAAGTGGGTGCAGGTATCCTCGAAGAAGGAATGTATCACAGAATTGACGGTGCCAGAGCCTATACGAGCTGGGGAGATTACTACTATGTGGAAGCGCTGGCTGCCTTCCTCGGCTATCCGGCGGCCTCCGAGGAGATGTAGTCCAACTACAAATACAGTACCTCAAAACTAAAACACAGAACAAATTGATATGTCTACTTCCGAACAAGTAACCCTAAATTACCGCTTCTCCGCTGGCCTCGAAACGTACGGAAAGCTCTCTACAGACGAATTGCGCAACAACTACTTGGTCGAAGGGCTCTTCGTTCCTGGCGTGGCAAATCTTCAAGCGACAGACCTCGACCGAGCTATCGTGGGAGGCATCGTTCCTTTGGCGGATCCCATTGTTCTCGAAACGATCGAAGAACTTCGCAGCGACTTCTTCTTCCAACGCCGCGAGGGCGGAATCATCAACCTCGGTGGAGCAGGAGAAATCGAAGTCGATGGCACCTCGTATCCCATCGAAAAAGGCGAGTGTCTCTACATTGGTCGTGGTTCGAAGAAGGCGACCTTCTCGTCAGCTGACGAAAAGAGTCCCGCTCTGTTCTACTTCCTAAGCTACCCAGCACACGCTGAGTATCCAACAACGTTCGCAAAGAAGGAAGAGGCCAAACGCATAGACCTCGGTTCAGGCGACACGTGTAACGAACGCTCAATCTTCCAGTTCATCCACGAAGATGGAATCAAGAGCTGTCAGCTCGTCATGGGGTACACCGTTTTGAACACTGGTAGCGCTTGGAACACCATGCCGTGCCACACTCACCTCCGACGCTCCGAGATCTACTGCTACTTCGATTTGGACGAAGAAAACCAAGTGCTTCATCTCATGGGCCAGCCACAGGAAACACGCATGATTTGGATGAAGAACCATCAAGCCGTCCTCTCTCCAAACTGGTCCATCCACTCAGGAGCTGGAACATCCGCCTACTCTTTCGTTTGGGCAATGGGCGGCGAGAACCAACGCTTCGATGACATGGATGGCATCGCCATCGCTGACATCAAATAGGTTCTCGTAGTCTGAATTTAACTACTTTCAAAACCTCGATTTAATCACACAAAAATGAGCATCATTAACGAACTATTCGACCTCTCTGGAAAAGTGGCCCTCGTCACCGGCGGTACACACGGTATCGGCATGGCAGTTGGCAAGGTATTGGCCAAGGCTGGCGCAAAACTCTGCGTCAACGACTTGAGCGACGAGAAACTCGAAGAGTGTAAAGCTGAATACGCGAAGGACGGCATCGATGTTTACACATTGAACTTCAACGTCTGCAGCGAAGAGCAAGTTGACGCAGGTATCAGCCAAATCGAAAAGGACGTCGGTCCAGTCGACATACTCGTTAACAATGCCGGCATCATTAAGCGTGTTCCTATTTTGGATATGCCGATCAAGGACTTCGAGCAAGTGATCGATGTCGACTTGGTTGCGCCACTGATCGTAGCGAAGCGCGTTGCCCCAAGCATGATCGAGCGTCGAGCTGGCAAGATCATCAACATGTGTTCGATGATGAGCGTCTACGGTCGCCAAAACGTTTCCGCCTACGCTGCGGCAAAGGGTGGCTTGAAGCTTCTCACCGAAAACATGACCTGTGAGTGGGCGAAGTACGGCCTACAGGTCAATGGTATCGGCCCGGGCTACATCGCAACATCGCAAACCGCTCCGATCCGCGTTGGCGGACACCCATTCAACGATCTCGTGATGACTCGTACTCCAGCAAACCGTTGGGGCGAACCAGAAGACGTCGCAAACGCGGCCCTCTTCCTCTCATCGAAAGCTGCAGAATTCGTCAACGGACACATCCTCTACGTCGATGGCGGTATCCTTGCGAACTTCGGCTACGTGAAAGGCGAAAACGAAGTCTAGGAACAGAGGCATCCCTAATTACATCATTTTCAGCAACTTGCAGCCTGGCGCAATTTCCGGGCTGCAACTTTTTTTACGCAAAGGCTGGGCTCGACCGCCGGGCGAGCCGCTCAAGGCCCCACCATACAAGCCCTCCTTCCACCCCAGCCCCGAATAAATACATACAGTTGAAAAAAATAGACCCGTTGCCGCTTCCCTAGCAGAACTATTAAATCAAGAACCCCGCGTTT
Source organism: Pelagicoccus mobilis (assembly GCF_016595505.1). Taxonomy (GTDB): domain Bacteria; phylum Verrucomicrobiota; class Verrucomicrobiia; order Opitutales; family Opitutaceae; genus Pelagicoccus; species Pelagicoccus mobilis. The sequence goes on along the minus strand of NZ_JAENIL010000046.1, from coordinate 43,275 downwards.
GGTTGTGTGCATAACAACGCGAGAGCCCCCGTCCCAAGATTTTAGAAGACTTACAAACCTTATGATCGACAACAGTTGGACCGACGATGCCTGGAGTGCATTGGTCGAGAAAGTTAAGAAAACCAGCCTCGTCATCGGTGATCGATTTCCGTCAATGACCGACGAGGACGACAAATACACTTACACCGAAGATTTGTGGCGTTGGGTTACCGGCTTTTGGCCAGGTCTCCTTTGGCTGATTTACGAAGATACAAAACACAAGCCATTCGCCAACATCGCGCTCAGCTGCGAAATGCAGATGGACCAGGCCCTGAACGAGTACGTCAACCTACACCATGACGTCGGTTTCATGTGGCAACTAACTTCCATCAAACGCTACGAGTTGACTGGAGACATGGACGCCCGCCGCCGTGGACTCATTGCCGCCAGCCACCTCGCCAGTCGATTCAATATCGAAGGCAACTTTCTCTCCGCTTGGAATCAGAACGGACTCAATGATTCCGATCCCAGAGGCCTCAGTATCATCGATAGCATGATGAATCTCCCATTGCTCCACTGGGCAAGCAAGGAGACTGGTGATCCACGCTTCAAGCACGTAGCGGTCGCCCATACTGAGACCGTCATCAAGCATTTCATTCGCGACGACTTCTCCGTGAACCACATGGTCGAGTTTGATCCGTTCACAGGCAAGAAGGTCAAAGTGCAGAGCGGGCAAGGTCACTCCACAACCTCAGCCTGGTCCCGAGGCACATCCTGGGCAGTGCACGGCATGGCTCTCGCCTACAAGTACACAAAGGAACCCCGCTACCTCGAGGTAGCCAAAAAGGTAGCGGATTTCTTTATACACGAACTGCCAGAAGATAGCGTTCCACACTGGGACTTCCGAATCCCTCGTGATGCCGATACGCCACGCGACACCTCAGCAGGTATGTGTGCAGCTTGCGGCATGCTCGTTCTCTCTTCGATGCTCGAGGGAGAAGAAGCGGATAAGTACCTCTCAGCCGCCAACGCGATCACCAAATCGACCTATGAGAAGTACGGCAATTGGGACAACGACAGCGACGGTATCATCCATGGCGGTACATTCAACCACCCGGCAGGCATAGGCATCGACGTCTCGCTCATCTACGGAGACTACTACTACGTCGAAGCCCTTTCTCGACTCAGAAGTTTGAATACACAAACACAAGAAGTCGAAACAACCGCCAGCCAACAGGCGTAGAAAAGCGATTTACACAATCAAAGCCAACCTCGTCACAACGGCAGGTTGGCTTTTTGCGTTCACCTTTGTAGGGCTGCCGCTTGCGGCAAGCCGCAACAACCTCATAAACCGCCCTCCTGCAATGCACATCGGCGTCAACTTAAGCCTAAACGCTGTGCGCAGGAGGGCAATGCTCCGTCATTGCCGCGGAGCCTACGGGGAATAAACGATGTGGCAACGACAGACACGTTGCCCTCCAGATGATGCTATTTCTGTCAAGTTGACGCCAATGTGCAAAGCAGCACGGGCAAATGCCAGCCCTACCAGTTACCTACAGTACGTCTTTTCCGAATACCTCAATCTGAGTCAGAGCGGAAAACGCCGCTGAGATCTCTCGCTTGAGTTCGGAGAGTTCAATCCAAGTCACCTTCTTGGGCTCTACCTTGTACGACTGCCCTTCTTCGACCTTCTCCATTTTGATCGGCATGGAATCACCATCAGAGAAAGTGAGTAGTCCTGACTCCCAATTGATGTCGTGGTCGTCCGTGTAGTCAGCTCGCAAGTAGATGATGATTTCATCGATCAAAACCTCCCGACCGAAATCCAGTCGAAAGACCAAGTCATCTCGCAAACCGCCGCCCCAAGACTGGTAAGGCCAGGCTCCGTGTCCGTCTCTCAAAAGATGTCCATCAATGGCATTCTTTGCTTCGAACCAAGGCTCATCACGCGTCACAACATTCGCTGACGCGTGTGGAAAGTATCCAGTATCCCAGCGCATATCCAAAGAGTTCATCGCCAAGTTTCGACGCTTCGTGAGCTCTTCCTGCGGAACGACCGACATGCTGATCGAGTGAGACTCACCTTTGAAAGCATCGGGATCATAGGCTCGTGCCTTAGGCCCGACTGGAAGTTGGTAAACAACCTTACCATCCGGCACATAAACAATCGATTTATTGAAGGTAGGATCGATATCGATCTCAACAAATGCGCCCGGTTCTGTTTCGAAAATCAGGATGTCCTCAAAGCCAAATTCGCCTTTGATCTCGATTTCAACGCTCTGCTCTCCTGAAGCCTCGGTGAGCTTATTTCCCAAACGGTCCGTGTGAGTAATCTTCATACCATGTTAACCACACACATCCGCCGATGAGATGTACATGCCATCTATCTGTATGGATGGATTCGTAAGAAGCATAGATTTCCGCAAAACCTTCCCCATCCGCGTGTTTGAGGGCGCCGCAAAGATCGGAGTGGGAACAACCAAACGATCGATACGTATAAACAGGATCAGCGGGGTAATTTATCCGCTTCGCTCTTCAGCCGCTTAACTGGGCCTTTGTCACCTAGCAGGTACACACGGTGCCAGTCAGAACCGCGATGCTTCTCTGCCACGATCACACGCGCCTCAGGCGTCGAATTGCGGATAATCGAGGTAATCGCCCATCCAGCTTTCTCGCGACGTAATACCTCATCGCCCTTGGTGAAGGTCGCTCCGCCATCGGTGCTATTCCACCAGGCCACGATCCCCTGCCCTCCGTCTCGGTAGGCGAGCAGGAAGCTAACCTCATCAGCTGACCGGACGATAAAATCGCCGCGTGACTCGACACCGGCCACTGAATTTCCACCAAACCACTTGGTGCCGTTCCATCGAAAGTGACTGGTTTGCTTCGGACCGCCGGTCCGTTCACCAATGTCCTTGCCGATATTCATACTGATATGCGGATGCCCGTCGGGATTAAGATGCGTCGACCCGTTAAAGGTCCAATCCTCGCCAGTGCGAGCCACTAGGGTCATCTCATCCGCGTACTCCCTCGTGATAGGGATTGTCAGCTCTTCTCCACCGACGTTTCGCCAAGCCCCCGTTTTCGTATTAAAAACCATGTAATAGACATCGTGACGCTGGGGGCCATGACCACGACCGTCCTTTCCCGCATTGGAATCCCAGCAAAGGTGATAATCATAGGACATGATGATATCGTCTCCCTCGCCTCTCGTCACCCAAACATACCAACTGTCGACCGCTGCAAGATCATCGCGTCGCTTGTGCTTCATGAAGGAAACAGCAGGGCTAAACGTACGACCGTTGTCAGTGGATTTTTGATACACCCAGTCGCTGCGATGCGCGCCATGACGGTAAAACAAATAGATATCCCCGTTATCCATTTTCACCGCTTGGTTGTAAGTCCCAAACGGCGGGATCGTGTCCAATTCTTCCCATTCCGTAATATCGTAGGGACGCTTTGAAACGGCATGCTTGTTCGCTCCAAAATGCGTATTGCCTAGTTTATTCTCGCCGTGCTCAGCCGTCGCCCCATGCCCGCCAAAGAACACATGAATATAGCCAACATCATCGATGATCAGAGTCGGCTTTCCATGGTTATCGATCCTCGCCGGCTGCTTCGGGCTCTTTCCTAGCTCACTATTCCCCGCTTTATACGGTCCCTTCCACTCTCCGGTCTCGTGGTTGTAGGAAGCGACGTACGGATCCTCCTTCGGCCCTTGGTAACTCACATATGTAATCCCATTGTGATGCTCTCCCGCTGGGTGTTGCACGACCGCCAACGGGTTGCCCCAAGCATTGTCGGCAAAGTGGTCGACCATCTCGCAGACCGACGCTTTCACTTCAGTTGCACGACACTCACTGTCTGCAAACGTAAAAAGCATTCCGAGCGAGCACGCAGCTAAGAGATAGCGTAAGGAGAAAGAGCCCGTATGAGCGGAGCGAGAAGATGGGGTCATCATTTAATAGTTATCTGCTTCGGGATAGATAAGTTCCAGTGGCCATTTCTGCAAACTGCAGACCTGACCACCGCGATATAGTTAGCATTTACTTCGAAAGCACTCCTGCAAATACATCCTAATCGATACGTATGACACTGTATGAGAATAGGCACCTGCTACTTTAGGACGATCTCATCGAGCAAAACCTGTCCCAGCCCCGCCGAAGCGACGCGAATGTAGTTTGCCCCTCTGTTCAGCTTCACCTCTAGCGACACAGTCTGCCAGTCTTCGCCAAGCGTCTCGACATTGTTCACGAATACGCGATGAGGAACCCTCACTCCATTCACCGTGACCTGCAAATTACAGCGACCGTCATTCGGGTTGAAAGCGCTGCTGCGTATCTTAAGGATGTATTCACCGGCTGCACCGTCGTTTTCCTGATACCATTCAACATAAGCAGACTCAGCCTCCCCTAGGTCAACATAGCCCGCCCCGTTGAAATTTTTACCCGAACTCAAAACCTCAGCCTCAAATACCCAAGCATCCTCCGCCTGCTCTCCTATTGGTCCTCGCTTTGACTCCCCTGAAGTCCAAACGAAGCCAACATCATTCGCAAAACGCTCTTCCATCTCGAGGGTCGGTTCACCATCGATCATCACCAGAGCTCTAACCGTCGTACCCAGCGACACGTCGAACCCTCCCTTGTACAAAGTAGACTCAGCCGTCGGCTCACTGCCATCGAGCGTGTAGTACACTTCAATCATTGGGCGAACAAGCGCTCCACGTAACGCAAGCAGTTGCGTATCGATGTGAACCTTACGCGACGTGATGAGCTTTTTCTCTCCCAGAATCGCGCCCGCAAGCAAGATTACTGCACCTTCCGAGCCCTTCGATTTCACATAAGCACGCGTCAAACCAAAGAAACCAATCCGGTTGTTTTGCCCGTGATGCGGTTCGACATCCATCGGACTACCGTTATCCAGAGCATCGATCTCCGCGGGTCCCATCACATGAAAGTAGGTACGGTTCTCGCCATACGGATAGAAGTTCCCATCTAAATCCTGAGTGGCAACTCTGACCTGAACCCAATCCTTTCCACTCTCTGCCAGAGCTTCGCCGTCTATCGAGAGAGCATTCTTCGCCGGAGCGCCCGCACTCCGTACCACCTTTTCCAATACGGCTTCGCCACCCTTGTAGGCGACCGCCCTGAGTTCGCCTCGTTGCCAGCCAACCATCCACTGGCATTGCATTTCGTCCCAGGTTTCTCCGGGCGTACGCTTGCCGAGCGACTTGCCATTCAAAAACAACTCGACCGAGTCGCAGTTCGTGTAGGCCCAAACAGGGATCTGTGTACCCTCCTCCATTACCGGATGCGTCCAATGCGGTAGAAGGTGCAACATCGGCTCATCCGTCCACTGGCTCTGATAGAGGTAATAATGATCCTTTTCAAAGTTCGCTAGGTCGATGACTCCGCCCATGAAGGCCTTAAACGGCCAACCGCCGTGCACAAATCCAGCTTCCCCAAGATAGTCGTGCCCCGTCCAGCGGAACGACCCCGCATAAAACGGAATATCGCGCAGCTGAGCAATCGCCTGACGCGCATTCAAGCGGACGGTCGCGTTGTCATAGCTGGAGTTAAAGATCTGCTTGTGGCTACTCTTGTTGATCTCCTCCGTCCAATCATAGGTGAAAATCTCCTCTTCGGTCAGATCAGGAATCTCGTGTGGCCCGCGCTTAGGATTTGGATACCCATCCCGGAACCAGCTTTGGGTTCGGTAATATCCACGAACATGCCACGTATGCGGATTCTCAGTACCGACAAAGGCGACCCGACCATAGTCCCGCCCTTTCCTAAATCTCTCGAAATACCCCTTCGATTCACTCCCGCCATTTACCCCGAAAAGATCCATATCGTGATTTTCCGAGCTCCCGGAGGTTACCGGTCGCGTCGGATCAAGCTCGTTACAGAGAGCCACTAGATCCTTGGCGACTTCGCCATGCGTTTCATTGCCAACACTCCAGACGATGATCGAAGGGTGACTACGGTCCCGCTTGATCCAATCCGTCACATCGCGACGCCACCACTCATCGAAAGAATAGCGTCCGTAGTCATGCTCCGCCTTCTTGTTCCAACCGTCAAAGATCTCATCCATCACGAACATACCTATCTCATCACACAGCTCATAAAAAATCGGCGTCTGCGGATTATGGGAAACGCGGATACAATTCACACCCATCGCCTTCAACTGCTCGATTCGGAACCTTAGGATCTTATCGGGAACCGCCGCACCAAGTGCCCCCGCGTCCTGGTGGTTACACACACCGCGCAACTTAATGTTCTCACCATCGACCCACATGCCCGTCTCGGGCTTCCACTCGACGTCACGAAACCCAAATCGCGTACTGGCGCTTTCATACTCTCGATCTTCAACCTTCAAAGTGCTCACCACCGAGTAAAGATTGGGCGACTCCACCGACCAACGGGCCGTCTCTCCAAAATCCAAACGTTGCTCCACTGTCCCAAGTTCTCCAGCGGCAAGCTGCAGCTTCTTCTCATCGGAACCAATGACTTGCCCGCTGGGATCCTTCACAATCGTCTTCAAGTAGGCAGTCGACTCGTGCTCACTCGCATTTCGGATCTCCGTATCGATAGACACCGAATTTCCCTCAGTCCGGACAAACACGCCACTCCCGGGAACATGTACTTTCTCTCGGACCGCAATCCAAGTATGGCCATAGATTCCACTGCCGGTATACCACCGAGCCGCTGGTTGCTGCTCGTTGTCTACTCGTACCGCGATCGTCAAGGTATCCGAATTCTGGACAACTTCGCTTACGTCGTAGGAAAAGGATATCCAGCCATAAGGTCGCTCCCCAAGCTTCACTTCGTTTGCCCAAACCGTGCTGTTCCTGAAAATCCCGTCGAAAGCGACCTCGACATGCTTGCCCTTCCACTCAGCCGGAACCTCGATCGTCTTCCGATACCAACCGATCCCCGCTGGCAGGTAACCTCCCCGCGCTCCCATCGGGTTACTCTTAGCGTACTCGCCCTCAACACTCCAATCATGGGGTACGCCCAATACTCGCCACGATTCATCATCGAAATCGATCGCCTCTGCTCCCTGCACATCCCGTTGAATGAAGCTCCACCCTTCATCAATAGATATCTTCGCAGACAACGAAGTCACAAACACTAGGAGCAAAACAAAAACAGATACCGGTTTCATACTACCTCCTATCTCCTCGCGAATGCCCAAACGGGCCAAGCGAACAAACACTGTTCGTTTTGGCCAAATGCATCCAAACCCAAGAGCCAAATCATGAAATTTACATGACATCCAAGGTGGGGCAGCCGCTCCGCGGGTGCCCATTTCCCTCGACGATCAAAGGCTACACCTGAGACGATGCCGCCCGGCCTCCACCGCAGACACCGTACCGTCGGGCATCTCCACAACGCCCTCAGTATTGGGCGGTATCACCACCTCCAGCGTAAACGCGTCCCCCTTCAGCTCCCATGAGCTTTGTGCAAATCCGTACGGCGTTTCCAGTTTAGCAGACGCTGAAGTCACGCCTTTTCCTAGTACAGGGGCTATTCGAATTCTTCGATATCCTGGCTCTGCTTCGGATAGCCCAGCCACCGTCTCGTACATCCACTGCCCCACCGCTCCGTAGGCATAATGGTTGAGCGAGTTCATGCTGGCACCTTCGAATCCGTCCTCCTTCGAGTAGCTGTTCCACCGCTCCCAAATCGATGTCGCACCTTGCCGGATCGAATAAATCCAAGACGGATACTCTTCCTTCAACGCAACCTCGTAAGCCAGGTCACTACGACCAAATCGACTCAAGGTTCGACAGATCAAAGCTGTCCCCACAAAACCAGTACGCAAATGCCCATTCGCTTCCTCCACAACAAGTTGTTCGAGCTCCTGCATGGCCGCCGAACGATCAGCTTCGGGCAGCAGATCAAAGGCCAATGCCAACAGATAAGCAGTCTGCGTCGGCATTCCGTCTTCCCTCGGGAGCAAAACGCCGTTTTCAAAAAACGCAGCAGCGAAGCGCTCCCGCACCGCCTTGGCTCGCTTAGCGAACTGCTTCGCATCCGCCTCTTTTCCGAGGACCTCCGCGACCTTCGCTAGGATCGCAGCGCTACGAGCATAGTAGGCAGTCCCTAACAATGACCGGCTGGTATCGCCACGCAAACGAGGTTTCTCCTTCTGCTGGAAGGGTTGAAGCCAATCGTTGTAACCGTAGTCAATCCAAAGACCACCATTCGCCGCAGTTTCCATATCGTAGTACGATACCCAGCGTATCATCGCTTGGTAGTTGTCCCTCAGGATTTTTTCGTAACCGTACTTCTGATACATATCCCACGGCACGATCGTAATCGCGTCACCCCAAGCAGGCGTGCCAACAGGACGACTTTTGCCCCACATTACATCCGGAGCGACATCGGGGATCTTACCTGTATCATACTGCCCATCACGGAGATCGCGGCACCACTTCTCCAAGAAAGCGAGCGACTGATAGTTGAAACTAGCAGTCGGGCCAAAGACCTGGATATCACCGGTCCAGCCAAGACGCTCGTTACGCTGCGGACAGTCGGTCGGCACTTCCAAGAAGTTTCCCAGCTGGCTACGGCGAATGTTCTTCTGCAACTGCCCCCAATCCGCAACCGAACTCTCGAACTCACCTGTAGAGGCAACCTCACTCGTCAGCACGATGCTCTTCACCCAATCCAGTTGAGGCTCCAGATCAGGGCTCACACCAATCACTTCCATATACCGATAGCCGTGAAACGTAAACCGCGGCGACCATACTACCACCCCAGCTTCGGCTGCCGTGTAGCTATCAGTGCACTTCGCGGACCGAAGGTTCTCGTAATGCGGGCTTCCATCGGGGTTGAGCGCTTCGGCGAACTTGAGCTCCACCCTCTGGCCCGCATCGAGCGGGAGGGCGATCTGCGGCACACCAACTAAATTCACCCCGAAATCAAAAACAATTGAGCCACTCTCGGTGCGCTTCATCGAAATCGGCTCGATCTCCTCTACATTTTTCACTGCAGGACCGGCGTAGGCGTTGATCGGCAAACTTGGGTCTAGCTCCACTTCGACGCTGGCCTTCCAATCGGAATCATCGAATCCACTCGTGTCCCACCCATCACGCTCCTCTCGAGCGTCATAATGTTCTCCATCGTAAAAGTCCGCAAATCGCACAGCTCCCTCCGAAACCTTCCAGCTACTGTCGCTCACAACGAGCTCGGAGCGACCGTCGGCATAGGTCAGCTCCAGTTGGCATAACAAAGCTGGGACTCCCCCATTCCGCTCACGGTCGCCAAACAGTATATTCCCGCTGTACCAGCCATCGCTCAAGACCGCTCCGATAACATTCTCCCCTTTGTCTATCAACGCCGTGACGTCGATAGTGCGAGCGATCCGACGCTTGCGATAATCCGGCCAACCCGGTGCAAAGTAATGATCCGATACCGCGGCACCATTGATCGAGAAATCGACAATCCCTTCTGCGGTAAAATGGAGCCGAGCCTTCTCGACCTTTCCCTTCACCCGGAAGGGCTTCCTGAAGTGTGGAGTAGCATCGATTTCACCCGCCTGATCATCCGGGTTGCGAATCCACGTTCCCTTCCAGTCGGAAGTATACAACAGGCCGTATTCTACACTTGAAACGTCCGCCCAATCGGAAACCTCGCCCGAGGCATCCCAGTATCGAACCGTCCAATACAGTTCCTCACCCGACTTAGCTGGTCTGCCTTCATAATCGACAAAGGTACTTTGCGAAGAGTCACGTTTCCCACTGTTCCAGAGGTCCGCTTGCTCCGGTAAAAGCACAGGATCCGATGCGCAGCGGATTTCCCATGCTGACTGCTCACCGGCGGGCAACTTCCAAGAAAACTGCAACTCGCTCTCTCCGTAGCCGCGAGGATTCTCCAGCAGAGGCCCCACGGTGAGTGAATTCGCTGCCGGAGCGGATATCAGTTCAGAAGCAAGAAACAACGTCAGGGGGAGTATTTTCTGAAACATAACAAGGGGTAGAACTCTTGATGCGACTTTACCCAAGTAACACCAAACCAACAAATGTGGAAAAAGATGCACATTTCGAGCAACATATCTTCAGTCAATACGTATTGAAAACGCTACTCTTCCGCTAAGAGAGAATCGAGTCTAGTTGTAGCAGGAAGGATCAATTCTAGATCCCTCCCATTTTTTAAGGTCAAATGCACACGTTTCTCACCCCAGCCCTAATTACACTTTCAGCATCCTCGATGCTCGCACTGCCTTGCTCTGCCATAAGCGAAGAGGACTATCTACAGCAGCGTGCCGCTCTAATCGAGAAGCACTCCAAAGACGATGCGGCGCTCCCAGCTCTGCATAAACTGATGGAAGCCGAGGATACCTTCACCAAGGAACAATGGCTCTTCAAGATCGACCAGTATCTATACGGCAACTACAAGGAGTTTCAGCCTATCTACGACTCCTATAGGGAAGACCGAGACTTCAACGAAATCTACGACCTCGACCTAGAGACCGCGATCGCCGCTAAGCCCGCTCCTCCTCAAAAATATCCCGAAATCCCCCAAGGCTACTTTTCCGAAAACCTAAACGGAAACACCAACACCGGCTCCGCCCTCTTCGTGGACGGAAAGGTCTACATCGCCTATCAAGGGCATCTCACCGATCCCTACATCGCCAGCTACGATACCCAAAACGGAACTTGGGATGGTCCATATAAAGCGGGCCATAGCACCCTCTCCAAAAATGGACGCCAAGTGGATAGCCACGGCCGCCCTTCTTTAGAGATCAACGGCGACGGCCACTTCCACATTATCTTCGGTGGCCATGGCGGCGAATGGGTAGACGGTCTCAATCCGATATCCTTCGACACGCCACACGCTGGCGGTCGGATGCTCCACGTCGCTTCCACCAAGCCATACGACATCACCGGCTGGGAACAAAAAGACGACATCTCCCCCTACGCCTCCTACACCGCCACCTGCAAGATGGGCAATGGCGACATCTACTTCTTCACACGTGCCGGCACGCATAAATCCCCATGGGTCTACTACCGCATGAAGAGCGGTTCACAAAGCTTCGAAGCTCCCGTGAAAATCACTTGGCCAACCGTAAGCGAAGGTGACCCCATCGACGTGGATACATTCTACATCAAGCCGGCAAAGATCTCGGATACTGAAATCCTCGTCACCTTCCTCTGGCACGTCTGCAATTTCCGAGAGTACCACAACAAAGAACACTACAGCCGGACCAACACCTATTATATGAGGTTGGATACAACTGACGGCAGCTTCTACAACGTAGAGGGCCGAAAGCTCGAGCTCCCGATAACAAAGAAAAAGGCCGACAAATACACCCTCGCCTACAACTCCGAAGCCACCGGCGAGACCTGCTTCGGAACTCGCCCCCTTTCCAACCAAAACGGCCGACCCGCCGCCGCTTACGAGGCCAAAGGTCCTGGCTACCGAGAATGGCGAATGGTCACTTATGAAGACGGAAAATGGACACACGGCCTACCAATGCCCGGCACCGAAGAGCACACCGTTGTGGATACAAAGGGCAAGCGTATCAAAAGCATCCGCGAAATCTTTCCCATGAAAAAGGATGGTCGTACGGACAAGGCAGCTGTCGTTTACAGAGGCTCAAAAGGCGAAACCGTTATCGCAGCCGCAAAACGAATCAATAAAAAGGACTCCGAAGGCCAACACTGGAAATTAAAGAAACAGCAAACCACTGTTTCCGGAGCGCGAATCCAAACCCAACCTGTCCGTGATGAGTCAGGTGATGCGGTAGCCCTAGTCGTCAACATCCGCAAAGCAGGATCCCAACGCCTCTACCTCTGGCACGACGGCCAGTTCAGAGCCAACCCCACTCAAAAGTAACGCTCCCCCTAAAGCAGCGAAGCGTTGGAGTTCCCACTTTAGTGGGCTCTTCCATTCTCGAACCCGCTAAAGCAGGAACTCCAACAAAGCCCTTCTCCTATTCGACTCCCCTATGCCCCGTCACCCTCCCCTTCAAAGTCGGCCAATTCGAAATAGGCCTCGAATCCTACTGGTCACAGTTGCCCCAACTCAAAGAGAATCTCAACATGAAGCTTATCACCCTGGTATTCGCGGCCTTGCTAAGCCAAAGTACGTTCGCAGCGGCCCAAGAGACACAAGCCAGCAGTCGAAGAGCTGAAGAGCTTTTCACTTCTTCCCAAAGCCTCCCATGGGCCGAAGTCTTTCGCTTTTCCGGAACTGAAGACTGGGAAGAGAGCTGGTTCCTCGACGGCCTCAAGGCTCAAGTACGACCCACCGAAAAAGGTATGGTCTTTACCGCTGGCCCCATTAGAGACGACCACGCCTCCCACGCCGTTCTTTGGACGAAACGCGAGTTCAAGGGCGACATTCTCGTTCAATACGACTACACAAGATTGGATACAGTAAACTGGGCAGTGAATATCCTCTACCTGCACGCTCAGGGGAAAGGCGAGGACATATTCACTCCCGACATCACCGAATGGAGCGAGTATCGAGAGATCCCATACATGAGGCACTACTTCGACAACATGAACCTGTTGCACATAAGCTATGCCGCCCTCGGTAACGATGATGACTCGTCAAGCGAACAGTACATACATGCACGCCGTTATCCTACAGGCCCCAATAGAACCTTTCCGCAAACCGGCATCGGCGACAGACAGCCAGTAGGAGAATTCATTCTCCCCGGCGTGATCTACGAAATCACCGCCGCTAAAATCGGGGAAAGTCTACTCTTTTCCACTAAGCCCAAAGGTGCAGGCGAGGAAGAACGCCGTAGTTTTATTTGGGATACCAGCGACTTCGATCCAGTCACAGAAGGTCGAATCGGCCTCCGCCATATGTGGACCCGCTCCGCACGCTACGCCAACTTTCGCGTCTCCACAATAAAGGACTAGTCAAATCATAAAACTCTGAGACAGCCCGAAATCCACGCATTCAAGATGCTAAACACTCTTACCAAACTCTGGAAATTCGCAGCACTCGCAGTAGCCCTCGCAGTGACAACTCAGGCATTGATCGCCGAAATATCCCTAGAGTCAGAGATCCTTCTAAACGACCAATCCCTCTTCTTCGACGGCAAGAGAGTCAAGCGTCACGCTCCCAACCGTGAAGGGGCCTACGACTACTTCTTCGGTAACGCCCTCGTCCCGCACGGCGATTGTATCAAGACCTACAAGCAATACGTCTTCATGACCTGGTATCGAGGCGGCAAAGAAGACCGCCACGTCATGCTCACCCGTCTCAACACCGAGACCGGCAATATGGTCACTATCGAGTTTCCCCACCGCCACACGGGCTACTTAAACCAATACTGGATCGGCGAAACGCACAACACCATCGCAGTCGGCATCAGTCCCAAAAACGGCACAATCCATCTCCTCTACGACATGCACGCCTATCGTCCAGGCTTCACCGATGACGGTGCATTCGACAAGGACTATTTCCGCTACAGCTACTCCATCACAAATGCAGCAGACGTGCCGGACGAAGACTTCAACCTAGACCTTTTCGTCAAGTCTCCAGACGGCGACTACAAGCACCTCACTATGGACGGCGTAAAGAACCCCGATGTGTGGGGACGCCTCACCTACCCGACCTTTTTCCTAAACGACCAAGGCGACCTCTTCATGTACATGCGCAAAGGCTCCGCCTACAACGGACGGTACTTCATTAGCAAATACGATGGTGAATCCAAATGGAACGAGCCCATCTACTTCAACGTAAAAGACGCAAACAAGCACGGTCTCGACTACACTTACGGTGTGTATGGTAAAATGAAATACGCCAACGGAAAGGTACGAGTCGCCTTCCAACGTCGCTACAACGATCGCAACGACAAATACATCTACCAAAACGGCGTCTACTACGCCTACTCCGACAACCCGAACGGCAAGAGCGATTGGAAAAACCATAAAGGCGAGCCATTCGATCTCCCCCTCGCCGATCCCCAATTCATCAAAGTGTTTGAACCGGGCGACCTCGTCGAAGGCTCTGAAAAAGACAAAATCCACATGGTTGGATACTTCGATTTCAACGTCACCGACCGAGGCGACGAACACATCATCGCCCGCGTCAACGATAAGCAAAACAAGGTCATCAAGTTCCTGCACCTCTACCGAGCCTCGGGAGACTCAGACTTCACAGTCACAACAGACTTCGCCGGTGGAATCGAACTCTACGCCGCAGGCAACTACATCTTCATGATCACGCTCAAGGACGGTCGCCCCTTCGTGCAAAGCACCGAAGGAGGAACAAACAATTGGAAAACCGTCTACCAGCCAAAGTCCGGCCGAACCTTCGACAAAGGCATCCCCCACATCAGTAACGGCAAACTGTACTACTACCTCAAATCCCCCGGCACCGGCGACACCCGTACAACCTACCTGCAAATCATAGATCTGAATCTTGACTGAATAGGCCAATCCAAAGGCCTCCTAAAATTAGAGAAACATCGTGCTCCTTAGTGCCCTCTCGACACGCCATAGCGCGCAGAGCGACGGCGATTCGTGGGCAAATAAAACACATCAAGCTGCATCAGCAGCTTCCCATTTTGGATCGCCATCCAGCGATCCTTCACTTCCCAAAATCCGCGGTTTAAAAAGCACAACCTAATCAGCCACCAAATGTGTCAGCTTGCTACAACCCTAATCGCCACCGCCACCCTCTTCGCATCGACAGCATCGTCCGCCCCCGATCCAGCTGAGTTCGCCAATCCATCCAATCGCTACCTGCCCCGCACTTGGATGCACATCATGTGCGGCAATCTCAGCAAGGAAGGTTTTACGCAGGACTTCGAAGCACTTGCTGACGCCGGCATCGGCGGCGCCCTTGTCTTCCACATCGACCGCGGTATCCCCTGCGGTCCGGTCGACTTCGGCAGCGACGAGTTCCACGACATCCTCGCCCACGCCGCCGTCGAAGCCGAACGCGTCGGCATCGAAATGGGTCTGCACAACTGCGACGGCTGGTCCTCCAGCGGTGGCCCCTGGGTCACTCCCGAGCAATCGATGAAGAAAGTCGTCTTCGCCGAAACCGTCACCAACGGCGGCAGACAAACCATCACTCTCCCACGCCCCGATCGCAGCCGCGACTTCTACCGCGATATCGCCGTCCTCGCCTGGCCCGCCTCCAACGAAGTCCAACACCTCGCCACCCAAGACGCCAACTACTCCGCCTCCGCCACCAGCGACGACATAGAAACCCTCCGCGACGGAAACCTAGACACCGAACCAACAATCACCGCCGACGCCGACGGAAAAATTTGGATACAAGCCTCCTATCCCGAACCCGTCACCATCAAGTCCATTGTCACCGAGCAACGCTCTCGTCACGGCGTCTACACCCTCTACACCTCCTACGACGGCAAAACCTTCCAGGAAGTCGGTCCCCTCAACAAAGGCCGCATCGGCAAAAACCACTGGACCTGCACCCAAAGCTTCACCGACGGCCTTACCGCCAAGCACTTCCGCCTCGCCCTCGACCAGAGCTTTCCGGTCCGTCGCTTCGAGCTCGTCGGCTACCCCCGCATCGCCAACTGGCAAACCAAGAACGCCATGGTCAGCGAAGAAGCCACCCCCAACGACACCCTCCCCGCCGACGCCATCATCAACCCTTCCCACATCCAACTCCTCCACCAAGGCGACCTCTCCGGCGACACCCTCAAGGTCCAACTCCCCAAAGGCAAATGGCTCATCACTCGCTACGGCTACACCACCACCAACGCCTTCAACAATCCCGCTTCCGACGCCGGCCGAGGCCTTGAAATCGACAAGCTCGACTCCGCGGCCCTCGCCTGCCACTTCGAGCAATACGTCGGCATCGTTATCAAGGAAGCCCAAGCCCGCGGCTCTAACGCCCTTCTGTATTCAGAAATCGATAGCTACGAAATGGGCGGCAACAACTGGACCGCCAACCTCGACCAACTCTTCGCCGACCGCTGGGGCTATGACCTAATCAAATGGCTCCCGACCTTCAACGGCCACGTCATCGAGTCCAACGCCGCCACCCACGCCGTCCTCACTGACATGCGCGACCTCGTCGCGGACTTGATGACGCAAAACTACTTCCGCCGCTTCACCGAGCTCTGCCACGAGCACGGCATGCTCGCCTACAACGAGCCCTACGGCTTCGGCACCCTCAACGAACTCGAAGTCGGCGGCACGGCCGACAAGACCATGGGCGAATTCTGGGTCCGCGAAGAAGGCTTCGACGGCTTCTTCAACTCCGCCGTCTCCTCGGCCCGTATCTACGGCAACAAAGTCATCTCTGCCGAATCCTTCACCTCCTGGCACCAAGTCAACTGGCGCGGCCACCCTTACTCCATGAAAGTCTACGGCGACCACGCCTGGACCCAAGGCATCAACGAAACCACGTTTCACCGCTACGCCCACCAGCCCAACACCCACGTCATCCCCGGTATGACCATGGGCTCCGTCGGCTCCCACATCGACCGCAACCAAACCTGGTGGCACAACGCTGGAAAAGCCTGGTTCAAATACCTCGCCCGCGGCTCCTACCTCCTCCAGCAAGGCCTGCCCGAATCTGACATCCTGATCTTCAACGGCGACAAGCGCCCCAACAAAATCCCCCTCTGGAACAGCGGCATCATCCCCGAAGGCTACAAAGGTGACTTCGTCAACGCCGACGTCCTCATCAATCGCATCACCGTCCAGAACGGAAACCTCGTCCTCCCCGAAGGCACCTCCTACAAGCTTCTCTACCTGCACAACTCCGACCAGCTTCGCCTCGCCACCCTCCAGCGTCTCGAAGAACTTGTTGCCCAAGGAGCCACCATCGTAGGCCACGCACCTTGCAATCCCATCGGCTACAGCGAACAAACCGAAGAAGCCGACACCTTCGCCAAAATCGTATCCAAACTCTGGGGAAGCAACAGCCCTCTCATCCCCGACACCAACCTCAAAGCTGGACTCACCCGTCTCGACCTCGGACCCGACCTCATCATAAACGGGACTCCCGCGAAAGACTTCACCCGCCGCAGCATCGGCAACGGTACCCTCTACTTCCTCTTCAACGAAAGCAAGGACTACAAAGACATGCAGCTCGACTTCCGCGTCGCTGGCCTCACCCCCGAATTCTGGGACGCCGATACCGGCACCATCGAAAAAGTCACCGAATACCAAAGCGACGCCCTCCGCACCCGCTTCAACCTAACAGTCGAGCCCCACGGCTCCCGCTTCGTCTACTTCCGCAAGGGAGCAGCCCCCGAGTTCACTCCCTCCAAACTCCAGCTTCTGGATACACTCGGCCAAACCACCGCATCAGCAGATCCCCAGACCCTCCCCCTCGACCTAGACTGGCAAGTCACCTTCGACAAAAACTGGGGCGGCCCCGGTCAAATCCCCATGCCCCAGCTGCAAGACTGGACCGAGCATAGCGACGATGGCGTCCGTCACTTCTCCGGCACTGCGATCTACGACGCCACCTTCGAACTCCCCGCCGACTGGGCCAACACCGACACCCCCGTCGCCCTCGACCTCGGCGAAGTCAAAATCGCCGCCGTCATCACCATCAACGGCCAAACCTTCCCCACCCTCTGGAAGCCCCCCTTCGCCCACGATATCAGCTCCGCCCTCAAGCCCGGTCAAAACAGTATCCAAGTAGAGGTGACAAACGTCTGGACCAACCGCCTCATCGGAGACCAAGCCCATCCTGCAAACGACGGCTACGACCTCAAAGGCACCATGCCAAAATGGATCTCCAACAACAAACCCGCCCCCGATTCCGACCGCTACACCTGGACCTCCTGGAACTTCTACGCCACCGAAGAACTAAAAACCCTAGAACCCTCCGGCCTCCTAGGCCCCATCCGCCTCGTCAAGTAGTCAGAGGCCAATGCGCCGTATTAATAGCCACTACCGAACGAAGTAACACAGGAGTTAAGCGAGCAAACAAAAGGTACAAAAACTCAACCGACGCTAGCTGCCTTATAACCCAGGTTCTTTGAGCCTTTTTGTGGCAAAAAAACACGTTTACTACGCAAAGGTAGCGGCCGCGGTCCCTGTTGGGCACACACATACCAATAGCCGCCGGGGACGACGGAGCGCTATCTTTTGAGTAAACTTAGGACCATACATTTTCACGATCGGTAAACATCAAAACTTCGAATACAAAAAAGACCCAGCGTTCGGCTGAAGCTAGGTCTTTCGCAATTGTGCAAAGCGAAGCTCGTTGACTCTTACTCGCCGACGATGGCCTTCACGGCCTCTTTGATCTCGTCGTTGGTGGCGTTGGCGTAGAAGTACTCCTTGAACTGAGCACCACCAAGAGCGCCTTTCACCAAGTCTTGATCGAGTTTCTGCAAAATGGAAACCAAGTCATTGTGCGTGATCGCCTTCACGTCATTGAGAATCCCCCGGTTCTTGGCCATGATCGCCGCACGTTCCTTCGGGTAGCCAATACCCATTTCCTGACCGAAGAGCTTTTCGAAAATGTATTCGATATTCAATTCACCCGCCCAGCCGAAGCCCTTTGCAAATGGCATCGAGAGCGCGTTGCCCGCATTGATCTGCGAGAACAAAAAGGCGTCAACCGGATCTTGAGCGTGACCGCAGATCACGCCAGGGAAAGCATTCAATGAGACCAAAGCACCCTCGCCTGTACCGCAACCCGTCACCACAAAATCGGCAGCGCCGGAATTTAGCAGAACAGCGGCTAGAATACCGTTCTGAACGTAGGTCAACTGCTCGTTGTCCTCAGCGGTATACATGCCGTAGTTGAATACTTCATGCCCCATTGGCTCTACCACTTTCTTGAGAGCAGTCTCAACAATACAGTTTTTGCCGGCCTGGCTGTTTTCGTTAATCAGTGCAATTTTCATTTTTCTTTCTGTTTTTGGTAAATCTAGAGTGCTCGTTCGCGGGGATCAGGTTTACTCGGGTTCACCGGAATAGAATACGCCGATCACGCGAGTGCCGCCGCCTTTAACTCCTGGAAAATTCCCGCCGGGGTTACCGTCTTTATCCATCATATTGCATGTGATCGCGTAGCGACCGAGCTCGGGGATGTATTGAATATCTGGATCCTGTATCCTGTAATTGTCCCAGTCATCGACTTCAGTGGAACGTGGCGTGATGGTTTTTCCCAAGTATTCAAATGGCTCGAACAAACTTCGGGATCGCCATCCAGTGACCTTGTATGGACTTCCTGGAGACTCCCTATCGCAGAAGATGTAGTAATAGTCTCCGACCTTCTCGATCGTCGCGTCTCCCACCCCATATCGGTTCCCACCATCGGGATTGGGATCGACGGCTTTGGCATTGACGAGTGTCCAATCGCCCAAGCCCGTTTTCGATGTAAAGTGAGCGAGGCTCGTTCCGTCTGGGCCGTGGGGGAAATGGCCATGCTCACCAAAGATGTGAAAGAGCCCGTCCTCATAATAGACACCAAGATCGTCGCACTGCCTCTTTGGGAAATTCCCTGCAACTTCCCACTTACCACTAGCATCCTCCAACGGTCCTGAGTAAGTGAATACTTGGCCTCCTTCATAGATGTAGTAGGTGCCGTCAACCTTTACCCCATCATCATACTCGTAGTGATTGCCAATCTTGTACTGGTCGGAAACGAGTTCCCAGTCCTCACTGCTCCAAGAAAACGTTTTAGCACGCCACAAGTGGGCCACTTCCGGAGTATGGCTGACGATCAGCTTGTAGGGATACTCCGTCTCTGGCTCATAGAAGATGACAGAGTCGTGGTTATTACCCATCGTCGTAACAAACGCGTTCGCATCCACAGGACGATGCCATTCGAGCATCGGGTCGTTCTCGGGCGGAAGCGTTTCCGCAAGTCCTGAAACCACCCCCAAACTCAAAAGGCAGACAAACGGAACGGATCTCTTAATTCTATTCGTGCTCATTCGTGTCCTTGGTGGGCAATAAACTCACTCATCCTCAACTCTTTTCACCACGACAATCCACTCGTTATGGCTGGTCGGCGGCGTACCAAAATAGATCGGCTTGCCCCCTTCTTCGA
This sequence comes from Pelagicoccus mobilis, assembly GCF_016595505.1. Lineage (GTDB taxonomy): Bacteria > Verrucomicrobiota > Verrucomicrobiia > Opitutales > Opitutaceae > Pelagicoccus > Pelagicoccus mobilis. The sequence goes on along the minus strand of NZ_JAENIL010000046.1, from coordinate 23,320 downwards.
CTGTCACCTCCGGACCAGCAACTAAGTCGCCTCCATTAAACGGATCGTACCATTGTACCGAGTAAGTACCTGGAGAGTCGGTGATATCCAGATCAACCGCTGCGGCATGCTTAGTCCAAACGATGTAGAGATTGCCCCGGTCAGCCAAACAATAGCCATTGCGGATCAGCTCGTTTTGCGTGATGAGCTTAGGAAGCTCCCGGTTGATCTCAGGAATCTGAAAAAATCGAACGCCATGGGATACCACTTCCCAGACGGACTCGAGACGGCGGAAGTCTTCGATGGTAATATCTGTGTAATCGCTCAATTGATACGCTACATATACGCCAATACCTTCGCCCCCGGCCATCGCAACCTTCCAGAAGCTTTCGCGTGCCATGTCATCGTTTCCAGGGAGAATACGGTTTGGCTCATCGATAGGCACCACCCACTTCTTGCCGGCTTCGCGGGACGCCTTCACGTATTTGAGCGTTTCTTCATGGTAGTCCTCGTTGATCTGCAGAAACGCTCCATCCATGTACTCTTTCCCGAGCTGAGGTTCGTAAACGTCGTAACGCAATTCGCGCTTGCCGCTGCAGTGGTGGCCGACCGGATGGTTATAGATGTTGATCGTTTGTAGATACTCCATCCATTCGCTCATCTCTGGGGGACGCACATCGTGCGGCTCTTCTCCGATGTTCCAACGCCAGCTGAGGTGGTAAGAAAAGCGTGCGGCCATCTCGCGGAAATAGAGCTTCGTTTCAAAGCCAAGTTGGTCGCCGTTTAGCAGCGTGGTATTCTCGTTCTCGGTAAGATAAGTGTCATGATTGATACCGAGGCGATCCATGTGAGTGAATACGATGTCCCACTGGTCGAGTTTGGAGACGTCGTAAACATCGAGATTCTTGTATTTGGTTCGCTTATACTTGAAGTCCGGTGCTTCGCCCTCGGCGTACTCTAGTGGGGCAACCCACGGCCATGTGGTATCCGCATCGCCGTTTAGAGTGATGAGGACGTTGTAAATCGTATTAGCACCCATTTCAGCGAGATAATTGAGGGCTCCGATAATCCCCTTTCCGCGCCCCTGCCCCCAAGTCGGATCGCCTTCGCGCCAGTCATTGATATGTGGTGCATAGTTATGCAAGCCGTCTTCACCAAGGGCATCATCTGGGAGGTTGCTGCCTCTGTCATGAGTCCCGTCAAATCCCGCATAACCTAGAAAATCTTCAGGACTCCCCGGCCCTGCCTTCACAAACCACTCTCCGGTTCCCTGGTGCTGCACGTAATGTTCTCCCACATAGCGCAGCTGGCCTTTCGCGAAAAAGCCTTTTGCATCCGGAGATGTAGGAATGACTTTAAATGTTCCGCTTTTCCCATCAATGGGTTTAACCGCTTTACCCGCATTCGGCTTAGTGCTAACGGCGATGTCTTTGCCTTCCCGAAAAGACACCTTGTACGACCACTCACCAACCACATCCGGAGTGAACTTCACGCGCCACTTGTTGCCGGAGTCCGCACTGGTATTCGCTGCGTCTCCATCTGCGGCAAAGTATCCAGGGGCTGTTACGCTCTTCACCCCGTTGCTGAATACCACATCCAAACGATAGTTGCGGAAGGTCGCTGCGGATTCAATCGCCTCTGGGCCCTCGAAGGTAAGCACTATGGGTTCCCACAAGTGGATAGTATGAGCGTCTTTGGCATGCAGTGAAGCAGCAGCAATGAATCCCACCATGCATTGAGCGAGGACCTTTGATAGAAAACGTAGAGACATAATCGAGATGAAAGGGGCTAGAACGGATCTAAACGGTTTTGAGGTTCAGACCATTCGTTCGACTTCTTTGACCATTAAAGAGAGAAAACCCACTCTCCATTGTTTTCATCTGTATCGACACCTTGAGGCCTAACCCCGCCGGCTGCGACTGCTAGTCTCCGACACTTTGATCGCCTCATGATTGAACAGACTTCCCCCAACAGCGATAGAGCGGCCCTCTCCCTCTACGACCTACGATGCGAAAGCGTCAACCAGCCCGTGGGCATACATGCGCTCTCACCACGGCTCAGCTGGAAACTGGATTCAAAACTACGTGAAACCAGACAGACCGCCTTCCAAGTAGAAGTTGCAAGTTCAGAAGCAGGACTCGCCAACAACCAAGCAGATCTTTGGGACAGCGGAAAAGTCGCCAGCGAGCAGTCTCACCTCATCCCCTACGAGGGTGCCGAACTGAGTTCCCGCACCATAGCCTACTGGCGCGTCACCGTCTGGGACAACCATGGGCATTCTGCTACCTCGGACGTTTCCTCCTGGGAAATGGGACTCATCGATCCCTCCGACTGGTCTGCGGCCTGGATCAATGCAGCCGACCTGTCACCCAGTGAGGATCCCATCGTGCACGACTGGTGTGAGAAAGTCGTTTACCAACCGATTTCTGACGGAGGCTACGAACGTGAGCGCAAGCTCGACGAAGCCGCTATCGAACTACGCACAGAACGTATTGAAAAAGTCCAAGCAGCCGAACCCGCTACCTGGTTACGCCGCAGCTTCAGCATCCTCAAACCAGTAGCCAAAGCCCGACTCTACTCAGCAAGCCTCGGGTACTCTGAACTGATTCTCGATGGGCAGAAAATCTCCGACCGCGTACTCGACCCCGCTCAAACCGACTACGAAGTCCGGGCCCTCTACACCATCGACGTCCTCGACACCCAACTGACCGAAGGCGAGCACGAGCTCCGTATCCACCTAGCCGAGGGTTGGTACGGGCAAAGCATGGGCTTCTTCGATCCGCTCTTTCGCTACGGTAAACCACTGGCCATGGCGCAATTGGAGATCGAATACCATGACGGTACTCGCGAAACCATTGTTACAGACTCGCATTGGCAAGCCGCCTCCAGTCACCTTTTAAAAGCGAACCTCTACACCGGTGAAGTCTGCGACGCCCGTCTCACAGAAGCAGATCTCAGTTGGGGTCCTGTCTCAGGTCCCGACTCCAAACAACCGCTACCGCAACGACTCGAAGCCCAACTCCTTCCACCCGTCCGCAAGGTCGATACTGTTACCGCAAAGTCTATCATCGAAACCGCCCCCCGCACCTACGTCGTAGACATGGGTATCAACTTCGCCGGTTGGATTTCCCTCTCGCTCGAAGTCCCCCGTGGCTCTGTCATCGACTTGACCTACTCAGAGATCCTCACACCTGAAAACAAACTCGACTGGGACACCATGGGACGTCGCGCAGTTGGAGCCTATCAGTGGGATCGCTACATCGCCAGTGGCGAAGGTCGCGAGACTTACGAACCCCGCTTCACGTATCACGGTTTTCAGTACATCGAGATTACCGGTCTGCCAAAAAAACCTGAGCTCAATGACTTAATCGGCTACCAAGTCCGTACCGATTTCAAGCGCACTGGCACTTTCGTCTCCTCCGACCCGTTCTTCAACAAGCTTCACGAGTGCATTCTTTGGACCTACGAGGCAAATTTCGTGGGTCTCCCAGCCGATTGTCCGCACCGCGAGAAGTGCGGTTGGCTCGACGCTTACAACACCGCCGAGATGGTCTACCACAACTGGGACATCGGCCCTAGCCTCGGAAAATACATCGAAGACATCCGCACTTCATCCGACCTTCTCGACGGACTCCCAGGCAACATCGCTCCCGGCCGCCGCAACGGCATGTTCGAAGCCTTCGACTGGGGTATCTCCACCGTTCTGCTGCCGTGGTACAAATTTCAATACACTGGAGACATCCAGATCATAAGAGACCACTGGAAACACATGGTTCGTTTCCTTGAGTTTGCGGAAGAGAGATATCCGAGCGGCATCGCGAGTGGATCCCTCGGTGACTGGTGCGACCAACCCGCTACCCTCGAACTCTCCTTCACCCGAGTTGATGGCAGCCCCTTCAACTCCCATCCCGCCACCACCGCATCGATGCACTACTTCTTTGCAGTCAAATCGATGGCGACACTTGCACGAGAACTCGGCGAGAGCGAAGGACTCGTCAAGAGTTACGAGAAGCGTGCTGAGCTGATTCGGCAAACGATCAACGAAACCTACTTCCATAAGCGGGCAATGACCTTCAACAGCCAGACCGAGAACGCCCTCGCCCTCATCTACGGAGTGGTCGATCCGGAGAACCGTCAAGCTATCGCCGACCGACTTGCGGAGGAAATCGTGAACGGAAACCGAGGCCATTTCAATGTAGGTGCCCATGGAGCTGGGTTCCTCTACCACGCCCTCAGCGACTATGGTCACGCGGACGTCGCCTGGGAGATGTTCAACAAAGAAGAGTATCCTAGCTACCGATACATGTTCTCCCAAGGGGCTACCTCCATCTGGGAAAACATGAGCCGTTGGGATCCAATCAAGAAAACGACTTCAAAGTCCCTGAGTCACCCCTTCCAATCGAGTTTCCACCATTGGTTTTATAACGCCATTGGTGGCGTGCAACGCGATCCCTCCGTCCCCGGATTCAAGAAACTCATCTTCATGCCACAAACCGTTGGCATGCAAAATTCCGGATCCGCGAGCATCGACACACCCTACGGCACCGCCAGCAGCAGTTGGAACCTCGAAGCTGACAGCTTCACCTGGCAGCTCGAAATTCCTGCCAACACCACAGCAACTGTCGTATTCCCAGAGCGTATCCAAAACATCAAACTCGACTCAAACTCCATCGCCCCAGCTCCATCAACCCTGCTCGCCAGCACCCGCAGTAAGACCCTTTCCCTCGGATCAGGCAACTACACTTTCACAGGCTCAGACGACGGATCCCCAATCAACAGCAGCGTAACAAGCCGCCTCTAGAAACGCGGCCCCACCCTCCCCCAAAAAAAGGCACTCGCACAACCTCACTTCATCGGAAGATCCATCAATCTTATCTGTGTTATCTGTGGTTAAAAATACAACACGGGAGAACTCCCACTCGATTTTCGTAATGAATTCCAAACTCACAAAATCCCTCCTCCTAACCATTGCGTTAGGACTCACCTCCCTCGCTCAAGCGCAACTTCGAGCGCCCCAAGTAGAAGCTGCCCTACGAAAAACCGCTGATTGGCAACTCGCCCACCCAAACGAGAATCAACTCCGCGAGATCGGCATCCGTCAGTGGCACATCGCCCCGCTCTACGACGGACTTCTTCGCCTCTCCTACATGACAGGAGATCCCAAGTACCTAGGCGAAATTGTACGCGTTGGCGGGCTCGCGAACTGGGCACCTGGGACCCGACCGTATCACGCTGACGACTACGCCGTCGGACACGCTTGGCTGGAAATTTACTCCCTCGATTCCAAACACCCAGAACGACTCAAACTCCTCCAGAAACATGTCGACCACATCATCGAATCCGCTCCCAGCGTCGATCTGACTTGGTACAGCGAGAAAAAGACCTCGCAACGCACCGAAAAACACCACGATCGCTGGTCTTGGTGCGATGCCCTCTACATGGCTCCCCCTACCTTCGTTCGACTCTACGAAGCCACCGGCGATGAGAAATATCTCGATTTCATGGAGAAAGAGTGGCGAGCCACCCACGAAACGCTCTTCGATACAGAATCAAAACTCTACTACCGCGACACACGCTACATTGATCAACGTTTAGAAAACGGCAAAAAGATCTTCTGGTCCCGTGGCAACGGGTGGGTTTACGGAGGCCTCGCCCTAACGCTCGAAAAGCTACCGCAAGAACACCCCTCTCGTGCGTTCCTCGAGGAGATCTTCGTAGATATGAGCGCATCGCTCAAAGCACGCCAACAAGCAGATGGCTTGTGGTATCCAAACCTCGACGACGCCGCTCACATTCCGAGCAAGGAAACCAGCGGCTCCGGTTTCTTTGTCTACGGATTGGCTTGGGGTATCAATCAAGGCCTACTGCCTAAACAAGAATACTGGCCCCATGTAGAAAAGGGCTGGGCGGGGCTCCAGAGCTGTGTTCAAGCCTCCGGCATGCTTGGGTACGTTCAGCCCGTTGGAGCGTCACCCGAGGATAATATCAAGGCCGAACTCACTCACGTCTACGGTACGGGCACCTTCCTCATGGCGGGCTCCGAAATCCTGAAGGCACTCGGCAAGGAGGAGGTCTCCGACAAGTACGCACTCTTGCAAGCCGCTGAAACCGAAGCGACCGGCCAGGGTGAAAAGCAGGCTCTCGCCGTCTACCAGCCCTACCGCAAAGACGACATTGCTTGGGAAAATGACAAGATGGCGTTTCGCGTCTACGGTCCCGCCCTCCGCGACTCACCCGAGAACAGCGGCATCGATTGCTGGATGAAAAGCGTACCCACGCCGATCGTACAAAAGTGGTACGACGAACATCTCTCGGGCAAAATGAGTTACCACAAAGACACGGGAGAAGGCTACGATGGATACAAAGTCGGTCCTTATCGCGGCTGCGGTGGTACTGGACTTTGGAAGAACGGTGAACTCGTAACCTCTAACGTCTACCGCTACGGTCACGTCATCTGGACCCGCCCGGACGAGGCAAAAGTTTCCCTCACCTACTATTACGGCGATGGGAATTTACGGGAAACCAAGACCATTTCACTCAAAGTCGGTGACGAACTGTGTTCCGTCGAATCACGCTTCTGGGGACCGGCTGTGAACTCCGATACAACACCGTTCCAGGTCGCAGTCGGACTCACTGCTCAAGGCGACAAAGCCCAAGCCCTTTCTTCACGAAACGAAAGCTGGCTCGCGATCTGGGACCAATATCCAAACGGAGACGAAATCGGCACTGGAATCATCCTAGAACCAGACGCCTTGCGAGACATCAAGCAACTCGGCAAAGGCAAGAACAGCGAGCTCATAGCCATCCTCGAAACCGACGCCAGCAACACGGTCCGCTACCAGATGGGCTTCACCTGGATCCGAGGCGACCTACCGCGCAACCTACACGACTGGAGCCAGAAACTCGCGCAATAAGCACTCCTACCAGCCCCTCTAAGTCCACCCCATGAGAAACCTCCGACACATTAACACAGTTCTGCTCACCGCCCTCCTCGTTTTTTTGATGGCATGCTCAAAAGCTAAACACACCACCAACGACTTCTTCGCCACAAACGGCTGGGGCGAAGGCGTCGCCGTTGTCCAGCACCCCGCTGGTGAGCATCACGACGGCATTACCTATGTCGCCTATCAAGGAATTCTCGAAGATCCCTACGTCGCCGCTTACGACCACGAAAAGGACGAATGGCACGGCCCCTACAAAGCAGGAGTCAGTATTCTCGGCAAAGACCCCAAAGGTAAAATCGATAGCCACGGTAAACCCACGCTGATCATCGACGATCTAGGATATATCCATATCTTCTACGGAGGCCACGGCGGCGTCGAGGAGCTCCATGGCGAAAACGTTTTCGGCAACTCTCACTCCGGCGAAAACAAACACTCCGTATCCAAGAATCCCCTCGATATCACGAGCTGGGAATACCTCGACAACGTCTCTCCCTTCGGCACCTACAACCAAGCCGTTAAAATGGACAACGGGGACCTCTATCTCTTCTATCGCCACGGAGCCCATCGCAGCGATTGGGTGTATCAAAGATCCACTGACAATGGGCGCACCTTCGAAAAGCCCGTCTCTTTCCTCAAGTACAAACGACGTAGCGACGATCTTGGCGCCGACAGCTGGTACGCCTATGTTTCCAAAGGGCTGGGCGACGACATTGTAGTCGGCTTCGACTACCATTTCTGCTGGGATAAGGACGCACCAAGGAACAATCGCGGAGGACACTCCACAGAGCGAAAGAACCTCTACTTCATGACCTTCAATACCGCCGACAACACTTGGACAAACATTCATGGCGAGCCTCTCAACATCCCACTCACCAAAGAAGAGGCCGATCAAAAAACGCTAGCCGTGAATACCGGCGACAAATGGACCTTTAACGGAACCACAAAAGTCGACGCGGAAGGCAACCCACACATCGCCGCTTATATCGGCGAAGACATTGGCTGGCAAATCGGCGGCCCTAAAAACGCACGTTACTTCCGCTGGACCGGCAAGGAATGGGCCGGCAATTTTGACAACGGTCTCCCGATCGGGCGCGGTGATTTTCTGGCATCGGGCGAGAAGGTCCGCTTCCTACTCAGTGGAGTCGATCCCGAGATCGACAAGACCCGGGTGCTCTGGTGGGAAAGCAATAACGGTGGAGCCAGTTTCAAAGGAGGCAAAGAACTCCTGCGCTTCGGCGACTACTTCGAACCGGAATCTAAAAACCTCTACGGAGACCGCCCTGCCTCCCTCAGCAACCTCGACAGCCCCGGTTCCGCCGCCAGCGCCTTCATCCGAAACGCCCACCCCGACGCCCGCCTCATCGTAGCCGAAAAACCTGACGGCACCCCCTACCGGCGCATGTACCTCGTCGGCGACAAAGGCCCGATCAGACGAACCTCACCCAAAACAAACAAAAACTGATTGGAGTGACCCATTTCTCTGACAACACACAAGTGTCGTTTCATGCCCAAACCGTAGCGCGGTGCTTCAGCCCGCGTCCACGCAGTTTGGATCCTACCTTAGCGAAGCGGGCTAAAGCACCGTGCTACGTCCTGCCACAAACGCATAATGACATTACACTCGTGTAAATCTCCGAAGACACAATGACACGCACGAAACGCATACTCGCATTTTCCGCCTACCTAACAGGACTGATCCCACTCGCCTCCGCACAAAACGTCGCCCCTTCCTGGATCGACTTCGTGGATGGGCGAGCGGAAGGACGCGAAACCACTCTCCCCGACTACTCATTCGCAGGCTACCACTTCTCGGAGCGGCCGATTCCCAACTCCTCATCCTGGACACAGCTGCACGTCACTGATTTCGGTGCCATCCCTGATGACAACCTTCTAGACATTGAAGGTATCCAAACCGCCCTCGACGCAGCTCACGCGGTTGAAGGCCCAGTCGTGCTGAATTTCCCAGCCGGGCGTTTCATCCTTGGAGCGGGCGAGCTGAAAGACCATGTATTCGAAATCAACCGCAGCCACATCGTTCTCAAAGGAGCGGGCGATAGCGAAGGCGGTACCGAACTCTACTTTCACGAATATCGCGATAGAGAGTTGCCTGAGAAACCAAGACTTCTCGTCCGCCCTCCCGACTACGACCGTATAAACAAAGACCAGACCCTCCTAGCCGAGTGCGTCGAGAGCGTCCCGCACGGAGCCTTTTCCATCACCGTCAAAGACGCGAGCAAGCTCTCGGTCGGACAAGACATAACCCTCTTTCACCAAAGCCTCGAAGCGGTTCACAAAGTCGCTGAAGGTCTTACCTTCAATCCGCTCTGGAACATGGGCAAACGTGGGATCCGTATTTACGAAGAACATACCATCACTGCAATCGATGGGAACCTCGTTACCTTCAAAAACCCCGTGCAACTCCACATTCCGGAAGGAGCAGGCACGACCCAAATCTGGCCTTATAATCCAATCGAAGAGGTCGGCATCGAAGGCATTCGCTTCAGCAGCGGTTGGGCTCACTACCCGCAAGACTTCAAACATCACATGAATTGGGAAGTCGACTATGCCTACCGAGGAATTCACCTCATGGCCGTCAAGAACTCTTGGATACAGAACTGTACAATCACTGACTGGAACGTCGGTCTCACCCTCGACGATGCCCTCGCAGTCACAGTTGAAGATGTCACCTTCAGCGGCAAGGCCGGACACACCTCCGGCTACCCTCGTGATTCCTACGGTGTGCTCTTTAACCGTGTTATCAATGAAACCGACAATTGGCACGGCATCGGATTTCGTTGGACGACCACCGCCTGCGTCTTCCTCGATTCTGTCATGACCGAAGACCAGTCCGTCGATTGCCACGGTTACCACCCGTATTCAAACCTTATCGACAGCGTTAAGGGCGGTCGCTTCACCCACAACGGAGGCAATCAAGGCAGCTACCCAAATGGCGGACCGCACATCACCTTCTGGAACTTCGAGCACAACGCGAGCGCTCCAAGCACCGTCTACGATTTCTGGTCACCTGAAGTACGCAAGATTCACAACTACGTGAAACCAAACTTTGCAGGCCTCCGCTCCCCCGGAGAGGAGATCGTCTTTCAAGATGTGAACAAGGGAGAGGTCGGTCTCGACGAGCTACGCAACCAAGTCGCCTACCCACCCTCTCTCTTCCGTGCCCAACTACAACTCCGGCTTCACGGAAGTTTAATCACCGCCAACAATGCTGCCCCCGGTCACCCAGCCAGCCTCGCCAACGACAGCGATCCCACCACTAAATGGATTTCAGATGGAGAGCTCATCAACTCCGAGCTTATCCTCGACCTCGGCACCATCCAAACCGTATCCGGCGTTAAGATACAAGAACACACCGGCAACGTCGACGGCTACCAACTCCACGCCTGGCAAGACGGGGCCTGGGTAAAAATCCACGAGGGCAAGAAGATCGGCTCCGACCACACCGCCGACTTCGATCCAATCGACACGCGACGCGTGAAACTAACCCTTACCAGAGCAAAACGCGGCACTCTGGCCGCCATCGCCGAGTTTGATCTAATAACCCAATAAGCCCAGTCTCCAAGAGATAACTGTTATAAAAGTCTTTAGAGGCAGGCTTCTATGTTCGATCATTTGACTGAGTGTTGGAGCAGGTCGCGGTAAACCGCTCATCGTTGATTTTGGCTACTGCTGACGCCCCCCTTTAGATGCGCCGAGCCTAAAATGGCACGACGATAAATTCTGTCACGTCTACTTCGATAGACGCTTGCTCCAATCATCGATATTCTTCGAGAGCTCGCCTCTGATCCAAGTGAAGCCCATGCGGTAGTGGATTTGCCCTTCCGCATCCGTCTTGAGCACTGCGATCGACTCGCTGCCTTTGCCTTCACCGATTCGCTCGAACCCCTGCAAGGCATCTGGATCGACAGAAATGCCTGTCCCAATTTCATCGCCATTGGGGAATCGATCCCAAACTGCCATCCAACCTTCTTTCTTAGAGAACTCGACTTGCGGGTCTTTTCCTTGAGCAGTGAGACCGACAGCGACCTCCAAATCCACGAGAGCTGGCCCCCACTTCCCGTCAGAGAATCGTGATGACACTTCACAAAATTCATCGCCTAGCTTGAGCGATATGACCTTCTTCTCGCGAAGAACTTCGCGACTGTCTCCTTCGCCATAATAGTAATCCAATCCGATCTGCAACTCGTCGCGACGCGTCCACATAATCGCTGCAGTCTTCCAAACATTAGACGTTTTCAAGCGGCCATCCTCCCAAAGTCCCGTTCCTCCACAACCACGGGCCGAACCGACCTTGTATCCATCGTAACCTTCGCCGTGGTCCTTGTGATAGCTCTTCTTGCCCGCAAAATCGTCTGCGTACCATTTGCGAATGATCGGAGAAGGAACGCTCTTCATCCAGCAGTCGATACCACTGCCTTCAGGGGCATCCTTCAACGCTGGACCATAAACGCGGAAGGCCATCTTGTCGTTCTCCCAAGCAAGATCGTCCTTGCGATAAGGCTGATAAACAGCGAGAGCTTCCGGCACGCCATCGCCAAACGCCATCTCTTCCGCTCGGTCGAGCAAAGCCGCAGTCTCAGTGACTTCGTCGACACCGAGCGTCTTCAAAATCTCGGTACCAGCCAAAAGAAAGGCGCCCGTTGCATAGACGTGCGTGAGCTCCGGCTTAATATTGTCGACTGGTGCTGCTCCAACAGGCTGCACGTAACCGAGCATACCCGTATCTTGAATACAGCTCATCAAGCCACTCCAGCCCTTTTCGATACTCGGCCAGTACTCTTCCTTGGAGAGCAGGCCATTGTTGACGCCCCAGGCCATTCCATAAACATAGAAGCCGGTTCCACTGGTTTCTTTCATTGGAATATCCGTTGGGTCATCAAGATTCGGATACCACAAGCCATCCGCCTGTTGGCGCGCCTTGAGCGAAACGCTCATTTCCTTGAAGATGCCCTCTAGAAAGTCCCTGAGAGAGTGTTCCTTCGGTAACTTTTCCAAGGTCAACGCGAGACCGCCGTAAACCCAGCCATTGCCGCGAGACCAGAAGGTTTTCTTTCCATTCGGCAAACGCTTCTCGATAAAGCGCGAGTCACGGAAATACAATTGCGATGACTTGTCATAAAGAAGGCTATGAGTCAGTCGCCATTCCGACTCGATGAAATCGATATACTTCTCATCTCCGGTAATCTCGTACAAACGAGCAAGCGTCGGTGGAGCCATGTAGAGGGAATCTGCCCACGACCAGCGATCATGGTGCGTTTCCACGCGACCACCAACCAGCTTTCTTGAAGCATGCTCCAAACCGACTGTGGCAGGATGAGCGAGAATGTAATCATAGCGCTTCTTCCAAGGGGCGAGGCGTTCCTTATGATTGCGATCCAGCGAGTAGATATCCAACCAAGCATGCCCCACAGCAGCATCATCCGCATTATACACTTCGTCGCCAGGAGACCAATTGGTCAGTTCCGCCTGACGTACGACTTCCGACAAATAGCGAGCATCACCGGTAATAAGCGACAAACGCAGCAAGCCGTCATAGAGCGAGGCCATATGCCACTCGCGAATGCCAACCGGATATGCTTGGTTTTCATTGGGATGGGCAAGCTGCCAATCGGCACTATGCCTCAAAGCCGCCTCGACGCGATAAGCGTCGATCTGTGAAAAAAGCGGCGCCGCTAGGCAAACCACGAAAGATATGAATAATGTTCTGAGCATGTAAGGGGTGGACAAAAATCGATAGAGGGCGGCGAGAATTAGCCGACGCCTTCGCCTTCGAACGTTTTCCGACTTCCCGAAGGCATGCGATATCACCAGGAAAGACCGCTCCGTCAGGCAACGGGCCGATATAGAGAAGCAAATCCGATCGTCAAAGAAGCGACCAATACGGTTATGTTCTTTTACTCATCTAGAAGTCTATTCGCCTATTTGATTCGAGTTTTAGTTCAGTATCGTTCAGCACCAATACGCCCTCCACATTATTGGGAAGCGTGACCCATCCGGATACGACGCCTTCGGTGTCCTGTTTGAATTGACCTTCTATATAGCCATTCGCGTGAGGAATCTTGAACTTCGCTCGCTCTAGAGCCCCTAGGGATGGCTTGATCTTTATTTTCGAAAATCCCGGCCCAACTGATTCCACGCCACAAACAAGCGTCAGAAAATGATAGTTTGGGCTCGAGCTCCATGCATGGCAATCGGATCGGGTGGGATCAGGTTTTTCAGCAAAGGTCGTGAGGCCGCTGTCGAGCATTGCTCGCCATTGATCGAGAAGACCAAGGTATTGGGCTCCCAAGCCAGATTGCTTCAGGGCTTCATGTAAATAGAAACGGAAATACATGGTACACTGACTCAACGATACATCACTGATCACCTTTTCCATGATCTTTTTGTGATTCAAGCCCAAGGCATTCTCTGTATCAGCTAGAACCAGCAAGAGACTGGTATGCTGACTATAATCTTCCTGTTCTGGAGTGTCTGCCAATAAATAGCGTTCAGAATTCCAACACGACCTATAGAGAGTTGCCAGAATCGCTTCCCTTTTCTCCCTACAGCCCTCTGCCTCGATGTTCCAGCCAAAGTGCCTGTACAAATTTTCAGCATCCCTTAAGGCGAGAGCCCATTGCAGGTTCAATATAGAACTAATACCATCCTGATCAACAGGAGGCATCCCAGGTTTCCTCCCCTTTCCGTCATGCCGCCACTCTCGCGTCCAGTCGACGAAGTTCCACCAGGAGTCTGCGATATAGAGTCCACTCTCAGCATGCTGATTCTCCTCAAACCATTCTAAAACGGAACGCACCCCTTTTAGTTTGCTCCGCACAAAATCCGCATCTGGATTTAGCATGAAATAGTCGTGAAGCATATTTATCCACACCAGCGAATAAGGTGGAATATACTGTGGATCCTTACTTGGATATCTACTGAGCGTTAAACCGATCGAGGTTCGACTATTGTCAAACAACTCGATGGCCTTGCGCATCAAGGTGTCATCTCCGCTCACAAACTTTGTGACCAAAGCTTGAATACGCGTATCCCCCACATACATCAGTTGCTCATAATAGGGGCAGTCGTAAAAAACCTCGTGAGCACACAGCCGTTGCGTACGCCAACCGACTTCCCAAATCTTGCTTAGCTCCGGATCGTTTGTCTCGAACTCAGCCCGCTCTTCCAACGGATAGGCAGAAAAGACACTATCAAGTCGTTTCAGTTCGAGTGGATCAGAGGCCGTTTCGATTTCAACAAGCACATATCGGAAGGTTCGAAAACGGAGTGGGCGATAGAACTGATCGTCGCCTCCGTCTGGCAAAAATCGATCGAAGAACCCTCTGAACACCTTGCCTTCAACTTCATTACGATCGCCTTTCTCAAGTCCCACCTCACGCAGAAAGAGAGATTCAGCATAGCCTAGGCTTATCTGGCTTCCAGCACCTCCAGCCAGGACGAGTTCAGGAAATGCTTTGGTGAGTACTCCTTGATCCAGAAGAAAGCTGCAACGAGTGTTGGGCCCAATTTTCACGGTCTCCTGCCCTGCGAGGAAAGCGTCATCAACTCGGCACCCATTCGCCTTGCGCACAGCTGCAAACGTCTGCCGTTTGCTTTCCATTAATGGAATCATCCTCGGCACCATTGACCAGGTAACCGCTGTCCCCTGCTCGCGGCTACTCACTCTTCCAACAACCTCAACAGGCTCCCAGTCCCCATCAGAGAACGACTCTTTCTCCCAGCCCCATGGCACCAGTTTCCCATCGATCTCAACTCCTGGGTCCGTCACCATGTAGGCTTGGATCTGCTTCTTGTCTATCGGTATCGGGGAGTAGGCTTGGTTCTCGATTCCGATCCACGAAGTATTGGTGTTCACCACCGATTCCAAGGCGCTGTTTCCCTCGATGAGCAATCCGGTACGACGGCTGAACTGAGCCTGTGGTCTGTGAATGCCAAAATTCCAAACCTGAACAGCCAACACATTAGATCCTGAGTTCAGAAAGGGAGCAATATCAACGGATTCATAGCGCCAGTTTCCCAAATCCCCACGGGCGGGACCAATGAGAACTGGAGAACCGTTTACGAACAAACGATAACGGTTATCCGCCGAAATATGGATTATGAACTCACTAGGCGTACTGCCTAGCACAAACGGTTTCCTGAACAAATAAACTCCATAGTCGTTTGGTTCCGTACCCTTTGGAGCAACCCAGGATGCCTTCCAAAATCGCCCCTCCATGTTTTTTGGGGAAAGCTGAAGAGGTGTGTGCATCTTGGCAGAAATAGCAGTGATAAAGAAGAGTGAAAGCAGCGTACTAAGGCAGATCTTCATGTTGAGGTATTTTGCAAAAACTACAGTTCGAGGTATGTGAGCCACCGATCAGCGTGTCCACAACAAGGCGCCACTCGAGCAATCGTCTACACTCAAACGGAACCGTCGATAGCCCGATCATTCACATCGTTGAATAAATATTGAAAGGAGTTGATTTGCCGTTATGCACTAGGATTTCGATTCCTTCCCCAAGTTCACCTCGCTACACTTGGAACGTTCACCCAAACCAATACGACAGGCTCAAACTATGAAGATCACGATGGATGACATCGCGGAAAAGTTGGGGATTCATCGATCAACCGTTTCTCTGGCCTTGAGAAACTCCCCAAAGATCTCGGCTACCACACAGAAACGGGTCAAAGAAACGGCGATCCAAATGGGATACAAAGCGAATCCCTATGTCTCAGCTCTGATGCGCAGCCGTCGTAGCGGAAAGGATCCTGACAATCCTCCAGTAATTGCCCTAATCACGGCCGATCGGACCAAAGAGCATTGGAAAACTGGATACAATCCCAGACGGTTTGTTGATGGAGCAAACAAAGTGGCGCAGAACCTGGGAATTCGGCTTGAACCGTTTTGGGCGGGAGACACGTCCCACGAGCGTTTACATCAAATTTTACTTAGCCGGGGGAT
This sequence comes from Pelagicoccus mobilis, assembly GCF_016595505.1. Taxonomy (GTDB): domain Bacteria; phylum Verrucomicrobiota; class Verrucomicrobiia; order Opitutales; family Opitutaceae; genus Pelagicoccus; species Pelagicoccus mobilis. The sequence goes on along the minus strand of NZ_JAENIL010000046.1, from coordinate 7,435 downwards.
ACAGGGAGCTGTCTTGCTGCATCATGGCGAGCTTCGTAACAAGCTACACCATGATTGGACAAACCTCTCTATCGTCAACTATGGCATTTGCGACCACTCCTTCAATACAGACTGGGTCTCGGCCGACCTATACGGCAACATGGAGTTGATTTTGGATACCTTGAACAACAGGGGTATCGAGCGAATTGGGTTCGTGATGGCTCCCCCCTACACTTTCAACAACCAGAATCGTTGGTTGTCCTGCTATGAAAGCGACCAACGACAAAAGAGTGAAGCCAAGCGGCTCGAGCCATTGATACACGAATCACCCAACTTCGACCGCTTCAAACGCTGGTTTAAGAAAAACCAACCTAAAGTGGTGCTTTGCGTACGCCCTCCAATGGTTATCAGATGGTTAGAACGAATGAACCTACGAGTTCCCGAAGACGTCGGTTTGGTAACGGTGGGAAACGCCGAAACCGATGGCGAGATATCTGGAATCATAGAGCAGCCTGAGCTGTGCGGGAAAATCGCCATCGAGATGCTTATGAGCCACATACACAACAATGAGTTTGGCGTTCTCGAGGAGCCACGCTTAATAACAGTTCGCGGTCAATGGAATGAAGGGCGAACCCTCTAGGCTTTCACCAGCCCCCTCAAAACTCCCTACGGTTCGACAGCTGTCTCTCCCGGTTGTAATAGTCTCGGAGTGATTCGCTCGTTTTCTTCAACCAGCTGACCACAACGTTTCCTCATTTCTTGGAGCACTCCGCGATATTGCTCACTACCCGCGAGGTTAACTAGCTGGTCCGGATCGATCTTTAGATCGTGCAAAAACTCATAAGCGGGATTCTGGTCGATGTACCGAGCATAAACATAGCGCTCCCCTCTTACACCTTCCCACTTTGGGATATCCGAACGCTCCATTAAATGCTCGCACAGAAAATCCTGACGCCAGGAACTCGCTTGAGTACCGTCAATCAATGAGAGCAGACTTCTGCCTTGGTATTCAGCGGGAATGTCAACACCAGCTATGTCGAGCATCGTTGCCGTCACATCTATGTTCAACGCCATTTCCTCCGCCTTGCTCCCCCTGTTTTCAGCAGGAACGCGTGGATCGAATATAATGAGCGGAACTCGGAGGGATTGCTCATAATGGCTCCATTTCCCTGCCAAGCCTCGATCCCCCATATAATATCCATTGTCACCCATATAGATAATGACAGTGTTTTCATCCATCCCAGTGAACTTCAGTGTATCCCGAATACGTTTGATCGACGCATCAATCCCGCTGATCATCCTGAAATAGGCACGCATATTCCGTTCAAACTTCTCGACTGTATCCCATCTCCAAAAATAGCGTTTGCGGTTCATCGAATCCTTCAGAAATTTCGGCAATGCCTCAAAAATACCTGAAGCTGAAAGCCGCGGAGCCGGAATGTGAACATCCTCATACATCCCATCCACAGATTGAGGCCAAGGAAAGTGGTTGGACAAGTCGTTGTCCTCCGCATGCGCTGCATTAAAGTTAACGGACAAGCAAAACGGCTGCTCCGCGCTGGCTGTCTTTAGAAAAGCAATTGAGCTATCGGCAATGAGATCTGTTTCATGCCTAACACTTCCATCCAATTGCTTTTTGAAATAGGGGTCACGCCCGATCGGATCAAAGTAGTCGAACATCTCACCTTCAAGCCCACCTGTAGTTGAAACTCCATACTTCCCAACCAATCCGGTTCGATAACCGTTTTTGCGCAACACGGCAGGATAACTCCTAGAAATGTCGCCCGCATCGATCGGTAGCGTACCAAAAGTAAAACCATGACTTCTCTCGTATAGCCCCGTAAAAATGGAAGCGCGACTCGCTGCGCATATCGAGGTTGTAACAAACGCATTGGTAAAATGAATACCAGACGATGCCAAACGATCGATCTCAGGCGTTTTAACAATAGGATGCCCCGAGCACCCCAAAGTATCGTTACGCTGGTCGTCGATCAAAAAGAATACTATATTTGGCGGATTCGCCTCTGCCCGCCCTTCTATACAGATCCCAAACAGGCAGACTAGCAGTAAAGACAATATTCGTTGTATCATTGTGGTAATATTAATTGCAATTAAATGACAACTCCAAGCTTGGGCACTCTCAGAGACTGTCCAATAAATCGAATCTAAATGTCTGTAGACGCGATCGTTGATCGCGTTACGCGGTCAGCGACCGCGTCTACAGTTTTCGAATCGATCTCCAATGTAGTTTACTCCACTTATTGACAGTCTCTAAGCGGTTTTGGCTTCGGGATAAACCTAAAGAATTAACGATCCCCCTGAAAAAAAGATGTCCCTTATCCGACACTACGGACAAGGAACACCCTGTGTGAAAATCCTAAGCTTGTTTACTCCCTAAAAAGTAAAGGTGTTTGTAAGCTGGACGTAGCGATCACGACCGACTCTCCACGCTGCCACCTCTCCATTAGAATTGATGCGAGTCGCGTTGATATCATCGTCGCCTATGAGGTTCTGGATGTTCATCTGGACCTTCCAATTCACCTTGTCATTGAAAACTTTCTTCTTGTAGGAGGCATGAAGTCCTACGTTGAAGAGATCCGGTCCAGTAAATGGATTATCGAGGTCCGAGCGAATGATGCCATCGACTTCAATATCTGGATACCCAATTGTCGCTCCCTCGCGCCAACGCATCGAACCGCCGACTGAGAGCCCCTTGAACTTGCCATCTCTAGCGAAGTTATAGTTCGTAACGAAATTAGCGCTATATTTCGCGAGAGCCGTGGACACCTTTCCATTTGCCGCCTCGGCATTTGCCAATGGCTTGCCAATTTTGATCCAGTACCAATCAGCCCATGTTTGGGCGGCACTTTTGTTCTCGTCAAAGAACTGCTCGAGATAAGGCAAACGCTGGTCGTTATAACGGACTAGGTCTAGAGCAGAGTTGGCCTGAACAGTCTCGACTTGGGTCATATTGAAAGCCATGCGCCACCTCGGCGTAGGATTGTAGATTGCCTCGAACTCGATACCTTCAGAGACGAAGTCATTCGTATCCCCTACGTTATTGGGCTTTTGATAATTGGCATCGAATCCCGGATTGTTTGGGTCCTTATCCCCCAAAGGATGCTCCCACTCAGCCAGCCTGTTGTTTCTTTTCAAGTAACCATATAGCTGACGCTCAACAGAGTTAATCCCCCAAGATGAAAGAAAGCCCACAGAACGATTGTCTGAGTTTACCTGAGAGGTTTCAAACCAGTTAACCTTTACGAGCAACTTATCATTGAAGGCGTCGAACGAGACCCCCCAATCCTTCCCTTCACCTCCAGCTGACGGAATCGCCTCACGGAAAATGTTAACTTTCTGAGCTGAGACCGCGAAGTTCTCCGACTCATTGTAGTGGAAACGAATCCAATCTTTTGGAGCGACAACAATACCTTTAGTCATCGTTTCTCCTGATTGTGGCTCCGTGTCGGGTTCATCAGCAAACTGCCATCCAGGCAGACTCGTATCCAGAGACACAAGCCCTGTCGTAGCATCCGGAGCAGGTCCTGTCAGGTTCCAGGAAGAAATTTCATCGTGGCGCCAACCAAAGGTAGTCACAACCTTACCATTCAGGAAGAAACTCTGAAGTGCCCCCCCATAGCCCTCGACTTCACTCTTGCTACGATTCGTCGGGGGATTGTGCACGAGTCGCTCAGTTGTAGACTGGGTTTCTTGCCAAGTCCCGGAATCCACATCGTAGTAATCAAACGTATAACTGCGTCCTGAAATCGGTCCTACACCATCACCTGGAAAGGCAGTGTAGTTTGGAAGATTCCCCGTGAGCGGATCTCCAACATAGTAGAACTGGCCAAATCGGTGATTCGCGTTCTGCAGATGATTGGACCAAGCAGGACCGTTCATCTGAGTGATCTTAGGCTCCCAACGGTAAAGGAATCGTTCCGTAGTATTTTCTGAATACACTCCTGTAAGCTGGTGACGACCTAGGTGGCGAAAAACGCCATCAGCCTTAGCGGCAAAATCGAGTTCATAAGAACCCGTCGCACGCCATGAATTTGCGTCACTCACCGTATTTGAGCCAAGGCCACGACCGTACACGAACGGGCGAAGGAAGTTGGGGTTGGGATCCCCATTGATCAGCCTTTCGTTCACATCCACCGCAATTCCTGCGGTTTGATTCATAATATGCGAATAACCATCATTTTCAATGCTATCTTCATAGTATCCGAATTCGAAGAAAAGGTCTTCTGTCACCTTTTGCTCGAGCGTGATGGCTATCTTTTCATCGGAGCTATTCTGGTAGGATTGTCCTAGCGTGTGGATATCCACATCCTGATACGGAAAAATGCGTTCGTCACTAACCTGCTTGTCAAACTCATACACATCCTCTTGCGGATCGGAACTACGGTAGAAACGCCGTTCTGGATCCAATCCTCCCCCGGTAGGACTGACGAGACGCGTGAAGCTCGTATAATCCGGGACAGTTGAGTTCATGTCAGTGAAAGCCATGAATGCATTGCCTGCGATTCCCGCTATTTCACGAAACGCCTTTGCTTGATCCGGATCAGAGAAGACATCCGAAGGGAGCATCCCTTCATTCGCTACGGGATCCCAGGTAGGTCGACCAGCTGCAAGCCAGCCTGAAACATTGTCCTGTGGCGGCGAGTAACGAGCTCTGCGAGCCTTGTTTTCACCATGCTCGGCCCCCAGCCGTATCGTAGTTGCTTTGATCGGTTTCGCTGTTACCGCCAAAAACACGCGCTGATCATTGTCGAAGGCCCGATCAAACTGGAACTTCCCATGTTCATCAAGGGCCATCAGACGAACAGCCAACTTATCATCGACCAAGACCTTATTGTAATCAATCGTACCGCGTACACTGCCGAACGAATCCAACTTAAGCTTAAAGCTTCCCACTCCTTCGCCGAAATGGGCCTTTTTCGTAGTGTAATCCAGGATACCCGCCGGGCTTCCCAATCCAAACAGAACAGAATTCGGTCCCCGGACAAGGGTCATCCGCTCGATGTTGTAGGAATCCAAATTTCCATTACCGACCTGAAAGAAATCAGAAGTCACATCGACGCTCGATAAGCCACGTACCCGATTATTGCCAGGATTTGGGCTCGCTTCAAGGTAACCATTAACAACGGCTGACGTATCAGTCACGAGGTCAGTCTCAACGCCAGCGACATACACCAAAGTGTTTTCGATGTCGGTCGCGCCGAGGTCTTCCATGAACTCCGAAGTGACCACAGATATTGATGCAGCAACATCCTTTAGCTCACTTTTCAATCGACTGCCCGCAAGCGTGCTTGTTGCACGGTAACCGGTGTCGTCACCTGCTTCGATGGTAAAAGGTGAGAGCTCAAAAATCTCTTCACCCTGAGAGTCGTCCTGCGAAAAGGCACTGATCGCAGGAACGGTTGCTGCCAAAAGCAATGAACAAATCTGCTCAAACCTTTTGGATCCTTTGCTTGGTATAGGTATTAGTTCCACTTGGTTTTGGGGTTGGTGGTTCTGGACGGCGGTGTCGCAAACATAGCCGACAGCCGCACGTAGTTCGATAACTCAAAACAATGAAAACCAGCTCGCAAAAACGATCAATTCCGCCCTAGGTCACATCGTTGACCTCCTCTATTGGCCTTGGTCCGCATTTGGAAACAAACTCTGTGCCAACAAAAACTCCCCGCCTAAAAGATCCAAATGTTCAATACAAAGCTCGGTTTGAGCAGGACCACAGGGACTCAGCTACTTAGCAAGTCAACTACGTGAATTCTCAGGAGATTGATCACTCTCTGCACCTTACATTCCATGACACGATTCGTACCAAAAACATTTCCCCATGAAAAACAGCTCTTCCCCCAACATTCTTCTAATCTTCACCGACCAACTTAGGGCAGATTGCATCGCCGAGCTTGGAAATTCGAAGATCAAGACTCCCAACATCGATCGACTTGTTCGCGAAGGAACGACTTTCAATCGTTGCTACACACCGAGCCCCGTATGCGTGCCCGCACGGCATTCATTGACCAGCGGATTGCCTCCACACGTCACCGGTTGCGTAGACAATGTCGACATCGAACCGGGGGATCAAAGTTTCATGGAGAAACTGGTCGAACAGGGGTACGAGACTCACGGTGTCGGCAAAATGCATTTCTCCAAGGAACTGGGCGATTGGGGATACACCAGTCGGGACACGTCCGAGGAATTGGAACAAGACGCAGACCGCGACGACTATCGGGACTACCTGAAAGCGAACGGGTACAATCACGTCCAGGACCCGCACGGACTGCGCAGCGAGTTTTATTACGTGCCGCAGCCATCGCAGCTACCAGAGCATCTACATAACACCCATTGGGTTGCCGATAAAAGTATCCAATTTCTGGAGAACCGCGACACAAGCAAGCCGTTCTTTCTCTGGAGCAGCTTCATTAAACCGCATCCCCCTTTTGAAAGCCCAAATCCCTGGGGTCGCCTGTACCGCATGCACGAAATGGACGAGCCTATCCTGCCGGAAGGGAGCGAGCAGCACATCTGCTTTTGGAACAAACTCCAGAACCGCTACAAGGTAAGAGACGGAGGCTCCTATGACCGCAATATGGCCCGCATGATCAAAGCGGCCTACTACGCCACAGTTTCATTTATCGATTATAACGTCGGACGCATTCTCGACAGCCTCGGAAGCGAAATCGACAACACCTTGATTCTCTTTTCAGCGGACCACGGGGAAATGCTCGGCGACTTTGGCTGCTATGGAAAACGAACTATGCTCGATCCTTCCGCCAAGGTGCCGATGATCGCCCGCTTACCCGGAGCGTTTCCAGAAGGCGAACGTTGCTCCCTGCCAACCACACTACTCGACTTGTATCCAACTTTCCTGGATTTCGCTGCATCTGGCGCTGAACGCCCCAGTCGCGAAGGAATCAGCCTGAGCGAAGCGATTGACGAGAAAAAGGATGACCGAATCGTCTTCAGCCAATACTCTCAAAATAGGCTCGGCCTCTACATGGCCACCAATCGCCAATACAAGTACATCTACAGTGCTCCCGACAACCGCGAGTTCCTATACGACTTATCCAAGGACCCTCTGGAGCTGTATAACTGTTTCGGAGACGAAGCTCATCAATCCGCGGGGCAAGCCCTGAAGCAAGCGTGCCTTGAGCGGTTTCGAGCTGACGACTATAACAAGGCGATTAGCGGAGACGACTGGAAGCGCTTCCCAGCAATGGCCCCTCCTGCAGCGAACTCCGACGACGGCATGCTCTTTCAGGACCCCACTGCGCTAGACGATCAAATCTCCCAGCTCGGAGAGTATGCCCGGCCAATGGAAATCAAAAACAGCGATTGCTTCCGTGTTTTCGAACGCCTGGTGAAAGAGTCGTTAAGTTAGCACCAAAAGGCTCATCCGCAAATGCGGTGGATGTGGCCGTTCACAGATTTCAGTTCTCGTGGGAAGCGG
>NZ_JAENIL010000045.1 GCF_016595505.1 Pelagicoccus mobilis | reverse complement strand
AGCCCGCGTCCGCAATGCAAGATCAACCCAAGACGACGCGGGCTAAAGCACCGCGCTACGCCTTAGACCTTATCCCAGAGGTATTAGTACCCGGATCCAATCGGCATCTCTTGTCGAACAATGCGTGTCGATTCTCCAATCGACACTAGCATTAGATGCATGGAACAGTAAAGCGGTTGTAAATAGTGGAGCACCCGTCCTTCAGAAGGTCTGTATTACAATTGGGCCCCTTGCAATTAAGTCGTTCCCAGCTCACTATCTTGCCCGTAGCCGTTCCCCCACAAGCCAACCAAAATCCATCAAACATGCGAGCCATCGCCCTATTTCTGGCAATCACAGCCATCACAAAGATGGTGGCAATGGATGTAAGTACCCTGAAACTCTCCAACTTACTGCCAGAGAAAGATGGGAAGGTGAGCAACATCTTCGCAATGTGCGAAGATTCTCGAGGCTACCTGTGGATCGGGGCCAAAAACGGACTGTTTCGGTACGATGGATACACTTTTAAGTATTTTGCCCCCGATCCGAACGATCCAGACTCGATCGGCCTGACACACCATCTAGCGATTCTAGAGGATTCTGACGGCTATCTTTGGATCGGTTCAAGGGGCGGCCTCCATCGTTACAATCCAGACGAAGAAATTTTCCAGGCCTACCCGTTCGAGGAAGGACAACTCCCACTTCCTGACGACAATGTCTTCGTCCTCCGAGAAGATAGCCGAGGCCGTATTTGGATCGGCATGCTTCTCGGAGGGGTAATGATCTGGGACCCTTCGAATAAGAGCAGCAGTATTCATGAACTCGAAACGACCAATGAAAACGCGGCTCTCATAACGCTGACAATCGACGAAGAAGATACCGGGTGGATAGGTACTGATTTGGCCGGTATTCTAAGACTGGATCCAGAAACCGCTCGGATGGAAAGTGCTCTCGAGCACGAAGAACCCCACGGGTTTGATCCAAACTACGCTATCCGTACAATTATCGCTGACGAGCAAGAGATCTGGTTCGGTACCCATGGGATAGGCCTCTTCAATTACAAACTCGATACAAAGGAACTAAGAAACTACAAGTTCGACCCTAACAACCCAAACTCCATCCCTGCGAACTCAATTCGCTCGATGCAGCGCGACGACGAAGGAAACCTCTGGATAGCAACCCAAAACGGAGGCATCAGCCTCTACGATCCCAAGTTGGACGCCTTCCGGAACATAGACCACAGAAGAATATCACAGAATGTTGACGGTCCGACTTTGCTCAGCAGCTACAAGGATAGCGATGGAAACCTCTGGTTTGGTTCCGTGCAATCAGGATTGTTCTATCTGGATCTACAAAACCAGGGGAGCGGAGTTGTTCCTATACAATCAAAGGAAGGCCAGAACCTTAGCAATGCTCGCATAGCTGCAATCGACTCAGATCCCCTAGGCAACCTGTGGGTTGCCGTTGGAACCTACGGTCTATACCGTACAAATCTACAATCCGGACATAGTACGCGAGTCATCGACTTCGATAATCTCGATGCCGTTAAAGACACACCAACGATAACCTCAGTTAAGGTTGTATCCAAAAAAACAGTTTGGGCTGGCGACAACCGGGGTAACCTTTGGAAGATCACACAAGAGCTGGATAGCGAATCAATCGTTTCTGAAAAGGTTAGCTTAGACGGGATAGACTCAGTCAACTCCCTTTTCCTAGACGAGAATAAATGGCTCTGGATAGGAACTAGCACTGGTGTTGCCGTTCTCGACCTAAACGAAACGCCCGCTAAGCGAGTTTACAACTATCTCGGCTCAAATCCGGAAATATCCAGGCTGGGTGTATGGGGTATCCAAACCGATGCTAATTCGAATGTTTGGATAGGCACCGTCCGCGGACTTTACCTTTACGAAAGAGAGAGTGACAAGGTAGAATATTTTATAGCAGGTCAGCCGAACAATAAGGGCCTGCATCACCACTACGTCGTAGCACTCTGTCGAAAAAACAACGGCGAGATGCTGGTCGGAACACGTGGCGGTGGCACATTCGCTTGGAATTCTGAAACTCGAGAGTTTCAGGCGTTGAGCAAGGCAAACAATCTTAGCAGCAGGGATATCAGCAGCATCGTAGAGAGCCCTGAAGGAGTCTTCTGGATTAGCACTCTCGACGGACTACAAAGATACGACCCACTCTCCCAACAATTTGAGAACTTCAGCGAGAGAGACGGCTTAGCAAGTGATCGCTTCAGCCCCCTCGCCTCTACGACACACTCAAATGGCATGCTCTATTTCGGAACAAACAAAGGGCTCATCTATTTTGACCCACAACGATTCGGCGTTCTTCAAGCCGACACTCAACCAAACCTGACAATTACGAGTTTCGAAATTCTGAAGAGAAGCGACAACCCAACTTTGAGCAATCGCGAACAACTTCAAGGGATCGCCACCAAACCGGAAATCGCGCTCGACAGCAACTCTCGATATTTCGAGGTGGAGTTTGCAGCACTCGATTTCCCTAGATCTACGCACTACCAGTACAGATATCGTTTATTTGGATACACTGAAGATTGGTCGAAATGGGGATCCAAGCGCAGGGTACTCTATACCGACCTAGCCCCTGGTGACTACGTTTTTGAAGTACAAGCCTCTCTCAACAATGCTTCGACGGATCCAATTCATAAGACCCTCAACATCCGAATTGATCGCCCGCTAAGATCGCATCCGCTCTTCATCATCATCCTTATCTTTGCGACAATTGCGTTCTTTACAGCCTTAATGAAATGGCGCCTGGCAAAGATTACACGCGAGAAATTGATCCTCGAAAAAGCGGTCTCTAGCCGAACGAGTGAAATCAGGCAAATAAACGCTACACTCGAAGAGCAAAGAAACGAGCTACAAAGACACCGCGATAATCTCGAAGACTTGGTCGCAGTTCGTACTGCCGACCTAGAAGTCGCCAAAGAGAAAGCAGAGGAATCGGACCGACTAAAGAGCTCGTTTCTCGAAAATGTAAGCCATGAGATCCGAACTCCCCTGAACGCGATTGTGAACTTCAGTGCGTTTATGACTGAACCCGACTTTGACCCAGAGGAAAAAGAGAACTTCAAACGCCACATAGAGAACAGCAGCGAGAGCTTAACCCGTATTGTAGATGACATACTCGAGTTTTCCCGTATTGAAGCTGGCGAAGTAACTCTGCAACAAACCGCGTTCGACATCCAGGAATTGATTGCGGACATCTACGATACTTACAGAATTCGAATTCAGGAATCTAAAAAAGCAATTCAACTCATCCCATTAACAAAAGAGATATCCAACCCTTGGATACTTTCCGACAAGATCAGGGTACACCAGATCCTGACGAACCTGCTAGACAACGCAGTAAAATACACACACGAAGGAACTATCGAACTAAGTTGCAGGGTGGTCGGGTCAGACTTACAAATAAACGTAACCGACACGGGAATCGGCATACAACTCGAAGACCAGGACAGCATATTCGACAGGTTTAAGAAAATCGAAAACCCACAAGGAAATCTGTATCGTGGTGTAGGCTTAGGACTGGCAATCACAAAAAAACTCGTAGAGCTGCTAGATGGACAAATTTCTGTAACGTCGGTGTTTGCGAAAGGTTCCACCTTCACAGTCAATCTTCCCTACAAGCAAGTGGACTCGCCGAGCAGTGCGCCATCTCGCCCCGACTCGCAAACATCAAAGGGCATCGATCTGAAAGGCAGGACAATCCTAGTCGTCGAAGATGAGCCCTCGAATTTCGAAGTAATTGAAACAGCCCTTAGCAAGACAGGAGCTAGGATACTCTACGCAGAACACGGCCAGGAAGCGGTACGTGAAGTCGAGAACTCCCCGCAAATAGATCTCATACTGATGGATATGCAAATGCCCGTAATGGACGGGCTCCAAGCACTAAGAGAAATTCGAAAAACGCACCCTTCACTACCGATCATCGCTCAGTCAGCGTTCGCGATGCCACAAGACCGTAAGGCAGCCCTAGAGTCAGGATTCGACGCATTCATCCCGAAACCAATGCAGATCAACAACCTCTTCGAAACAGTCCAGAAGCACTTAGCCCAAAGCTAATACCAGGCGGCAGCCCGATTCAGCAACGCCACTTCCTTCTCACTCAACTCCAGTTCGATCCCATCCAAACAATCCTCCAACATAGCCCGCGTATACGCACCTACTATTGGCAACACCGGGAACGGCTGGCCTCTCAAATAACCGAGCACAACTGCATTCGCATTGCAGCCTCGCTCCTCGCAAATCGCCTTTACGACCTCAGCAACCCGCAAGTTCGCTTCCGAATAGTAAGCGTTCTCCGATAGCTCGCTCACGTATTCGCTGGCTAGCACTTTGCTGAAAAATCCTTTCGCCTGAGACGAGTATGGCATCAAGCAAAGCCCGGAATCGCGATGATACTCCCAACCGGGACGATCCAAAGTCGCCAAGGTCTTATCCGCCGGCGGCTGAGACATCGCCCAAGATCCTAAGCTAAACCCTGGCTGGTTTACCACGAAGCCATGCAAGCCCTTCTTCGCAGCGTATTCATTCGCCTGCGACAAGCGATCCGCCTGCCAGTTTGCGACTCCAAGGAAGCGTACCTTCCCCTCTTCCACAAACTGCTGCATGAAGTCTACGATTTCCTCAACAGGAGCGTCCGGGCGATCCCGATGCAAAAACCAAAGCGGAATCCTCTCAAGCCCGAGAACTCCGAGACTGGTCTCGATATCGCTGCGAATACTCACCGGATCGACCCGATTCAGACTCTTATCGCTCCACTCGTAGTGAGCTCCCTTGGTAGCGATCACCACCTTGTCAGTTACTCCCGGCCGCGAGCGTATCCAGTCTCCAAGGATCCGCTCACAGCGTCCCTTCTCTCCTGGTATCCAATCCGAATAGACCCGAGCGGTATCAAGAAATCGTCCTCCCAAGTCGACAAACGCGTCCAACAGCTCAAAGGCTTCAGACTCGCTCTGCTTCAGACCGAGGTTCGCTGTTCCGAGGCAGAGCTTGCCAACAGGTAAATCAGTACCTGCTAGTAGCTCGCTAGTGTTGGTTGAAATCTCGTTCATAGTCGGGCCAGTCAGCATTTATCTTTGGCATCTCCTTCGCTAGACGATCCATTACCTCGCGGTACTCCGGATTCCCTGCAAGGTTAGTAAATTCATTAGGATCCACCTGATGGTCGTAGAGCTCCTCAAAACCATCAGCGTAGCGAATGTATCGATACCGCTCACTCCTGACCGCATGATTATTCGGATAATGCGTCATCAAGACCGGCTTGTCCCAGTTCGCCTGATCGCCCTTCAACAAGGGCAGCAAGCTGTTTCCATAAATGTCGTCACGTGCGGGCAAACCGCACAGCTCAATCAAGGTCGGCTGTAAATCGATCAAACTGACTGGCTTGCTACAGACGCTTCCCGCATCAGTAACACCGGGAGCCTTAACAATAAGCGGGGCCCGATTCGCCCGCTCCCAAAGCGTGTACTTTTCCCAGTGTTCCTTTTCGCCCAGGTGAAATCCATGATCACTCCATAACACCACGATCGTGTTATCCGCTCGACCGCTCTTTTCCAGTGCATCCAAGACATGCCCAACACAGGCGTCTGCGTAGCTCACGTTGGCCAGATACGCCTGCACCGCTTCCTTCCACTTTCCGTTGCCTTCGATGACGGACTGAGCCTGCCCTCCCGCCATTCTTCGCCCGATTGGGCCGACATCCGCCAAGTCATTCACGACCGTTTCTGGTAGCGTAACCTCATCGAGTGGATACAGATCAAAGAACTCCTGCGGTGCGTACCACGGTAAATGCGGACGAAAAATGCCTACCGCCAAAAACAGAGGCTGATCATGCTCCTCCTGCAAAATTTTGGCCGCTCGATCCGCCGTTATCCAATCAGCGGTTTCTTCTTTCGGAACATCCAGTCCAGCCCAATCGATCGCCTTCTGATAGTAATCGAGCTCAAACTCATCCTTCATCCCGTGGGCCCATTTTTTATCCAAAGGCGGCGACATCGTTCCACTTCGGTCGTGGTAGATCTCATCCCACGATTGTGCATCAGCATGTTGGCCGGATGGCTTATGGAACACCTTTCCTCCAGCAACCGCTCGATAGCCATACTGGCGAAAATACTGCGGCAAGGTCACCCAATTTTCCCACTTCGGGAAGTCGCGGAAGTAGTGATTGTTTTCGTAAATCCCAGTCACGTAAGCCGGTAGTCCCGTCATGACCGCGGTTCTTGAGGGATTGCAAAGCGGCGTCGCGCTCATCGCCAAATCAAACCGCATCGACTGGCTAGCGAAACGGTCAAGGTTCGGCGTAATCGCCTGCTCGTTCCCGTAAGCCCCGATGTAGTCGTTTAGATCATCGAGAACAATAAAGAGAACATCAGGTTTTTCCGACGCGATCACCGAAATCGCAGACGTGATCATCACAAACTGAAAGATCTTCAAGAACATCTCTAAACCGAAACTTAGTGATCCTTAGTGCCCTTCGTGGGAAACTTAATAATCCACGTGCAGACGATGAACCTTCGCATCAGGATCACGGCCCTTCAGCCCATCCACCTTGTATTCACGTCGCAAGGACTTCCATTGGCTCACCAGACGATCGAGCACTTCTGGATTCTGTGCCGCAAGATCATTCGTTTCACCACGATCTTCGCTCAGACGATACAATTCCCACTGGTCGCCATTGTCACGACGCATGACCGCCTTCCATTCTCCCAAGCGAAGAGCACGATTTTCAAAGTGATCAAAATACAAAGGTCGCTCATCCCAGTCCACTTCCCCTTCCCAGAGCGGTTTCAAACTCAGACCGGGCATCTCTGGCGCGTTCAAACCATTGTGTTTCATGATCGGATCAGCGCCCGCGAGGTCCAGTATTGTCGGCACAATATCGATCAAGTGCGACGGTTCATTACTGAATGTACCCGGTTTCTCTATACGTTCTGGCCAGTTCACGATCATCGGCGACGCGATTCCACCTTCATGCGTCCAGTGCTTATGCAAAGACAGTGGCGTGTTTGCTGCAGTCGACCATCCGGGCCCCAATGCGAGGAAGCTCTGCGGAGAGCCCGGCTCCGCCCCAGGTGGAACTTTGTCACCACGGATCATCTGCTCCGCAGTCGCGCCATTGTCGGACATAAATAAAATCACCGTATTATCGAGCTCATCCGTCGAACGAAGACTCTCTAGGATCCGGCCAATCTCCAGGTCCATTCGGTATACCATGGCTGCATGAGCCTCCATCTTCTTCGCCTGAAATGCCTTTTGCTTATCCGTCAAAGTATCCCAAGCCACACCGCGCCCGACTTCCTGCGGGTGCAGTTCAGCCTGCAGTTGCTCTTCCGGTTTCGACCAACGAGGCCGCACATCCTCACGGCGACGAGCAAGCGGCCCATTGGTCAATCCAAGAGCTTTGACCTTCTCATAACGCTCCTCTCTCAGAGCATCCCATCCTGCATCGTAGCGGCCCCGAAAACGTTCCATGTCTTCCGGCAACGCGTGCAGTGGGAAGTGAGGCGCAGTGTAGCCAAGATAGAGGAAAAACGGATCCTCATCCTGCTGCTTTTCATGCGTATCCAAAAACTCCAACGCGTAATCGGTGATCGCCACCGTGGCGTAATACCCTTCATCCAATTGTACCGCCGGCAGCTTCACATCATCGAGGAAGTGACCACGTGGATGAAAGAAACGGTCATGATCCGCTAAGCGATACGAGCGATCGAAGCCACTGTGCACGGGATCATTCGGGTGATGACGCACATGCCACTTACCACTCAGGTAGCTTTTGTAACCCGCCCCTTTCAGGTGATGCGGCAAGAGTCGTGTCCACTTAGGCCACTCTTTACCGTACACTGGGTCCATCGCCACTTGTTGAGCGTGGTATCCAGTCATCAAGACAGCACGAGACGGCCAACATCTTCCAGTGTTGTAGAAATGCGAAAATCGCAAACCGCCCTCCGCCAGCGAATCGAGGTTCGGCGTTTCGATTTCGCCGCCATAACAACCCAAATCGCTGTACCCAAGGTCATCCGCAAGGATCAGCACCACGTTGGGACGCTCCGCATGAGCAAATCCCACCGAAAGCGCCATAAAAGAAAACAAGCCGACTAAACGCCGGCTCGTACCCAATAGTCTATTACAACTCATGAAATAATGTTTCGATTGGTAGGGAGGGACCGCCGGGCCCTCCGCAACTGGCGGATCCACCCCAACAGCTCGCTCGGCGACCGAGCCCTACCTAATATACCTCGCTTACCGAGACCTTTCGTTGCGTTACTCGATCACGCGTCTGCAATTGAATATTCGGACGCTCTTCCCCTGCCCGTTCCATTGCTCCTAGCAACTTCCCGCGAAGGATTTCAGCAACCGGTTCATGGGACTCGCAATCGATCAAATTCTGAAGTTCGTACGGATCTGACTCCAAATCGTAGAGGAATGTTTCCTTGTAAGTCTCAGCCGACGGAACTGCACCGCCATCGACATCCGGAGCGACAACTCCGTACTTCCATCGCTTGGTGCGGATGGCTCGGCCACACTGCGACTCGGAAACTTGAATCAGAGCTTCATTGGCCCAGTCCTTGGATTCGCCTCTCAACACTGGCATGAGCGAACGACCAGACATCGCTTCAGGAACTCCAAGCCCCGCGGCATCAGTCAAAGTCGGAACCAAGTCCACTAAGCTCATCACTTCCTGACGGCGTCCGCCACCTTGGAAGCCTGGCCCTGCAAAAGCGGTCGGCACCCGCACGCTAGCCTCGTGGCAAGAGCGCTTGTACTCGGCATTGCGAGTCTTGAAATGGCAACCGTGGTCAGAGGTGAACATGATGATTGTATCATCACTGAGATCCAAACTGCGTAGCGCATCTTGGATACGGCCCAAAGCCTCGTCACAACGTTTAACCATTCCGAAGTAGCCACCGAGGTGCTGCCCTGAGCTGCCGCCAAGAGCTTGGAGGTCAGGTGGCGTCCAACGACCTGTGTATTGGTCGCGGTATCCTGTTGGAGGCGGGTAGTCGTCCAAGTGATTCTGATGATGCGGTTCGAGGTAGGAAAGGAAGAGGAAGAATGGTTTCTCTTCGTCCTTCTTCTCGTCGATGTAGCGGATGGCCGCATCGGTCATCGCATCGACGCGATAGCCAGGAAGCTTCACTTCCTTGTCGTCCTTGTCGAAAAGCACGCAGTCATAGGCGTCGGATACAAACTCTAAGAGATTCGCGCCCAGCCAATGATCGTAACCACCACGCTCCTCTTCAGGAACCGCGCCGATCGTGGAACCGAGATGCCACTTGCCAATGTAGCCAGTGTCATAACCGCCCGCTTTGAAATACTGAGCGAGCGTTGTGTGATCCTTATCCAATGGAATACCATTACGCCAACTACCGGTCTGGGTCGCGTACATCCCTGTCTGCAAACAAGAACGAGCGGGGCCGCACACGGGCTGGCAGGTGATGGAGGCATCGATGTGCGTGCCTTCCATCGCCATGCGGTCGAAATTTGGCGTGATATTCAGTGGGCAGCCGTGCAAGCCCGAGGTATCCCAGCGTTGCTGGTCGGTGAAAAAAACGATTACGTTTGGAGACTTACTCATGTAGTTTGTTCGAAAATACTATGGGGTTCGTTCGTCTGGCAAAACGGGGTTCAGTCGACGCTCCCCTCAAACTCGATGAAGTAGCAACCATCGGGCTCAATCTCGAGCTGCGGCGCGTCACGAAGAGTCCCTAAAGAAACGTCATTCCAGACATCGTGCAAGCGAGTACGAGGAGACAATCCGAGTCCAGTGTGAGTTAACGTAATCCGTTCCGTTCTCCCCTTTTCAGGATTGCGATTGAAAACGCCCAGCCACCCTGCTCCACGCACGATACGGCTTTCGGACTTCCACACCTGGGCATCGCCAGCCATGTAAATGTTTTTGCCGCAGATCGCGTTTCGGTTACAGGCGAGCATACTGGGATGCGTAAGCAGCTCCAGGTCCTCGTCCGTAAGGGTCGTCATATCGCCCCCGAAGAAGAGCGGTGAACAGGCCAAGGCACGCTGTGTCATGAACGTACGGCGGTGAGCGAGACTCAAACCGCAAACACGCTGCCATCCCTTACCACACAACTCTGGGTTGTAACCTTCCGGCAAATCTCCGTTTTGCGGCTCCGGACTCATCGTCTGCAGGTCCCCAAACGGAATCATATCGAGATCGATCCAGAAACCGGGCTCGGCGAATTGACTCCAGTACGCCCAAGCATTGAAGGAACGACGAATCGATTCCTTGTCGTCCCAGATATCCTTGGTAATACGAACGAGGTCCGCCCGACGATAGGATGCCGTAAATTCAGATACCGCCTCTCCTCCATGAGAGAGACTCAATGTAATGGGTCGTCCACTACGCTCGATAGCAACGGAAACCGCATCAATCTCATCTGCATAACCGGTGATGTCGTCGTACTTGATGAAATCGACACCCCAGTCAGCGAGCATGGCGACAACAGAGTCATAGTACTCCTGCGCACCGGCCTTAGACATATCGATGCCGTAATTGTAGTGGCACCACGGGCAGGTAGAGTCCGTGTTCGCGATGTCAGCCGCGGTTGCGTTCGATCCCTTGATCGGAAGCTTCAACTCGACCGCCTTGCGCGGCACCCCACGCATCATGTGAATACCAAACTTCAAGCCCTTCTCATGCGTGGCATCAATCAAGCCCTGCAGCCCATTCGGGAAGTAGCACTTGGACGGAAGCGGCAAACCGTATTCGTCGAGGTGCACATCACCCGCATGCTTTTGCTTCGGCGACGGAAGGATGGTACCCTCCTTAAACTCATA
This sequence comes from Pelagicoccus mobilis, assembly GCF_016595505.1. Classification (GTDB taxonomy): domain Bacteria; phylum Verrucomicrobiota; class Verrucomicrobiia; order Opitutales; family Opitutaceae; genus Pelagicoccus; species Pelagicoccus mobilis. The sequence continues at coordinate 55,042 of NZ_JAENIL010000045.1, read as the reverse complement.
CTCGGCATACCAGCCGATATCGACAACGAATGTGTCATATCCATGTGGAACGAGCTTCTTCTCGAAGGCTTCCAATTGAGCGAAAGCCGCCTCCTCATGAAGGTAGCCGCCGAAGCTGTCGAAGCTGTTCCAGCCCGAAGGTGGGATGGGGTGAAATTGACTCATAACGAAATGGGAGTGCGAAACTCAACCGGCCGGGGGCTAACCAGCTGGAATGGGTAAACTTGCAGACGGATCACAAGCTAGGCAGCCAACCATCCTAACAAGCGCCCGGTCTAGAGGTTTTCGGAGAAAATGTAATCACTGTTGGCTAATACTTTCGATGTCGAAAGTTACCCACTCCCGCAAGCACGAAATGAAACTAAATTATCATTTTTAAAACTAAACCGATATAGAGGTTTCATTTTTGATAGTTCTAAACATCATTGCACAGCACGCCTCTCAAGGCACCCCCGAACGATTCGACCGTCCCTACGCAAAATAGGTGGGTCGGCTTGTCCCAAGACGACGGTTCGAGCTGGGGCGACGATTTGGTCGTCTTGAGGACAAGCCGCCCCACCGAAAAAGTCTCCCCTGCAGACCAAAGCACGCTCAGGTGGGTCAGCCGCTCCGCGGGTGAACAGCGACATCAACGCCCGCGGTACCGAACGTACCGAACCTGAAAGGTGACACCTCAACGAGCGAAGCGAGAATAACAGTGACAAAGCGAAGCGCCCACGGCCGTTCCACCATCCGACCGTTGTTTGCTTCCACTAGCTTTGACGATGCATCCCACCGACAAAAAGGGCTCCTCCGCAAATCCCATGGATTGCTGTTCGAGGCAAAGCTGTTGGAGTTCCCGCTTCAGCGGGCTTATTTGTTTCCACTCCCCAGAGTTACCGCCTAAAGGCGGGACTTGTAGGTTGAGTTCACTTCAACAGGCCTTGGTGATAAACCCACACAAAAAAAGGCGCCCTTCCGAGCGCCTTCAAAAATCAATCTACTCCCCTCAACTACTCGTGCGGATCCACGTAGCGAACGCCACGACTGAGACGAGCCGCATCCATCTCGAGCTGCTTCGGCGATACGTTGTCCTTCAAAATTTCGACCAAGGAATCTGCCCCATTCTGCAGCAGCCCTTTCAACTCCTCGATCCTCTCATCGGATGGGTTGTTGTGGATCAGAATCCCCAGGGCGAAACGTGGCATCTTTTCTTCGTGAACGAAAACGGGTAATACCAGCGACCCGAAGGTCCGCTTGATCTCGTCCGACAAGGCGAAGCCTTGCTCTTTGATCTTGTTCAGGCGCTCGACGAAATCCTGGAATCCATTAATCCGGTAGCCGTCGTTGAGATAGAGGTTCCAGCGGAAAAACGCGTCCTCCTGGTAAAACTCAGGTGTGTACGCGAGGAAGAGCTTCGAATAATCATGGAACGGCACCAGCGGCCACTCCTGCCCTGCCGGACGGTAGCGCACTTCGTTCCCGATCGGCACATAGCTGTTGAGAATGACCATCGTGCCCGGAGTTACCCAGCCAAACACCGCCGCCGAATACGACGTCTCGCGAGCGAGCCCACGGACGATCTCGCTGATCTTCTCGTCTTCCTCAGGCTTGATGGCAAAAGGGTCGTTCGAAGAAGCCACCCCGAAAAAGCTGCTGCTGGACAAGCGGTATTGATTCTCGTGCTTCTCGATTTCCCCGAGGTTGATCAGGGTCTGCAACAGACGCATCTGGGATGCGGGGGAAATGGGATCAAGCAGCTCGGCAAGGTCCTTGAAGCGAGCAGTGCCATGTTGAACGAGGTGATGAAGGACTTTGAGCCCGCGGCCTAATGCAATGTGTGACATAGAGTTGTTAGCTGAGCATCCCCAAAACGGAGACGGAATTATTGGACTGAGGATATATGGGGAGGAGAGTTACTTGCAAAATAGGTACTTTCAAAAACGACAAGCCAGCCTAAAAAACGATATAAAGCGAAACAAAGGCCACGAGATATACCATCCACCAGAAATGAAACCTGCGGTACCATGGAGTTGGAGCTCCTGTATCGATCTCCGCTCGAGGCTTCTCGAGACAGACCAGTTTCTCCGGTTCCGGAGGTGGCGTAAGCAAGCTCACCCCTACCAAAATGACCGTCAGGAAGATCACCATGAACGGATAGAGCTCGTAGAAATGCAGGTTCGCCATCCAATCCGGCAGCAGGAATCGCAGCTCTGGAATCGTGCTCGCCATAACGTAGTAGACGTTAAGCACGAGGCCAATTCCCAGCGTCACCACTGCACCAGCACCATTCACCCGGCGAACATACCGACCTACCAGATAACAGACACCGGTCGGCAAAATCATATAACCGGCTATCTTCAAAATCATACTGTAGATCCCCTCTGGGAAATCCTTGAAGAACGGGGCCGCCAAAATCCCCCAAACCAGAACGCTGCCCGCGAACAGTTTACCGACCATGACCGCTTCCTTCTCGGTCGCGTTCTTGCGGAAGACCGGCCAGACATCCAGGGCGACCACTGCCGACATCGCGTTGATACCAGAGTCCTGGCTCGACATCAAAGCGGCCAGCATCCCCGCCAAGACCAGTCCCGACAGACCGACCGGTAAAAACTCGCGGATCATCGTTGCGTACAGGCTATCGGATGCCACTTCAGGATAAAGCTGCGCTCCAATGATTCCAGGCAGCGTAAACAAGAAGATGCCCAGCATCTTGAGAAAACCTCCCAGCAACAATCCGTTCTGGGCAGAGTTGATATTCTTCGCCCCCAGAGCGCGCTGCAAAATCTGGATACTGCAAAAAGCGAAAAACGCGGAGTGGAGCATTTGCCCCGGAATCACTGCCGTCCACGGGAAATACTCGTCATCGCTCGGACGCAGCAGCTCGAATTGCTTCGCTCCCGCCGCCTCGTAGAGCCCACTGAATCCGCCGATCTTGTACAGTCCAACGCCGAACACGGCGAACCCGCCAACAAGCATGATCACTACCTGAACAAAGTCAGTTACCACCACCGCCTTGAGGCCACCGATCACCGAGTACGATCCCACCGTCAGCACGATTAATAGCGACACCCAACGAATGTTCTCTTCCGTGACCGGAAACTCGAACAACTCGAGAATCGCAATCGAACCCGTGTACATCGCCAGCGGCATTGAAAATACGAACTGGCAGGCGAAAAGCCCACCAAACAGAAGCTTAGAAGTCTTATTGAAACGGAGCTCCAAGAACTGCGGAATCGTGTAAATCGAGCTCTTGATGAACAACGGGATGAAAATCAATGCCGACACCGACAGCATGAGACCGCCGAGCAACTCGGGATTGATCTGCGCCAAGCCCGCTTTACCCGCTAGACCGGAGCCACCCACGAAAGGGCCAATCGAGATATTGGTCGCAAAAAGAGAAAAGCCGATCAGCACCCAACCGAAACTCTTGCCACCCAGAAAATAGGACTCCTTGTCCTTGCCAGAATTACGTCCTACCCAGAGACCGAAAATGGTAACGGCAACCAGATAGACAACGACTACAACGAGATCGATATACATGCAGGGCGGGGAGAAATAGGGAGTTCGATGGGGGAACGGAATCGAATCAATCGATTCCAGTGATTTTCGATCTAAAGCTTGACCAGCCAGCGTCAAGCTTCAACTTATGGAAGTTCTAATCAATTTGACCTGCGTTTTTGAAAGTCTTAATCAAATTCTCATCAGGATCAAAAGTAATACCCCTTCAATTTAGCCCCTTAGAACGTGTCCACAACCGCAGCTGCACCAACCTATAAAAAGTCCGGACCACTACTCTTCCTTGCGTTCTCGTCGATGTGGACTGGTCTCGTAATCACTGAGTTCGTATCGAACAACGTGCTTTCTTGGGAAATAAAGAAATTCACCGAAAACGCTTTCATAATAAGCTTCCTACTATCCCTTAACCCCGCCTTTGGTTTCATCGCTAATCCGATCATCGGAATTATCAGCGACCGAATTTGGACTCCTGTTGGACGCCGCGCCTTTTTCCTCATCGTCGGTGCACCTATAGTCGCAATCTGCCTCATCCTAATTCCACATGCTCAAAGCCTGTTTCTACTAATCTCCCTGATCTTCATTTATCAAATCGTTCAGGATATACTCTGGGGAAGCGATCACCCTCTGTTGGCCGACTTAGTAAAACCTGAAATGCGTACCAAGATGGTGGGTACAATGAATACCTGCTCACAAATCGCAGGGTTCTTCTTCCTACGTTACGCGATGGACGGCGGAGACAACTTCTTTGGAACGAATCTTCCCTTCTACATCGCCGCCGCCGCACAGGCATTCATGGTCGGAGCGGTTGCTGTTTACATCGGTCGCCTTGAAAAACCGCCGGTCAAAACCGACCGCCCCAAGCTAACTATAAAACGATACTTTAAGGACGCTTTTGCTGACCCGATTCGCGGCCGTTACCTCACGATGGTCTTTTCCGCATCCTTTTCGTTAAGCGTAATCCAAGGCCTCGCCTCACTTTACGCCGTTGAAACCTTACTCCTTTCACGAGCCGAATTCGGGCAGGCATGGAGCTACTTCTCTCTGATTCCAATCTTCTTCGCGTTTGCCGCTGGCTGGGCAGTCGAACGATTCCTACCCAAACCACTCGCCTTAGCGATCGGTTTCTCAGTAATGGCGGGAGGATCCATAGTCGGGTATTTTTCAACAGGCCAGAATTCCCTGTCTTTAGCAGCTGTAGTAATCAGCGCCGGAACCGTGGTTTTCCAAGTCACCTACAAGGCGTTTTACACAGAATTCCTACCAAGAGACATCATTGGCCAACTCAGTGGTGTTCTAAACATCTGCTACGCACTTGGGAGACTCCTAGCATACTGGATCGCCGGTGGGATCATCTATCTCCTTGGAAATGACTACAGCTATATATGGCCAATCTCCGCCGTCGCGTCGATTATTAGCATCATCATCGTCCTCGGCATTCCCGACCCACGTTACAATCAACGTAAGAAACAAGCTGCCGAAGCCGCAGCGGCCAACTAAAGCCCAAGGTAGCGGCCGCTCTCCGCCCTCCGAAGCTTCACGCGAAGGCGGGTCCCCAGCGGACACCCACAGCCCAACATCCCCTTATCAAAAAAAACTTCGTGCCCCCTTAGTGACCTTCGTGGGCAATAATTTCCAACCATGTCTCGTATCCATAAATCACTACCCCTTTTCCTACTTCTTACCTCATACTTCATACTTCCGTCGTTCGGCTCCGCCGAGCGCCCCAACTTCCTCATGATCGCAGTAGACGATCTCAACCACTACAACGCCATGCTCGTGGATCAACCGGGTAACTTCCTCCGCAAAGTCTATCCAAACGCCGCTACTCGTACAAAAATCATTGCCCGCGTCGCGCCCAATATCGAACGCCTCGCTAACCAGAGCACCACTTTCACCTACACCTTCTCTCCTCAACCGCTCTGCGGTCCCTGCCGTACAGCCGCCCTAACCGGCATCCCGCCTCACGTTTCTGGATACAGCGAACACTCCCGTCACTTTCGCCACTCCGAGGCCTTCGAAGGCGTAGTTACCCTCCCCCAATATCTTGGTCAAAACGGATACCAGACAGTCGGCCTCGGTAAGATTTTTCACAAACCAAGCGTCGAAACCAAAAACGGCGAAACCCACGACTGGCCTGACATCGCCCACTCCTGGGACACCTGGATCGAACGTCGCATGGGCATGGGTGGCCCAGACCGCATCAAGCGAAGCATCTCCCCCTACAGTCCAGAAAACGGATACTACACCTTCGGCTCAAGCAATACCCCGACCGAACGCAGCTGGGACTATCTCAACGCAGAATTCGCCGCGAACCTCTACACCCACGGAAAAGCCGAGATCCAAGACCTCCACAGCAAGACGCATAAGGTGAAGCTTTCGGGCGATACTCCATTCCTTCTCGCCGTCGGACTATTCGCTCCCCACATGCCCTGGGACGCCCCAGATGAATTCTACGATCTCTTCCCGACCTCGGAAATGACCGGCATCAACCAATCACTAGTCGATTGGGTAGACGAAGACGTCACCGACATTCCTCCCACAGTCCGCGAACTTTTCATAAACGAAGACTTCGATCTCACACTCGCCGCCGGAGAACGCAACGGTGACGCCATCGAAGGTTGGAGACGTTCCGTACAAGCCTACTTGGCGGCAACCGCTTATGCTGACCATTGCCTCGGTCAACTCGTCGATGCCATCGAAACCAGTCCCCACAAAGACAATACAGTGGTCATGCTCTTCGGCGATCATGGTTGGCAACTCGGCGACAAACGCCGTTACCGCAAGCACGCCCTCTGGGAAGGAGCCAATCACACCACCTTCATGATGCGCGATCCACGTCGCCTCGCCTCCACTCAAGGAGCTCAGTGCGATCGCATGGTTAGCCTGCAATACCTCTACCCAACTCTCACCAGTCTCGCCGGACTAAAAGTCCCCGACCACGTGCACGGCTACGACATGACCCCCCTCCTCGATAACCCTCAGGCCGATTTCTCCGAAGACGTGCTCATGTCGAACACAGAAGGCAACTTCACGCTGCGAACCCAACGCTGGCGCTACACCCGCTACCTCGACGGCTCCCGCGAGCTCTACGACATGCTAGCCGACCCCTACGAATTCACCAACCTCGTATCCAACCCCGAATACAAAAAACAACTTAAAGCCCTCGACAATCAACTCACCCAAGTAGTCAACCGAGACTCCACCTACTACAGGAACTAATCCCCCCTCAAGCGTCATCAGACGCTTCCTATCATGTTCGCCCATTTAGCGAACATTCCGATCCAAACATTCGTGGGCAAACACCCCCGCAACCAATCCTGTGCCACCTAACAAACGCCCCAACATCCTATTCGCCCTCGCCGACGACGCCTCCTACCCCTTCGCGTCCGCCTACGGCTGCGACTGGGTGAACACACCCGCCTTCGATTCCGTCGCCCAGAACGGTCTCCTCTTCCACCGAGCCTACACGCCCAACGCCAAGTGCGCCCCCTCCCGTGCCGCGATCCTAACCGGCCGCAACTCCTGGCAACTCGAAGAAGCTGCCAACCATTGGTGCAACTTTCCCCACAAATACAAGTCCGTCACCGACACTCTCACTGAAAACGGATACCACGTCGGCTACACCGGCAAAGGCTGGGGCCCAGGCGAAGCCCGTCACGCAGACGGTTCGCCACGCGATGTCATCGGCCCGGCCTACCAAGCCCGCACCCTCACGCCTCCCACCAGCTGCATCTCCCCTTGCGACTACGCTGCCAACTTCGAGGACTTCCTAACCGACCGCAATGACGAGCAGCCCTTCTTCTTCTGGTACGGCGGTAACGAACCCCACCGCCCCTACGAGTATCAGTCCGGTTCCAAAGTTGGCAAAAAACGTGTCGAAGATCTAAAGACGGTGCCTCCCTTCTGGCCTGATGACGAACGTGTTCGCCATGACATGATCGACCACGCCTTCGCACTCGAATACTTCGATAGCCACCTTTCCAAGATGCTGGCTAAGCTTGAAGCGATCGGTGAACTTGAGAACACCATCGTAGTCGTCACCGCCGACAACGGGATGCCCTTCCCCCGCATCAAAGGCCAAGCCTACGACTTCGCCAACCGCCTCCCCATGGCGATCTCCTTCCCGGGTGGAATCAAATCCCCGCAACGCGAAGTCCACGATTACCTCAGTTTCATCGACCTCGCACCCACCTTCCTCGACTACGCCGGCATCGATCCATCGACAACCGGCATGGAGTCCCTCACCGGTCACTCTCTTCGTCCCCTCTTCGAAAACAACGCATCAGACTGGCCACGCGATTTTGTCCTCATCGGCAAAGAACGCCACGACATTGGACGTCCCAAGGACGTCGGCTATCCCATCCGCGGCATCGTGGAAGACGATCTCCTCTACATCATCAATTTCGAACCCGATCGCTGGCCCGCCGGAAATCCGGAAACGGGATACCCAAACTGCGACACAAGTCCCACCAAAACAACCATCCTCGAAGGCCGCAACACCCCTGAACGCCACCACTTCTGGGAATGGGCCTTCGGCAAACGCGTCGGCGAAGAGCTCTACCACCTCTCCAGCGATCGCAACTGCCTCCACAATCTCGCCTCTGACGCAGACCACGAAAAGGTCAAAAAGAGTCTCCGTACCAAACTCCTGGATACTCTAAAAACCGAAGGCGACCCCCGCATGTTCGGCAACGGAGATACGTTCGACAACTACCCCTACGCCGACGAACGCTACCAAGGCTTCTACGAACGCTACACCACCGGCCAAGCTCAAACCCCACCCTGGATCTCCAAGTCCGACATCCAGACACCATAGTAATATTCGCATATAAAAACCTGCCCAGCCAAAGGCTGGATCCTGCCGGAGCTCCGCTCCGATCCAGTGGCAAAGCCACGATGTTAAACAAAACACATCCAACAATGAGACTCCCAATTATCCCAGCTCTCCTCCTCGTGATTTCCACACTCGCCTCAGCCGATTCCCTTAAACTCACCGACCTCCGCGTCCGAGATCCCTTCATCGTCGCCGACGACGACACGGGTCTCTACTACCTCTACGCCCAGAAAGCCAACCGCCTCGACCGCGAAGATCCCAACGACCAAGGCGTCGAAGCCTACGTCAGCAAAGACCTCGTCAACTGGTCCCGACCTCATAGCGTCCTCACGCTACCCGATGACTTTTGGGGACGCCAAATGGTCTGGGCTCCCGAAGTTCATAAGTATCAAGGAAAGTACTACCTCTTCGTCACCTTCACTAGTCACGAGACTCTACGCGAACCACCTGCAAGCGGTGCCCCTCAATGGAAACGAGGTACCCAAATCCTTCGCTCCAACAATGGCCCTCTCGGTCCCTTCGAGCCCATCTCCGAAGATTCCCAAACTCCCCCAAACCAGATGTGCCTGGACGGATCCCTTTGGGTTGAGGACGGTATACCCTATTTCATCTACTGCCACGAGTGGGCCGAAACTGAAGACGGTACCATCGACTACGCTCCCCTAACCGACGACCTCAGTGCTCTCGCCGGCGAGCCCAAGACCATGTTCACCGCCAAATCCTTGTCCTGGGTGAAAAGCATGAAAGAACTCGGCCTCAAGTACCACGGCTATGTCACAGACGGAAACTTCATCTATCACACCAAGACGGACGAGCTCATCATGATCTGGTCCACCTTCGGCCCTGAAGGTTACGCCCTCATCCAAGCTCGTTCCGAATCCGGCAAAATAGCCGGACCTTGGATACAGATCGAACCCGCTCTCTTCACCAAAGACGGCGGCCACGGCATGATCTTCAAAACGTTCGAGGGCCAGTTAGTCATCACTCTCCACCAACCCAACGGCGGCGAACAAGAACGCCCCCGCCTCTTCAAGCTCCAAGACAACGGAAACCACCTCACCCTCGCCGGCCCCTTCACCCCCTAAAGGTAGCGGCCATTGCGCGCCCTCCGAAGCTTCATGCGAAGGCGGGTCCCCAGCGGCCATTCCACAACCTAACCAATCAGCGCCAATCGGCCCCTCGGCGGTTCAACCGACACCCAACCTCATCCAACACGATGTCCCTTTTCAAATTCATCACTCTACACTCTACACTCCTCTCCCTTCTATTCTCCTTCGCTACCGCAAACGAACTCCCAGAGGGTTGGTACGTCGCCATCGCCGATCAAGGGCGAGTTGAAAAACAAGACATCTTCTCCTACGAAAACGGTGTAGTCCACGTCTACCCCACTCAAGAGCACAACTCCAAGCAACTTTACGCCGGACTTGTCACAGAAAACGGATACAGCCGCTATCGCCTCACTCTCGAGTACAAATGGGGCGAAAAGAAATTCATCCCCCGCGATGACTTCGTCCGCGATGCCGGCATCTGCTTTCACCTTCATGGCGAAGTCAAGATGTGGCCCGACTCCGTCGAGTGCCAGATTCAAGAAGGTGACACAGGAGATCTATGGATCATCGGTTCCCAAGCCACCTCCACTGTACAAAACGTGATCCGCAACTACTCGCCCAAAGGCACCGAAGTTACTCGCGGCGGTCTCAAACCACGCTTCGCCCGCTTCCATCGCGCCTACTGCTGGGAAGTACCCGGCTGGAACAAAGTCGTCCTAGAGATCGACGGTGACCATGCCAAATTCTTCGTCAACGACCGCCTCGTCAACGAAGCCAAAGACATGAAGCACTTCGACGAAGAGTCAAAAGAATGGGTACCCCTCACAAAAGGCCCCATCCTCCTCCAAGCCGAAGGAGCCGAACTCTTCTACCGCAACATCAAGATCGAAGAATTAAGGTAGGGCGGTCTGGCCCAGACCGCCGCAACGCCGCCAATCAATTACAGGGATCGCCTCCGGCGAACAGGATGGCTTCGCGAACAGGTGTAAAAACAAAACAACATCCCCAAAATTCCTGCTCAGCCACAGGCTGATCCTGCCCCGGCAAAGCCGGGATCCTGTTAGTAGTTCCAAACAAAGAAAAGCGGGACGTCCCCTACAGACGCCCCGCTCAAACCTTAACTAGAACTACAAACAAACAATGGATACAATCGTATCCAAAATACTTTTACCCTTTATCGTGCTTGGTAGCGAGAGCTCGGATCGACTCCTTATCCTCAGCTAACTCCTCCACACTACGGGTCTTCAAACGGGCTGCCCCTTTGTATCCATCCTTCGTAGGAAGCAAATTCTCAGCATCCGCCAGACGCTCCTTCGCTCCAACAATAGCTTCCTTGTACTGAGGCATCCAGTCTGCAAGAGCGACCAGCATCTCATCGGTCATCTGCCACGCTTCGGGCGGCGTACAAACAGCCCCCACCAGCGGATCCAAAATCATCGCTTGGCGGAGCAACTCATCGTCACCATTGACCGCAGCCAAAACGCCGAGGCGCTGTACGTCGACACTCTGCTGGCAGATCGCCGCACAACCGAGTGGCAAGTCACCCACTGTTGGCATCGAGATACCATTGCGATCCACGTATCCAGGAGCTTCGATAATCGCGTCATCCGGCAGATTCGAAATGATTCCATTATTCGGCACATTAAAGTGCCCACGGTAAACGCGGCCCGTTTCCAAACCTTCGATAATGTATGAGCCATGCTCAATACCACGATTGTTCGGACTATAAGGAGCTGGCGGCTCCGACATCCAATACGGAAAGTCAGTCTTGAACCAGTTGCGACCTTCGGTGCACACACGCAGATAACCACCGGATTCGCCGTGTATCCATTTATCTAGAGAAATCCAATCGTTCAATTCACTGGCCCGCTTACGGTACCAAGGCAAGTACTCGCTCAAGTGGCCATTCGACTCGGTTGAGAAGTAGCCAAAACGCTTCAACACATCGATGCGGACTTTCTCCTCTTCGCTGATGCGAGGATGAGCTTCTAAGGCCTTCAGCAAATCGCCACGAATATCTTCACCCTTGTGCTTGATATCCAAATACCAAGTCTGGTGATTAATTCCAGCACAGATGATATCGATTTCCTCCTGCGGCAGTCCGTAGGCCTCCGCCATCAGCTTGTGTCCATTCTGCACACCATGGCAAAGTCCTATTGTCTGAACACCACCATAGGTGTTGGCCGCCCAAGTCATCATCGCCATCGGGTTGGCGTAATTGAAAATCATCGCACCTGGCTCGCCGACCTCCAATAAGTCCTGGCAAATATCGAGCATCACAGGGATTCCACGCTGAGCGTACATCAAACCGCCTGCACAAAGCGTATCGCCTACGCACTGATCGACCCCGTACTTCATCGGGATATCCACATCGTGCTGGAAGGCATCGAGCCCACCTACGCGAACTACAGTCAACACATAGCGAGCATTTCGTAGAGCCTCACGGCGATCGAGAGTGCTTTGGATTTTGATCGGCAAACCATTGTGATCGATGTCGCGCTGACACAGCTGCGTCACCATATCGAGGTTCTCGGGATTGATATCCGTAAACGCGATCTCGATGTCCCGGAATTCGGGGACACCTAGGAGATCCTGAACGATCTTACGTGTGAAGCCGATGCTTCCGGCTCCAATGAAAACGACTTTGAATGACATAAAGCATTGCCCAGCAACGGGCTAGATTAGGGTTCTGGAGAAAGGGGGTAGTCTATTCGCACAGGATACGATGATCCTGACGCTCACGAATCGATACTCAGACTCTCTTTTGCTTCTGTTTTTGCAAGTCTTATTCGTTTTTATTTCATTTTTTCTCGTTTTTGAAAGTAAAAGAGTTCTTCTTTGAAACCGACTTTCGTTTTCGAGAGTTCCAATTGATGGCAAGCCCAACCAACCGCTTCGCCAGCTCAAAGATACACTTACCCCATCTATGAAACCTACTTTGCTACTAGGCTTGGCAACCCTCTGCCTCGGACTGAACACGGCAACTGCCGCCGAAAAACGACCGAATGTCCTCCTACTTCTGGTAGACGATTTGAAACCGGCCATCGGAGCATATGGCGACAAAGTCGCGGTAACGCCTCACATCGACAAGCTGGCTTCCCGCGGCACCCTCTTCGAGCTCGCCTATTGTAATCAAGCGGTCTGTGCCCCCTCCCGCAACAACCTCATGCTGGGAGCTCGCTCCACTTCCACCGGTCTCTACACGCTCGGCCTCAATTTCCGCAAAGCGTACCCTGATGCGGTAACCATGCCCCAGTTCTTCGCAAAACACGGCTACAGCACCGCAGCCGTAGGAAAAGTCTACCACGTCGGGCACGGAAACACCGACGACACTGCGTCATGGACCGAAGACTACCACTTCGAACCGGTCGTAGAATATCTACTAGAAGAAAGCACCAAAGGTCAGCTCACTCGCGAGGAAGCCTACTTCACCAATGCGAAAACCGGAAAACCCAACCGAGAACTCCCACGCGGAGCCGCATGGGAAAAGGCCGACGTCGCCGACAACGCCTACTCAGACGGTCGCATCGCCGACGTTGGGATAGAACGCCTCAAGGATTACGCCCAAGATGATCAGCCCTTCTTCCTCGCACTCGGCTTCACCAAGCCACACATGCCCTTCACCGCTCCCGCAAAGTACTGGGAGCTCTATGATAAAGAAAAGCTCGAGCTCGCCGCCTATCGCGAACGCCCGAAAGGCGCTCCGACCTACGCCCACAAAGGCTATGGCGAACTGGCCCAGTACACCCCAGTCCCAGAGTTCGACAAAGCACCGCTTGCGCCGAGCCTGCAGAAGTCACTGATTCATGGATACTATGCGTCCACGAGCTACATGGACGCCCAGATCGGCCGCGTACTCACCGCCCTCGACGAACTGGAACTTACCGACAATACCATCGTCGTCCTCTGGTCCGACCATGGCTTCCACCTCGGTGACCATGGTTCGTGGACCAAGCACAGCAATTACGAACAAGCCAACCGCATCCCTCTCATTTTCTCCGCCCCCGGCGTCACTCCCCCTGGGAGCCAAACCAAAGCCCTCGCCGAAACCGTTGACGTCTACCCCACTCTCGCTGCTCTCGCGAATCTTCCTCCCCCCGCGGCAACCGTTCCCCAACCATTCGATGGTCACAGCTTAGCGGATACACTTAAAGACCCAAGCAAGCCTTCCAAACCATACGCCTACCACGCCTATCCGCGCGGCCCCCAAGACAAGCGAATGATTGGACGCGCTCTCCGTACAGAACGCTATCGCCTCGTGGAATGGAAAGAGCCTGGTGCCCCCGAAAGTACAGCGGATTACGAACTTTACGATTACCGTGACGACCCTCTTGAAACCAAGAACATAGCCACCGAACGTCCCGACATCATAGCAGAAATTAAAGTCCACCTCCGCTCCCTCCCCGAAGCCAAAGCCCAACGCCCCAAACAAAGGTAGTGCGAGCCCGCAACAGAACACCTCAACACAACCCAACAATCAAAACCTGCTCTCGCGCAGCGAGATCCTGTTCGCCGCAGGCGATCTAGCGACGAAGGAGCGATGTCAAAAATAATACATACGAGATGAACCAAAGAATCAAACGCTTCATCCTCCCCCTCCTCCTACTTCCCGGAATATCCATTCTCCATTCCGCCTCCCTCGACTTCCCACAAGAAGGACGCTGGTCCGTTGCCACCGCATGGGAAGAAGAAGCCCCCTCCAACTGGCACCACACTTCGCCCTCCAAATCCGAAACAGTTGGAGAATGGACCATCCACTACGGCACCATCTCCCTCCCCTCCGGCGAACTCAAACTGCGAGACGCCCAACGCGAACGCGTCGACGGACTCACTGAAATCCGCCGCCGCTGGGAATGGACCGGCGACTCTCCTCTCGAGGAAGTCACACTCTCCATTCGCACCCAAACTAAACTAACCTCTGCCCGCCCAATTCTTCCAGGCATCAGTTACTACGGAAATCCAGCCGGTCAGAAAGTCGACCCCACACGCATTCCCGTCATCGCCGACACCCCGGGTGGCAAAGGCTACTACGAGGAACACCGCTATCCCATGCCTTTCGCCGGAGCAGAAGGAGTATTCGGCTCCCAAACACAAGTCGCCGCACTCCACAGTCTCCCCAGTCCACTTCAATACGGAAACCTCGAAGATCAATGGTGGTCGCTCGGGTTCGAACGCATCGACGCCGATACCATTGAGCTCGCCCTCCTCTCTGGAGCCGTCGCCTCCAACGAGCAAACAGGCACCATCAAGGCCGAACAAAAACGTTTCATCCCGTACACCGGAGCCTACTGCACCCTTCAGCCCGGAGCGATCGTCGACAAAACGGTCTATCTTCAATCCCCCCAAAAAACAAAACGCGGCCACGGATTAAGCGACCTTGTCGAAAGTTCCCTCACGCTTTTCAATCAGTACTCGACCGACGGATACACGCCCTACCGCGAAATCCTGCAACTCAAGATGAACGACTCCGTCAATCGCTGGCGGGAGGGAGAGCAATACGCGGGTATCGATGCTTTTCCCGGCGAGGAACGCCCTTGGGTCGACCTAGGCTGGGCTGGCCAATCAGAGGCGGTAGCTTACCCATTCATACTGATGGGTGGCGCTTTCGGCATCAAACAAGCCGACGAGATCGCCCAGAAAGCCATGGACTTCATTTCCACCTCTCCGTTCACACCAAAAGGCTTTTCCATCCGCTACAACTATCACGATCAAGAATGGTACGACCGACGCAACCCACTTTCCCAAGGGCAAACCATGAACAACATGTTCAACGCCCTGCGCGTCGCCCGGGCAAACGGGCACTTCGACACTAGCAAATGGGAGTCATTCCTGCTCAAGTCGTGTGAACTCCACGCCGACCGCATCCTTTCCGATGACTGGTATCCCGTATCCACAAACGAAGGATTCCTCATCGCACCTCTCGCCCAAGGAGCCGATCTGCTCGGCAAAAAGCGATTCCTCAAAGCAGCCCGCAAAGCGGCTGATCATTACCTAAACCGTCACCTTTCGATGGATGAACCCTACTGGGGCGGCACGCTTGACGCCCGGTGCGAGGACAAAGAAGGGGCATGGGCTGCCCTTCAAGGATTCCTCACCCTGTATGAGATTTCCAACGACAAGAAATACCTTTCCGCTGCCCGTCATGCCGCCGATGTCGTTCTCAGTTACATGTATGTTTGGGATGTTCCCATGCCTGCCGGTCGTCTCGCCGACAACGCATTCCGCTCTCGAGGCTGGACGTCAGTCTCCGTGCAAAACATGCATCTCGACGTCTACGGCGTACTTTGCGCTCCTGCGATTTGGAAGCTCGGTGAATTCACCGGCCAAGACCTCTACAAGAAAGCAGCCCGCCTTCTCACCGTCCCCTGCGGTCAATTGACAGACCCCTGGGGCTCAGCCGGCGAACAGCTTCACCAAACAACCTACGCCCAGCACTACAATGCAGTGCACATCGACGGCGTCCGCGGCGACTACATAGAAAACTGGAACGTCTACTGGATCACCGCTCACTTCCTAACCGCCGCTGCCCAATTCCAAGAAATGGGTATCGACGTCACCACCTGGTAACTACAGGAGGGAAGCGGCCTTGTGCCGCGATTCCCTTCATCAACAACTTTCCCCGATACAATGATACGCAAACGACTAGCCCTCCTTTTCACACTCCACATTTCACACTTCACACTCAGTTTGGTTGCTGCTTCCGCCAGCAAACCAAACATCGTCCTCATCATGTCGGACGACATGGGCTGGTCTGACATCCAACCCTATGGAGGCGAAATCGAAACGCCCGCTCTCCAGAACCTCGCTGACAACGGCCTTCGTTTCACCCAATTCTACAACAGCGCCCGTTGCTCTCCTACACGCGCTGCATTACTCACCGGACTCTACCAACACCAAGCTGGCATGGGCATCTTAGCCGAAGACCCCGGGGTCGCCGCTCCAGCCGATGCCGATTCTGGATACAAGCGCTACCTCAACAAATCCTGCGTCACTATCGCCGAAGCCCTCAAGCCCGCAGGTTACCACACTTACATGGCCGGCAAATGGCACCTCGGGTACCACGGCCAGGAAAAATGGCCCCGCCAACGTGGCTTCGACCGCTTTTACGGCATTGTATCAGGTGCGTCCTCCTTCCACGCCCCTCGTCATCCTCGCGGTCTCACCCTCGACAACGACCACCTTCCGGAACCCACCGGCGAGTACTACACAACCGACGCCTTTACCGACTACGCCCTCGAATTCATCGACACCACCCCCGAAGGCGAGCCCTTCTTCCTCTACCTTTCCTACACCGCACCCCACTGGCCTCTGCACGCCCGCGACGAGGACATCGCCAAGTTTACCGGCCGCTACCGTTCCGGTTGGGACGTCTTGCGCGCCTCCCGTTGGCAACGCCAAATCGCCGCTGGCCTCGTCGATCCCTCATGGGGGCTTTCCCAACGCGACGATGGAGCACGCGCCTGGACCGAACTCACCGAACAGCAAGTATCCGAACTAGACTACCGCATGGCCGTCTACGCCGCCATGGTCCACCGTATGGACCACAACATAGGCCGCGTCGTTAAACACCTCAAAGATTCCGACCAGCTCGACAACACCCTCCTGATTTTCCTCAACGACAACGGAGCCTGTGCCGAACCGTATACCGATCTCGGTGGCGGTCTCTTTTCAGCCGTCAATCAACCACGAGCCGGAGGAGCTGGTGGTCCGAAAAACCTCAAAGGCGGTTCTTCCTACGGCACCGGCTGGGCCAACGCCTCAAATGTCCCTTTCCGTCGCTACAAAGCAAAACTCTACGAAGGCGGCATTGCGACCCCACTCATCGTTCACTGGCCCGCCGGACTCACAACAGCGCCCGGCACCCTCACCCACGAAAAAGGCTATCTCACCGACATGATGCCAACCTTCCTCGAAGTGGCCGGAGCGTCCTATCCAAGCGAATACGAGGGCAACAAGATCAAGCCACTCTACAGCAGCAGCCTCATACCCATATTCAAGGGCGATTCCCGCGACACCCACGACTGGATGTTCTGGGAACACTACATAGATCGAGCCGCCCGCAAAGGTGACTGGAAAATCCTCGGTCGCATCGGCGACGAGAACTGGGAACTCTACAACCTCGCCACTGATCGAACCGAATCAATCGACCTCGCCGACCAACACCCCGAACTCGTCACCGAAATGGCCGCCGCCTGGCAAGAGTGGGCCGAATCCCACGACGTCCTCCCCAACTACCACGGCACCAAAGATCCAAAACACTAATGCCAACTCAGGTGGGTCAGCCGCTCCGCGGGTGACCTCCCCACAACCCACGTTCCTTTGCTCCGAGGTATGATCCCCCTCCCCCAACTCTTCTTCTCCTTCTTCATCTACATTTCCTTCTCCAGCGCTCCAACCATGCCTGCTACCCCACTCTACATCGCCTCCGCCGACAACGAAGGCCAAGCCGGCATCTACCTCGCCCACTTCGATCCCAATGACGGCAGCCTCTCCACTCCGAGCAAACTCATAGGGGAACGCCCCTTCTTCTTCAAACTCTCCGCAAACGGCGAGCACCTCTATCTCACCACCCATCAAGGCCAGTCTGACAACGCCGCCGCTCTCCATTCCTACCGTATCGAACCGGACAATACACTGGCACCACTAAACAGCGTACCCTTTCCCGGCCGCATTCCCCTCCACATAGATCTGCACCCCGAAGGCACTCACGCCCTCGTAGCCAATTACCTCACACCGACCGTCGTATCCATCGCCATACGCGAAGACGGATCCCTAAGCCAAGTCACCGACGAGGTCACACTCACCGGATCCAGCATTCACCCGAAACGCCAAGACCACTCCTACCCACATTCATCGTTCTTCTCGCCAGATGGCAAGTACGCCTACGTCTGCGACCGCGGAACGGATCGTCTCGGCTCCTACGCCTTCGATCCATCCAACGATACTCTCACCCCACTCACTCGCCCCATTGTAGCTCGCCCCGGTGCCGGTCCCCGTCATCTCGCCTGGCACCCAGATGGTACCGGCCTTTTCGTAATCAACGAAATCAACGGATCCCTGACTCACTACGCCTATGATACAGCCACCGGCTACCTTTCAGAGGGCAACACCTACCCAACCACCGCTCCGGATCAGACCGCAGAAAACTTCAGCGCTGAAGTCCGCATCCATCCCAACGGAAAATTCATCTACGCCAGTAACCGTGGTCCCGATACCCTCGCCGTATTCAAAATAGCAGACGACCACAGCCTAACACTCGTTCAGCGCATCAGCTCCGGCGGTCAACATCCACGCTACTTCGAGATCCATCCGTCCGGAGAATGGCTCATCGTCTCCAACAAGAACTCGGACAACCTCACCCTTTTCTCACTCGATCCAGCAACCGGCCAACTCACAGCAAAGTCCAACACCCCTTTCCCAGCCCCTACTGGTTTAGCCTTCAGATAAAATGAAAACACTCGCTTCTCTTTCATTGGCAGTCGCAAGCCTACTCACCTCTTCAGCTCTTTCCGCCGAAAAGGATTGGGATCCGCTTCTCGATCAAAATCTTTCGAAATGGGAGCTCTGGATGGGCGTTCCCCATCCAAGCGTGAAAGGTCTTCCAGCCGGAACCCCAACCGCAGAGAAACCCCAAGATGGAATACCACTAGGTCTCGATAACGACCCTAAGAATGTCTTCTCCATCATCACACAGGGCGACGAGCCCGTACTAAAAATCACTGGCGAGATCTATGGCGGCCTTACAACACTCTCGGAATACGAGAACTACCACTTCTCCGCCAAAGTTAAATGGGGCGAACAAAAGTGGGAGCCGCGACTCGATCGCAAACGCGACAGCGGATTCCTCTATCACTGCGTCGGCCCGCACGGAGCCTTCTGGAATGTCTGGATGCGCTGCGTCGAGTTCCAGATTCAGGAAGGCGACTTCGGCGATCTCTTCATGCTTGCCGGCACCGGCGGAACCGTACGTGTAACCGAGAATGCGAACCCCATAAAAGGCCAGGCACAATACCGCTGGGATCCTACATCCGACTACATCAAAAAAGGCCGCGTTCAAATCGCCTCCGACGAGGAAAGTCCCCACGGCAAATGGACACACATAGAAGTCTACGCCGTAGGGGATAAGTCAGTACACATGGTAAACGGCCAAGTCGTCCTAGCCATCAAGGACATCCGCCAACGTGACGCCGATGCCCCCCTCACCAAAGGCAAACTACAAATCCAATCCGAAGGGGCAGAAGTCTACTATCAAGACATGAAAATCCGCCCCATCTCCAAGTTTCCTAAGGCAATTAGCAAAGCCGCCAACTTCTAACCAACCCTTCGTACGTCTTCGTGCTTCTTAGTGCCCTTCGTGGGCAAAAACAAACTCCCAATGAAACCGTTACACCTACTAGCCACCGCTATTACCCCAATCCTAGCCATCACTTCGCTCGCAACTGCAAGCGACGACTCCACCTACGGCTCCTTAAAAACACCCTGGGCCGCCGAAGTCTCCGAAGAACTCCCTTGGCCAGAGTACCCACGCCCCCAACTTGTCCGCGACTCCGACTCCTGGTCAAACCTCAACGGCAAGTGGAACTACGCCATCACCGAAAAAGGTTCTCCATCACCAAAATCCTGGGACGGTGAAATCCTTGTCCCATTCGCTGCGGAGTCACAACTCTCCGGTGTCCAGCGAAACGTAGGAGCTGACCGAGAACTCTGGTACCAACGCGACGTCGATATCGCTCAAGCTAGCAACGGCGACCGTGTTCTCCTTCACTTCGGGGCCGTCGACTGGGAGTGCGAGGTGTGGATCAACGGCGAAGCCATGCCAGTCCATCGCGGTGGTTACGATCCTTTCAGCTACGACATCACCGATCACATCAAACGCCGCAACCCGCAGGAGATCAAAGTCCGCGTCTGGGACCCTACCAGCGAAGGCGAGCAAGCCCGCGGTAAGCAAGTAGACAAGCCGGGCGGTATTATGTACACCGCAGTCACCGGCATCTGGCAAACCGTCTGGACCGAAACCGTACCCGCCTCCTCGATACGTGCTGCCTACACAGTGGCAGACATTGAAACCTCGACCTTCACAATCCACACCGAAACAGCTGGTCGCTACTCTCCACAGCTCACCCTCAAAGCCACCGCTACTCTCGACGGGAAGCCCGTTGGAACTGCCTCCGGTCCCGCAAACCACCCACTCGATCTAAAAGTATCGAAATCCAAACTCTGGACTCCAGAGTCTCCCACTCTCTACGACATCCAGCTCGAGCTCATTTCAAGCGGCAAAACAGTCGACACCGTATCCACCTATTCAGCACTCCGCGAAGTCGGACTTGCAAAAGACAGCGTCGGCCAGACACGTATCACTCTCAACGACGACTTCCAATTCCTCCTTGGTCCCCTCGACCAAGGCTGGTGGCCAGACGGTCTCTACACCGCTCCCACCGATGAAGCTCTCCGTTTCGATATCGAAGCCACCAAAAAGATGGGCTTCAACACCGCTCGCAAACACGTGAAGATCGAACCAGCCCGCTGGTACTACTGGGCGGACAAGCTAGGTCTCCTCGTCTGGCAAGACATGCCCTCCGCAAATGGAGCGACCTTCAACAGCATCATCCAAGCGGAACACCAAATATCAACCGAAGCCGCCGCCCAGTTCCGCCATGAGACTAACGCCATGGTCGAATACCTACGCCCCTTCCCTTCGGTCATCATTTGGACAATTTTCAACGAAGGTTGGGGTCAGCATAACTCCACCAACCTCCAGAAGTGGCTTATGGCTTACGACCCGACTCGCATCGTCGGCGGACCTAGCGGTTGGCAAGACCACGGACACGGTCACCTCGCCGACATTCACCGCTACCCTGGTCCAGCAATGCCGGACACGATCAAGGATCGCGCCCTCGTGCTTTCTGAATACGGTGGCATCAAAGGCCAGCTTCCCGGTGACCACACCTGGGATCCTAAAGGCGGCTGGGGTTATGGAGCCGATACCGCTGCTCAAACGCCCGAAGAAGCAGCCGAAGCACGCAACGAACGCTACCGCGGGATCAACGAGGAGCTAAAGCCACTCATCCGTGCAGGACTCTCTGCAGCCATTTACACTCAGACGACCGACGTCGAAGTAGAAATAAACGGCCTCCTCACGTACGATCGTGTTGGATACAAGTTCGCCCCTGAGTGGCTCGCCAAAGAGCACGCCCCGCTCTACAACATCGACAAGAAGCAAAGCAAACCACGCACCCTCCTTCCGACAAGTCGCGAGGCCTCAAGCCGCTGGAGCTACACCACAAACGAACCCTCCGAAGGTTGGGAACAGCCAGACTTCGACGACTCCAACTGGAACTCCGGACTCGCTCCCTTCGGTGATCCAGACGGTGAACTCTTCCCAGTCAATACTCACTGGGTCAGCGAACACATCTGGCTCCGCCGCAGCTTCGAAGTCAGCGATGCCAAGATCGGCGACCTGATGCTCCAGCTCCACAACAACGACGGAGTAGAGGTCTACCTCAACGGAGTGCTCCTTCGAAAGACAGGCGGTTGGTCCCCCTTCTATCGTCTTGAACCCGCCCTCGAGGAAGCAAAAAAGGCCCTCAAGAAAGGAACCAACACCATCGCCGTACGCTGTGAAAACAACTCTCAAGGCATCCGCATCCATTTCCTAGACCTCGGCCTCGTCGACTTCCAATAAGGTAGCGGCCGTCGTCCCGACGGCCATTTCCCTTCCCACATCAATCTGTGATATCTGTGTAATTGTCTCTTCGCTCCGCTCATCGAGTGTCGTCACTACGTTCCTCGGTAGTGGTCAAAAAAACACACAACCTGATCATTCCCCCAAGTGAAACACTTCCTACTTCATACATCATCCCTCATAATTCTCTCCCTCCTAACCGCCTGTACCCAGTCCACCAACACAGTCACCTCTGAGGAGCGTCCCCGCATTTGGGTCCTCACCGACATGTCCGATCCGAACGATCGTCGTGCAGGCGGCCACCCCTATAATGATCCCGACGACATAGTCTCCTTAGCGGCCCTCCTTCTCGAAGCCAATCGTTTCGATATCGAACGCATCGTCTACTCCTCCAACCAACGGGTTGGCCTCAGTGACGCCACAACATTCTTCAACGAAGTCTTCGTCGCCGCCTACGAGCATGATCAACCCTACCTCAACGAAGCCTTCCCCGGCTACCCTGAGACAATTCCCTTCGAAATCTCCAGCGTTCAGCAAAACGGGACTCCAATCCCCTACGATCCAAATTCCGACTACACGGATCTCAGCAAACTCCCCACGGTAGCGGATCTTGTAACCACTGCTGAGGAAGGTCCGCTCTACGTCCTTATCTGGGGACCGGCTACCGAGGCTGCCATGGCAGTGAAACACTGCCTCACCACTGGTAAGCTCGATGCACTCGAAAACATCACCATGGTCGCCCACTGGACCAAGTCGCTCATCGCCCAAGGCACTCCCGAACGCCCCTTCCACGTCGCCAACTGCCGCGACGACGAGATCGCCTGCCACTACTTGCACGAAGAAGCCCTCAGCAACCCACTCGTCAAATACGTCGAACTCGGCTCCACCGGCCAAAAAGGCGTGGTCAACGGTTCCGACAAGTATCCAAATATCGACGACTTCTCCAACAGCCGCCTCGGTCAAATTTTCCGCCACGCAAAGTTCTACCATGGCAAACCCGACCAGTCCGATGGAGCGACCTTTTGGCTGCTCGTAGACGAATTCGGCCCCACCATCGACGAAGTCGCCAACGACGGCACCATGGACCAAGCCACTGAAGAGAAAATGCGCGACCAGTTCCTCGCCGACTCCCCCGCTCTCATGGACGATCTACTCACTCGTTCCAACGCAGCAGCCAAGGCAGGCAGTCCATTCAGCCCAGCGTTCATCGCCAACGAGTTCACCTACGTCTACCAATTCCTAAACGGCAAGTTCTACATCTACGCCCCACTACCAGCTGAGTACACGATCAAAAACGCCTCCGGCGAAACCGTCCTCTCCGGCACCGCCGACGGCAATAAAGAGCTAGATTTCTCCAACCTCCCCAACGGCACCTACCCCGTAACCGTCACCCTCGGCGGCATCACCCGAGACTTCGAGTTAGTGAAATAGGTAGGGCTCGACCGCCGGGCGAGCCGCCACAACCCGAGCAAAAGCTATCATGAAAACCATGCCCTCACACCGAAGCGGACTGCCCGGCGGTCAGTCCCTACCCCGCCAACTCCTCACCCTCCTCGCCCTCTTCATCTACTTCTTTACACCCCTCACCGCACACGCTCTCGAAAAGCCCCGCGTCATCGTTCTCGCCGACATGGGCAACGAGCCAGACGAAGAGCAACAGATGGTGCACCTACTCCTCTACGCCAACGAACTCGACATCGAGGGCCTCATCGCCGTCACAGGCAAATTCCTCCGCAAAGATCCCCAGCCCGAACTTTTCTTCCACCTCATCGACGGCTACGACCGGGTTGTAGACAACCTCCGGATACACGCCGATGGCTGGCCCAACGCTTCCCATCTCCAGTCCGTTGTCGCCGAAGGGCAGCACCGCTACGGCATTTCCGACGCCAAACTTGGCCGCACCTCCCCAGGTTCCAGGCTCATCGAGCGCTCCCTCCTCAAAGACGATCCACGTCCTGTCCACGTAATCGTCAATGCAGGCAGCAATACGCTCGCCCAAGCTCTTCTCGACCTGGAAGTAAAACTTCCCACTTTCGAATTCCAAGCCGCCCTTGCTAAACTCCGCGTATTCGAAAACGGAGCTCAAGACAATGCGGGTGCGTGGATCATGGCACGTTGGCCATCCATCAACTGGATACGTTCTAACTATCAAACCTACTGTTATGGTGGTCCGAGCATAGACGGTGGCCAAGACAACCGCGGCAGCGGAAAGGAACTCGGCCCCTACACTTGGAAGCCCTACGAATACTCCGGTCTCGGCCAACACCTCTGGGCCCTCGAGCACCTGAAAGGAAACCACGGTCCCCTCATGGCCCGTTGGCCGCTCCGTCAGTTTCCACGCGGCGGTGTTTCTTTTCTCGAAGGCGGTGGTACGATTCCCTTCCTCCGTCTCCTTCCTAACGGATTACAAGATCCCGAACACCCAGAATGGGGTGGCTGGGGAGGACGCTACCAAAACACCCGTAGCAAAAACGTTTGGTCCAAACACCGCGATGTCCGGGTCGACGAACAGACCTACGGAGAATTCCACATGTTTGACGAAGCGGCTGACACGTGGACCGACCACACCGCAGAGCCGCCAATCACTCACACAAAAAACCACTTCGCTCCGGTCTGGCGTTGGCGAGACGCCTTCTTCTCCGACTTCGCCGCCCGTGCCGACTGGTGCCTGAAGAAGTACGAAGAGGCCAACCACTCGCCGACTATCATTCTTAACGGTAGCTCCGATCCAGTCATCGCTCACACCACGGCTAAAGCTGGCACCACTCTCACCTTTGACGCCAGCCAAACAACCGACCCCGACGGCGACCCACTCGTATTCAAATGGTGGATTTACGAAGAACCCAGCACCTACAAAGGCGACCTTAAAAAATTAGTCACCCATCCCGACCAAGCCACATGCAAGCTCGAGCTCCCGAGTGATGCCAAAGGCCAAACTCTCCACCTCATCCTCGAGGTCAAAGACAAATCCGACATTCATCCAATCACTTCCTATCGGAGAACCATCGTAACGATCAAGTAGGAGTGCGATGCTCCGTCATAGCGAATCACTCCAAAAGTTACCGAACTGGTGGGACGGCTTCTCCGAAGACGTCCTGATCGCCTTCGGAGAAGTCGATCCACCCCCTATTGACATCAGATGCACTCCCTCAAAAGACTAGCCTCCGTCCTCTTTTCCCTCATCGCAACTGCCATGCACGCTACTCCGCAGAATCCCATCTTCGCCATGAGCTACGGATTCTCCGATCATTCGATCGCCGAACGGATCGAGTTTCTCGCCGAGGTGGGATACAATGGCATCGGCGGTTTCGTTCACAACAAAAAGACCCTCGAAGAGTTTCGCCAGACCATTCAACACCCGCTCGTCGCTTCGGGACAGTTTCGAGTCTACGGCGTTTACATGCCACTGAATCTAGAACGCGACGATGCCCTGCCAATCGTGCAAAGCGTCCTTGAACTCGGACATTCGCAAAACGCACCCATCTGGCTCGCTCTACAAAATCCAAACGTCACTGAGGAAGCTACCGTTAACTTCACGCAAGCCGTCTGCGACCTCGCAGCCAAGTTCGATACAGAGGTAATCCTGTATCCACACGACCGGCACTACATACTCGATGTCGAAGATAGTATAACAATCATCAAGAAGGTCGCCCGGCCCAACCTCTACACTTCCCTTCAACTCCCCCATGAGCTTCGAGCAGGCAACGCACACCGACTTTCCGAGGTTGTTGAGCTCGCTTCGCCTTACAGTAAACTCGCCACGGTAAGCGGAGCAAACCTGCCCGGAAACTACACTCCCGGTTCGCGTGATTGGAGCGACGTCGTACAAGACCTCGCCACTAGCCAGTACGATGTCGAATCATGGATCCAACTCCTAAAAGATTCCAACTACAGCGGCCCACTCGGCTACAACAATTGGAAGATCCCAGAAGACACCGAAGAACATCACCGGAAGACAATAGGGCTACTAAATCTTTACCTCTCCAGGTAGCTTTAGACCTCTGTTGAGGTGCTCGACTAGGAAATGTCCCTGAGATCGATCGATAATGTAATCTAGTAAGGATCTCTTACAATCCGCTTATTCTCAGTAAGGCTTCTTGTATTTTTTACATCGATCTCATTTTCAATAACCTATTATCTTCCAATAACTTAAGAGCCAATTTATCCACCGTAGTCGAAGTCATTTCGCTTTGGGGCACGGTAAGTGCTAGTACCTAAGGTACATAAACCAATCCCTTCAAGGGCACTTACCCAAACAACAGTAAACAAAGACTCCGTATGAAAAAAATACTATCCCTCATCACAGTCACAATCGTGCTGGGAATCTCCTCGTCCCACGCGGTCACTATATACGAGGAAGACTTCAGCGACGCATTGGGAGGCTGGTCAACAAATTACACGGGTGCCGGCATATTTGGAATCGATGGAGGAGCGATGGCATGGCTCGGTAAAAACGTTGATCAAAATCCGACACAAAGCTCAGGGACATGGTTTAGCCCACTCATCAACATAGCAGGCTTCACAGATATCAAGATATTCGTAGACGTATGGACAAAGAACGACAGGGAATTTGAAACAAATGACTACTTGAGTGTAGGCTACGACCTCGATTCCAACGGGATTACAAATATCACCACATTTTTCGGCGCAATTCCAGATCAAACAGTCATGAGCTCAAGCCTCTCAGGTACAAGTTTGAAGGTCGCGATCGAAATCTTCAACACAGGCACAAACGAATTTACATACTTCGACAATGTTAAAGTAACAGGCACTCCAGTTCCTGATACGAGCACCACCTTCTCTCTCCTAGGGTTGGCCATTTTCGGTTTGGCGTTCTACCGGAACCGCAAATAAGAGCAAACCTCTACGGCTTTAGATTCACAAGGTTGAGAGTCGCCCTATTCCCAGCATATTAAAGTATCCTTATAGAGGATACAGAAAGATTCTCCAATCGGAGATTTGAGTGTAGTTTCCTAAACTAGGACTGCTCAAATCTCCGATTTTTTTGTGGATCACATTCGCAAAATGCGAACGATCTTGATCGAACAAGGAACTCAAAGCTAACAATCGCTATTCATTGAGAGGAAGCTGTTTCGCTGGGTCATTCTCGATTGAGCACTGACAATCGCTCACGGACCAACTCTAGCAAGATCCGCCCTCCTGTTTCATTCAGGTGAATCATATCAGTCAGCACCAGCAGTCGGTTACGTTTCGCAATACGCTGCCAGCTCCAGCCGAATCCAAACCTTAGGAAGACTGACTTCATCATCAGGCGGAGCGAGGCGCTACCGGAGTAGCTTGGCCCAGCGCTCGTATCTTGACCTCGCAAGTGTTCACGCAAAGCGCCATAGAGATCAACGAATTCCATGCCATGGGCAGAGCTTCGATCCCGCATGTATCCGTTCATGCGCTCGACGAGCTCGTTAACTGGCTCCCCCTGTCGTTCGCCCAGCATGGGAATCCCGACAACGATCACTTCTGCATCGCAGCGTGATTCGAGCTCGCAAAGCAGGGTTTCAAAATTAGCCTCGAAAAACGCTTCATCCGGCAACTGCGGAAGCTTTTGCCCCTTTTGATAAACCTTGGCTGCATCCAGGTTATCGATCGCCCGTGCATCGTTTGTACCGACCAATAAAGTCACCCGCTCGGGCTTCAACTCGGTTACCGATTCCAACCTCTGTACAAGGTTATAAGCCAACTCTCCGTTACAACCGGCGTTCAGCACTGCGTATCCCGCCGATTCTTCGGACTTTTCGAGATCACTCACCCAGTTGTAGCTGTGATGCCCGAGGGTCAGACTGTCGCCAAAACAAACGAGAAGTCGCTCCCCTCTCTCACGTCCCTTAGCCGCGTCATCAGCAAGGGATTCCAGCCGATCCCCTCCAAATACTCTCCTAAGACGGAGAAAAAACCAAATCCCCACAACAACGACAACGACACAAATCGCGAGGAGAAGCTCAAACACAGCTCACCCCCGTCGCACACTCTTCTGTGTTCAGAAAATCAGGCACCCCTCGTTTCTCAACGAAGTGGCAAGAAACTCAAGCGTACAAGGTTCCCGCCAAGAATTTAACTCTCGCAGATCTACAAACCAACCAGGCGACGGTTCGGTTCCTAAAGATACGGGCCGCCAAATTTCCAGCAAGCAAGCCAAACTCTAGACTACGTATTTCTGTACACCTGTTACCTCTCGAATGACCGCTTCTTCCAAGGGATACAGAAACCCTCCGTCCCGACTGAAAACGTCGTGGAAGAGCAGGCAGGGCTCGCCCTTTTCCTCAGTCCAACCCCAGGGGTATATGGTCTGCGTCCGTCCAGAAACCAAGCCCCAATTAAACGCACCAATTCCAAAACGTTTTAGCATCGGTAGTGTGTAAGCAAAGCTACTTCCTTGCCCACGAGCCATGTACTCGCTGCAAAACAACGGTCGATCATGAACCCTCAGTTTTTCGATTTTCTCTACCATAACATGAGGAGAGGCGTAGCAGTGGAAGCTGATAAAATCTGAGTGCGTCGCCAGAAACTCGTTGATGCGAGCGAAGCTCTCATCAAAGTTCCAGATCGCAGAGGTTAGCGGTTGTGTCACACCTCCAACACTCCTAGCCCACTCAAAGGCTGACTTGAGCAAAGGCAAAGAACGGTCGATCTGCTTTTCATCCTTGAGGCTGTCATCTCCCGAAGTGCCATTTCCGGGTTCGTTATAGAGATCCCATGCGAAGATACGTTCGTCATTGCGATATCGATACAGCAATCCCTTCACGTACCTTTCTAATCGCTCCCACTTGGACGAATCATTCACGATACGAACACCCGGCGACTGAACCCAACCCGAATTGTGCGTAAATGGCTTTGGTTCAGGTTGCGTACCAAGTGCGAAACTCTGATTCCAGCAATCATCAAATATGACGAACATCGTCGAGATCCCGCGCCTGTCTGCGATTTCCAAATACCGATCGATTCGCTCACAAAAGCCACTCGAGTCCTGCTCCCATAGCAAGTCATGCAAGTAGACTCGCATCGCATTCATGCCTACGTCTTCGGCGAAACCTAACTCACGATCAATCGTTTCTGGATCGAAACTCTCCTTCTGCCACATCTCCAACTGGTTGATTGCCGAACTGGGCACAAAGTTTGCTCCCACTCGATACGGCTGACTCTCCTGCCAATTCTTTATTTCTTCAATTGTCCAAACCTTCATATTACAAAATTTCGCAAATAGCCGTTTGTTCTTCGACTTTTCCACGAAGTCTCTCGAACACCTCATTGAACTCTCCTTTTCGATACAGGTTATTGTACAAATGTGGGTCCGCGATACGATCATAGAGCTCGTAAACCGGAGAATCGTTCCTTTCCACTACAGCCCGAACCAAACGGTAACGCCCATCATCTACACAATAGTACCCTTCTCCTTCCGCCAAAGTGTACTCGTAACCGCCACCAGCCACAGTCTCATCGATAGTCACCCCATCCACTCCAGTATACCCTGCGCCAATCCAGTCGGAGATCGTTGGAAAAATATCAATGGTCTGGATACGCTCCGATATTCGTCTTCCTTCCCCTCCGGCTCCTGGTCTCTTCATCAGGAAAGGAACCCTTAGGACTTCATCATATGCGCAGTTATGCTTCCCCCATAAACCATGATTGCCCAACATATCCCCATGGTCAGAAGTGAACATAATCAATGAGTCATTTCCGAACGTTCGATTCGCCGCACTTAAGACTGAGCCAACCTGTTCGTCAATCAAAGCCATATTGGCCAAGTAGTGCGTTCGCATCCGCTTCCAGTATTCTTCATCATAGTCCTTGCAAGCTCTTGTTTCCAAGTACCCACATCCATCTATTTTCCCTGGACCATGGTAGCTACTTTCATGTATTCGCTCCCCGTGATCCCATTCCCCCTCCCTTTTTTGAATAGGAGGAAGCCGATCCTGATCTACACGGGCTAAATACTCTTTTGGTGGATCAATCGGGTAGTGTGGCCCCGAAAACGAGAGCCATACAAAGAGGTCCCTTTCTCCATTCCACTCGTCAATATACTCTCGTGCCTTTCTCCCGACCCAAGCATCCGGATGCCAGCACGTCTGTCCTGGAAATTCAAATACACCTCCTTCTTTCCGATTCCAGGCTTTCCTGCGATACGCGTCTAAGAGCTCCTCGGTTTCGAGCTCACGACTATAGTCATCGTACTGCCAAATCGAGACGTTTTTGTCGTCCTGCAACGCAAGATGGTCGATCCCTAGACTCATATAGTAATCTCTGGTTCCTGGACTAGCGCTCGTTCTCTCGGGGGAAAAAGTCCCATACCTCACGCGTTCGTAATGACACTTGCCAAAATGAGCTGTAGAATACCCAGCCGTCCTTGCACTAGTATAGAGGTTAGGTATTTCCGGATCGAGGGGGTCTCCACTAAAGTTGCTATACGCGCCATGGGAATGCGGATACATCCCAGTCAATATCGAACACCGGCTTGGCATGCACCAGGGACTTACTGTATAGGCCTGATCGAAACACTCGCCCTGCAATCCGATACTATCGATATGGGGCGTTGAGATAGCTTCGCATCCATAGATACCAAGAGTATCCCTACGCTGCTCATCGGTAGTGATCAGCATGACCAACCTAGGTTTTGAATTTTTCATAATTGCTCTTTCCCTTATCCAGCGCCGACTCCCGCACAGATTTCGTCTTCAATTTTTTGGATCGCCCTATCCAATCGGAGCTCTGAATCGATCCCCCTCCATCGGCGGGTCGCTTCACCTACACGATGAGCGACGATTCTCTTACCATCCTCTCCTCGTTCGCCATCGACCACGAGACTTCGCTGCCTCTCTTCGACCACTTCCAAATCAGCCCTCCACCGCAACAAGGCGATCAAGAGCTGATCACGAATCGATCGATATTCCACCGAATGCCACAAATCGTATTGTTCCTTCGGGTCCTCGACCCGATCAAACAACCTTCCTTGCCCCTCCTCTATGTAGTACTCCAGCTTCCATTTCTCGGTGCATAAGGCAATCGACTTGAAAAGCGTTCCCGCTACGCAAGATCTAGGGCTCCTTCCTCCGTATTGTATACACGTATACAGATTAAATCCCTGTACTCCCTTCCACTTCGTGCCTCCAGCGGCGGCGATCGTCGAGGAAATATCTAACCAACTAGCGAAGCCCAATCGGCTACCCGCTGGTAAAGTCCCCGTCTGACGCATTACTAGAGGCACTCGCCACGATTCGTCATACCAGCAATGCTTGTCGTTGAAACCGTGATCAAAGTACTGCTGCCCGTGATCCGAGGTAAAGATAACAAGCGTGTCGGCCGCTAGATCCTTAGCATCCAAAAATGCCAACAAACGTCCAAGCAACTCGTCGGTGTAATTCGCATAGGCATAGTAGCGATGCCTCCACTCATCAATCGCCTCCCTGTACTTCGCATCATAACTTCGACCTAGAGCTTCCTGCCAATACTCGGGATCTCGCAGGGCTAGGCTCTCGTTTTCGCCGACTTCATCCAATCCAATCAAATCGCGGAGATGCTTGGGCCACTTGTCTTCCTCACCGGGACGATAGTTAAGGTTCGGCAAGCTGCTTTGGTCGATTCGTTCTAAACACCGCTGCGGAGGCTTCAATGGAAAGTGAGGCGCTTCGATCGAGCAAAACGCGAAAAACGGTTTCCCATCCAAAAGAGCGTTCCCCATTTCCTCGATACATCGGGCCGTTACAACAGCGTCCTTGATCACACCCGATCCATCGAACGCACGGTCATCGAGGAACTCGTCGCTATTCGAGAGCTTCGCAAGTTCCTCAGAACTCGGATCGACCACTCGATCGAAGTCCGGAAGCGCACCGAAATGTTGCTTCCCGGCCATGATCCGCCAATAGCCGGCATTCACGAGAACGTCGCAGATCGTATCCAATCCCTCCCGACGGGTCATTCCGTTCTCTAGGCATCCATGCAAAGGAGCGTGAAGTCCCGTAATCAGACTTGAACGAGCGGGTGTACAAACAGGAGAGCTCGTGTGCGCTTGCTCGAAACAGACGCCTTCACTCGCCAAGCGATCTGCATGAGGCGAAACAGCCTCCTGGTTACCCATGAAACGCAGAGTATCGCAACGCGTCGAATCCGTGCAAACGAGCAGGATATTCGGTCTCTTAGAATTTTTCATTCTACACCTCACCCCTTCTAAACTCTAACTCCTTGCGTATTTCGCGACATCGCTCAGCACCCAAGCTGTAGTTTCGGAAAACGAAATAAGCGATGACACACGCAATGATAGGAGCGACTGTGAAACAGATACGCATTCCAAAGAAAGCCCCTTCCGTTTGATCACCTCCTAAAGTTGAATCAAAACCGATTAACGCTAACAGGTATAAATTGAGTGCAGCGGCGACTCCGTTGCCGGACTTTTGGGCGAAGGACATTGCAGCTCCATAAACGCCCTCTCGTCTCTTGCCTGTATTCAGTTCATCGTAGTCGCAAACGTCCGCCATCATCGATTGCATGACGACAATAAGACAGGACTGCCCTGGCCCCATAAACGCTGCCACTACCAACTGCAGGTACCAGGCATCTGGCGTATAGCAGAAATATTTCAAAAGGCTGGCAAAGGACACAATGCAAAGGCCCAGTTTCACCGTCTTCCGTTTTCCGATTTTCTTCGAACGCCGTGTAACCACCGGTATCAAGGAAAGCGCTACAACATGCTGCCCGATCCCGTAAGCAAACTGATAGCTCGAGCCGACCAGTTTATCGCCATCCGCGATATAGTAAACGTTTAGGAAGAATCCCAAAAAATCGACCAATGAGATCCCAAACCAAAAGAGCACATGCGTGATCACGAGAAACAGAAATGGCCGATTCTTCGCCGTCTCTGTAAACATCATCTTGAGGGTAGCTTTTCCCTCCTTTTTGGCGACTTCCAGATAGCGCTCCTTTCCCGAGATTCCCGCGAAAATACCGGTTCCGATGATCGCCAACATCACGACGATGCCTAGGACTCTCGCCCCCCACAACGTCGGCGTGTCGATCACGTCCCCCGTTGCGTTCACATATTCGACCGCCCCTTCCGCAAAGAAGACAGCCCCTATCTTAGCGGCGAGCCAGGGCATGCCTTGATTAATCGGGCCGGAAATCTTTTCGCCCGCTGCTCGAAAAGCACAGATCGAGGTACGCTCGTGGTAGTTCGAGCTCATCTCTTTTCCAAGTGCTAGGAACGGAACGATGAACACCGTCGCCCCCGTGAAGAACAACAAAGCGAAAATAAGCCACCACCAGAAGTATCCCATTTCGGTCCACCCAAGCGGGATGAACCACATAAAGCCGAAAACGATTCCAGCCCACACAGCCCCCGCCACCACAAACGGCCTGCGCCTCCCCCAGCGAGTACGGGCATTGTCCGATATAAATCCCATCATCGGGTCGCTGATCGCATCCCAAAGGCGGAAGACCAGCATGGCAGTGCCCATAAGGGCCGGACTCACATTCAACGTAGCGACGAAGATGAGATTCATCAGACGAGTCGCCGCATTGTTCATGAAGTTCATGGCGATACCGCCAGATCCATAGAGGACCATCTCCCTCGTGGACACCTTCTCTTTCACCATATACATAAAGACAGGCTCTTTCGGAATCTCAACTCGTCACGCAAACTCGCAAAACACCCCGCAAAACGCGGGGCGTTGATCAAGGATACCATTCGTCGAGCTAGAAGCTAAAGGTGTTCGTCAAAAAGGTTTCTCTAGGTAGCGAGTTCCTGAATACAGCCAACTGACCATCTGGATTTGTTACGACAGGAATCACATCATCGTCACCAAACGCGTTACGAACGTTCAGCTGGATTCTCCAATCTACCTTATCTCCAAACAAAGGTCTGCTGTATTTCAGCCACAGGTCTCCGTTCATCTGATCCGGTCCCCAGAATGGGTTGTCCAAATCCGGCAAAGGAATCCCCTCTGAGTTCAGTACTAAGGGGTAGCCAGTCGCGGCTTTACTCTGATAGCGAAGACTGCCGCCAACACCAAAGCCCGCCAACTTGCCATCCTTGAAGTCATAGGTCGTTACCGCATTTACCCGCCATTCGCGTTGCTCTAGCGATTGCGTTCCCTCCTGCGACAAAGTGGCGAGCAAGGAGTTGAAGTTCTCGTTTTGCCAACGAGTCGTGAAAGTGAAGCTTTCCGCTAGTATCGGAGCATCCCATACATCGGCAAATGGTGATCCGAGGATGTTCGAGTTGATCTCGGCCGCAACCGCCGCCACTTTCGGAGCGATATCGTTCTGCACCGTCTCCTGCTGACCAGCATTTAGCATCACGCGCCAGTTCTCCGTAAGGTTCGCAACGACATCCAGCTCGAATCCTTCCGAACTGAAGCTCCGCGTCGCAGAGGGGTTAGCGATCTGATCTAGATCGTCCTCGTTGTCGTTGTTCTCGATTCGGTAGTTATAGATCGCCTGAATACGATCGGGCAGCAGGCCCACGATATCCGAATAGGCATCCTCGTAGCTGGTCCAATCATCAAAGGTATTTCCAGGTGTAATCGCCAGAGCTTCCTCGATCGTCATCCCTGCGTTCTCGGCATCGTTCCAGCGGCTTAACCAGTTTCCGATTCGGCTGTGAATCGTGGCATTCACGTCCGCCGTGTCGTTGGAGATGTCCGTTTCGAACCAATTAAACCGCATAAACACCCGGTCTTCCAAAAGTTCTAGACTGAACCCGTACTCCTTTGTTTCGCCCGCCGGTGACGCGATCTGAAACCCTTCGATGTCCGTGCGTACGCCGACCGGGTTGAAGTTCTCCGATTCGTTGTAGTGGAAACTCAAACGCGGCGAGCCTGGCAAATTCAGTTTGTCCATCCATGCGTCAGGCGTGTGAGCCACCACGCTCCAAGTAACAGTGTCCCCCTCCTCGGGAGCCAGGACTTCATCGCTCAACGGATCCCGCAAACGATCCAAGATATTGGAGGCATCGAGATCAACCTCTCCATCGGCCTTGCGAACAAGCGCCTCATTCTTCCAGTTCGTCTGCTTGTCCTTCCTGTATCCAAGAAGTCCAACTACATTGTCGTTCAAAAGATAACTCTGCATGCTGATGACCTCGGTATCTATTTCACGACGAGTACGCTCGAAGCTATTTAGGTAGTTACGCGTCGTCATTTCTCCGGTAAAGAAAGTGTCCTCTGTTCGGTTGTAGGTCTTCGCCGTATACTCGCTTCCATCCTTCGGGAGCGGAATATCGATGTAGTTCGTTATCTTCACATCATCGATCGATTGAATATTCGGGTCATTGTGGAGCGGATCACTCAGGTAGATCTGCGAGACTACTTGGCGGCGACCGATGTTGAGATTCCCGAAGTGGTAGTCGCTACCGCCCAAATCGATGTCTTCCGACACCCAAGCGGCCCCGACACCCATATCCACGATATCTCGGCTTTGGCTGCTAATCACTCCCGTAAACACATGCCGTCCCATCCAACTGAGATTGTCACTGCCCCTTAAATCCAGGTCATAGAAGGCCGTAGTCCGATGCGACTCGCGGTCGATATCCTGCGTTTCGTACCCTAGAATGCTTGCTTGACGATTGCCCGAAGTGATCACCATCAAACGGCCGAGATTCGGATTGGGAGTCTCATCGTTCCTGGTTTCATTTATGTCCACGAAGACATCATTGAAACTCACTTGGAACCCTCCGCTATTGAAGGGGAAGCGACGGAAAGTAGCATAGTTCTGACGATCATAGTTAAACTCAATCCCCCCTCGTCCATTAAAAAACGTCTGCTCAAGGGTGAAGTTCGCCGCGTCGAAATCCTGTGTAGCCAAATTCGTGGTACCAGCCAATGACATGTTCTCATTGTCAAATACGCTCAATGGTAGCGAAGCCGTCACGAAGTTCGGGAGGTATCCCTCGTGGTACAAAGAACTATTCAAGAAGTAGTCCCAAGTCTTGTTGGGAGCGCGACCGCCAAAACCGCGCACCGCCCGCATGACGCTCGCATCGAGGTCTGTACCAGTGAGCCCCGTACCTTGATTAGGTTCTTCGTAGATCATTGAGATTTGGATAAAGTTCGGCAATGCCGCTACCCCGTTGATATCTCCTCTCACCAAGCCCGGACGGCTTTGGTCGATCGTGTACTTTGGCTCGAAACTCCCATCGCTAAAAAAAGCTGGGAAAGTCGTACCCGTGATCGCTTCAAGCGGCCCCGGATCCGGCAATGAAAACCAACTCGAGATACCATCTCCTGGTGGAGTCACTTGTGGCGGATTGCTCTCAGTGTCGCCTGACTCGAAATTACCACGGAGAACAGTTGGGCCAAAAAACTCGCTGTTTTCATTCTTTAGCAGCACCGATTCCATCGCTGCGAAGATGCGTTTCTTCTCCTCATACGTGGGTCGTTGTTGGTAGTTAAAATCATCATACAGTGCAGCAACCCTAACAGCCAAGCGATCCTCGACCAGTACCTTGTTGTAGTTGAAGGTCTCGCGGTGACTCGAACGTTCACCCAAACGTACGCTCACTTCACCGAACTCTTCGGTTAGCGACGCTCGCAAAGTAGCGTTATTAATCACCCCACCGGCACTACCGATACCGAACAGCAGCGAATTAGGGCCCCGATTAATCGTTACGCGATCCGTATTATAGCTGTCGAAACCGATGTCCGTTTCAAAGTAGTTCCGCGTCAACTGGGCCGTTGCCAAGCCACGAACACGCTGTCCCTTCTGAGGGTTGGTTCGCTGAGACTCAAGGTCGACACGCTGACCACCAGCCACCGTGTCGTTACCACCAACGAAGTTGCCATTAGCTCCAGCGGTCTCGGTGTTTAGACCATAGGACAGCAAAGTCTGCGAATCAGTGGCTCCGGTATCCTCAAAAAACTCCGATGTCATTACAGAGATAGCCGCACCGACATCCCGAAGCTTAGTGTTAAGACGGGTCCCCGCCAAGGTCGTAGTCGCGCGATAACCAGCGTCCTCACTGGCATCCACACTGAACGGGCTTAATTCGAATACCTCTTCGCCGTCCAGCTCCGGAGTGGTGTCCTGAGCGCCAACATCGGAAGAGGAAAAAAGCAGCAGCAAACCAGCTACTGCCGAAAGACTTCGTTTCTGGGCCTTTTTCATTTTAGGGTCAGTCGTGAAAACGTGGGGGCCATCGAGCCGTAGATGGTCTGCGTTTTCTGGGGTACTATTGTTTGCAGTTATCGAGCGGGAATAACCCGCATCATCAATCCGGCTCAAAACGCCTCGAAGCTCAGCTTCGTAAAGGCGAGAACGACCAGATAATATCAAATCCCACCCAAACCCACAATTCCTGCTCCCCACCCATTTCTTGCAATAACCCACATTAGTTCTGAAAATCGACGTACTCGCTTTTCTTCCTTTTCATGCCCCGCCTCCTTCGTTAACTATGTCGCTCCCCTTGCAGAGCTAATATAATTGCAGTGCCTCAACAGAAAATCTGTATGCACGCGCCTTAGAATTCCAAGGTAAGACTCTCACGATTTCCCTCATGTCTCAAACCTACCCAGATCCCCAAAGGCTTGAAGAAACCCACTTCACAGGGAGAGACACCTTCCGACGTTCCACCGAACACTCTGACTACCCCAAGATGCGAGAAAAGCACGGCATGTTGGCGGCAGGCCATACCGTCGCCCGCCAGGGAAACCTCTTCGTTCGGCTCAATCCCTCCTTCAGCCAGATTCTGGTATCCTATGCGGGAGAGGGCGTCATGCTCATCGATGATCGATGGATGCCTTTGTACCCCGGACACGCGTACATCACTCCAGCGGGAGCCAAACACGCCTACTTCGCTAAACCCGATGCCACCTGGGAATTCTCCTGGGTGATCTACGAGGGTACGGGCCCCAACTCGCTCGGCTCGGCATTCAAAACCGAAGGACCATACATGATCGAAGTTCAGAACAACCTACTGAACCAGCCGCTGATTGGTCTCTATAACGAATCGATGCATTGGCACGACGAAATGGTCATGGACTCTTGGATCCAACTTTTGGATACATATGTAAGACGTGCTCTTACCAGCGAAGAAATCGACCCTCGTCTACGCCGACTCTGGCTGAAAGTCTCGGAAAACCTCTCCCACCCATGGAACTGCGTAAACATGGCAGAAGAAGCCAAAATGAGCGAAGAGCATCTCCGCAGGCTTTGCCACCAAAACTATAGCCAAAGCCCCATCCAGCGCCTACGCTCGCTCCGCATCAAATACGCCTCCGAGCTCCTTCTTTATTCCAATCTGAGCATTGAGCAGATCTCTGAAGAAGTCGGCTACAACGACGCCGCATCCCTCTACCGCTCCTTCCTAAAAATCCGCGGAGTCTCACCCGGCAAGTACCGTAGGCAAGTTCGTTCACACTGAACTCCCCCTAGTGTTGATCATTCACAAACAACTCAAATCTCCGATTCATTATTCTGCTCAAACCAGTTGAGCATCTCTTTTTGAAGGCGTTCCGCGAGCTCTCGGTTCTCTTTCGCTAAGTTCGTCGTCTCGTTTGGATCGGTCGAAAGATTGTAGAGCTCAAGCTCAGTTCCGTCAAAGGAGGAGAAGCACTTCCAGTCGCCATCGCGAACCGCGAGCACTGGGCTTCGCTCATCCTCGAGCTTCGGAATACTGAATCTTGGGTTACGACGACCGTACTCCCAGAACAATTTTTCCTGACGCTTGTGGGTTTCCCCAGACAACAGACTCTTTCCGAAATCCTCTCCGTCGAATCGAACCTCAGGCGGCAACTCAGCTCCGCCCAAACGACTCAGCGTCGGAAACAGGTCGATCGCGCTCACAATCGAATCCGTATCCACTCCACCGGCAGCAATTCGCCCCGGCCAGTACGCGATAAAGGGCATGCTGATTCCACCTTCGTAAAGACTGTTTTTGACGCCGCGCAGTCCATTGGTCCGGATACGCTCAAACGAAGGAGCAGGTCCGTTATCGCTGGTAAAGAGCACCAGCGTGTTCGCCTCTAATCCAAGCACACGGAGTCCATGCAGCAAACGTCCAATCTGTACGTCGAGGTCCTCGAGTACTGGTTTCAGATTCGCCAAGTCGAAATAGCCTTTCTTCTTGTCATCGAGCTCGGCAGGTCCTGAGACCCAAGGGCTATGAGGGTCGTCCGGCCAAAGATTCACGTAGCAAGGAGTCCCTTTGTTCTTCTTCAAGAACGCGAGAGTACGATCCACGAAATATGAGGTGCGATCCCATCGCTTGACAGTATCGTCCGGTCCCCAAATCCAATTCGTGGAAGTGAGCGCGGGATCAGGATTCGGGCTTTCCCAGGTCGAAACGTATTCATCGAATCCATACTCGCCGATGGAAGGCGCTTCTACATCACGCCCTCCCCCCATGTGCCACTTCCCAAAGTGTCCCGTCTTGTAGCCAACCGTTTGCAAAGTTTTCGCGATGGTGGGTGCCTCAGTCGACAAATAGTCGCTTTGATCACACAAGCGATTGTGTTTTCTGCTGCTTAAGAAAGTATTGATGTCCCACCGCAGCGGATACATTCCAGTGGTCACCGCCACCCGCGATGGAGAGCAAACAGGAGACGCGGTGTAGAACTGCTCATAGACACGCCCTCCTGCAGCCATCCGATCGATATTCGGAGTCGCCTGCACCGTACCACCCGTGTAGGAGGCGTCCCCCACTCCCATATCATCAACGTAGATGAGAATGATGTTAGGTTGGGTCTGCTGTGCCACCAACAGAGCCGAAAAGCACAAACTAACAAGGGTACCAAATAACGTAGTTCTCATTCCTATACCGAAATCCCCGTTTTCATCATCTGTGAATATCAGTGTTATCTGTGGTCAACAATCTATTTCAACAACTCCTTAAACACCTCGATCTCTTCCGCCTTGTAAGGCGTTCCGTCCATTCGCAGAAGATCGTGGAACCACACCTCTGGTTCTGGAAAGGATTCTCCTGGTTTGACGACGTTTCCTTCCGCTAGCTCTTTCTCCACGTTTCGTCCCTGACGACTCTTCCAGTGGAAAGTCGTTTGCGTCTTACCAGAAACAAATCCCCAGTTGATCGCAGCGTATTTGTTCTCCTTGAAGTACGGCAACATAGACTGAGGAATACTGCCACCGTACCGATTCAACCACTCAGTCACAAAGATCGGACGCCCGTCTTCCAAGTAGGGAGCGATCACCTTTTTCGTTCCCTCAACATCGCGATAGGAATGGATCGAGTGCAGGTCCGAGTTTATTCGATTAATCGAGATGTTCTTCTTTCCCACCGATCCTGCTGTATTGGATACAACTGGCTGCGACGGATTTACCTCGCGAGCCCATAGCCAAGAATCATAGACAAGGTTCTTCGACTGATCTCCGAATGCACCTTTTACCGCCGTGGATTGCATATCACCATTCAGGCCCTGCCCACGACCTGGCTCGTTGTAGAGTTCCCACATGAGCACGCGCTCATCATCTCGAAAACGCTCCATTGTCCGCTGCACATAACCTTTCAACCAAGCAACCTCCGTATCCGTCGCTTTTCCCCACGAATAACGTTCGGCGAGTTCGCGTACCGGGGAGTTGAGCCAACCAGAATTATGATACGCCTTCACCGGCAGCGGTTGAGGACCCAGCTTGGCAGTCGGGCGATGGCAGTCATCGAAGAAAACGAAAAACGGCCGAATCCCACGCCTCTGGCAGATATCGAGAAATTCATCCATCCGA
Source organism: Pelagicoccus mobilis (assembly GCF_016595505.1). Lineage (GTDB taxonomy): Bacteria > Verrucomicrobiota > Verrucomicrobiia > Opitutales > Opitutaceae > Pelagicoccus > Pelagicoccus mobilis. The sequence continues at coordinate 14,304 of NZ_JAENIL010000045.1, read as the reverse complement.
GCGTACAAGCCCTGCTCGTCATCAGCCCACACCAAATCGTGCAGATAGACACGCATCGTGTTCATTCCAATCTCCGCTGCCCAATCGAGCTCCAACTTGATCCGCTCAGGAGCCCAGCTCTCCGCCTGCCACATCTCGATCTGGTTGATCGCTGTAGCCGGATAATAATTACAGCCAACGAGCCAAGGTAACTCGTCGTACCAGGCATTGATCTTTTCCACAGACCAACGGCCTTCGATGGGAGTATCGTAATCTCGTGCAGAAGCGAAGCTCGCCAAGAAAAATACGCTCAAGCAAATCAGCACTCGAAGGTTCCCGGTCCTATTCAAGGGGTAGCAAATTAAGGGTTTCACGCACATCAGACTACTCATAACAGGTTCACTTTCTATTTTGAAACAACTTAACAGTTACGCATCAAACATAAGTCTCATAATTGCTACTTAGCATGGCGTGGCTATCGTTTCGATTCAATCTCCAAGAATCGCACCCCATGGTTCCCCGCATCCGCAATTTACTTACTGCCTTTGCCTTGCTCGCTTCAACAGCGGCTACCTGCACCGAAGTCGTCATCTACGATTGGCCCACTGAGCCAGGTGAAGCCGTTCTCTCAGATCGCTACACGGTCAGGGTGATTGCCAATGGCCAGACCTATCCAGTCGAGACATTGATGTCGACCGCATGGACCGAACCTGGAGGCGGCCCTGATATCTTCCGCGATCGTACCTTCTCCTGGGCTCCGTTCTCTAGCGACTTCGCCGAACCGATAACAATCGAGGTCGACAAGATCTACGGCGAAAGCGCTCCTGAAGTCGAAATCTTCCCCTCCGGATACAACATCGTTCCGACCCTTTCCGAAGACGGCAAAACCGTCCGCTTTCAGCTTCCCCAGTCCCGCTATGTATCCGTGAATTTCAAGACAGCCGACAACTTGAAGGCCGCCGATGGACTCATCACTCACGCTCTCATGGTGTTCGCCGACAATCTTGAAACAGAGATCCCCGACAAGAACGCTCCCGGCGTACACGTCTTCGGCCCCAACACAACTCAAGCGGATGTGGAAGCCGCAACTCTCACTTACTTCGAACCAGGTTTTCACAACTTCCTCGATCAATTCGAAGAAGGAAACCTGCAGCTAAAGCCGGACATGCAAATCTACATGGCGGGCGGATGTTTCATCACAGGTAAGATGATGGCTCACGGACGAGCGGACCGGGCGAAGATCTTCGGACGCGGCGCCATATCCGGTCGCGAGTACCCATGGGAACCGGGCCAGCCGATATCCGCCCTGATCGAAGCGGGCGGCGACGACATCGTCATCGACGGCATCTACGCCATGGACAACAACAAGCACGGCATCGTGCCAGGCTTCTCGCCCACTATCCGAAACGCAAAGGTATGGGGCTGGCACTACAATAGCGACGGCTTTCGCCCGTGGGGTGGAACAGTCGATCACTGTTTTACACGTCCCACTGACGATGCATTCTACGTCGCGGGTCGCAATCTCGTCGTTACCGACACCGTCATTTGGCAAAGCTTCAACGGAGCGGTTGTGACCTGTGGATGGGGCTCGGTGGAGAATCCCTACGATACGCAAGACTTCCTGATGAAGGATTGCCACATCATCTACCCAGAGTGGAATGGCATCGGTAACAACAACGGACTTATCGCCTCCCAGCTTCCCTACAACGCAACCAGTAAACGGATACGCTTCGAAAACGTCCGTATCGACGGAAACGTGTCCGCCATAACCAACCTCAAACGAAACGAGGACCAATCCAAGACCGACACTGCCGGTGGCATCTCCGAGATCGTATTCAAAGACGTAGTCATCACCGGCTCCCAGTACACCTACAACTACAATCGCAGCCAACAGAACCCATCCAAGAGCCTCATCCGAGGCGACGAGGGATTTCGGATCGAGAACGTCACCTTCGAAAACCTCATCGTAAACGGCACACCCGTCACCGAAGAGAACCGGGGCGACTTCTTCACTATCGATTCCAACACAACTTCAAATATCGCCTTCACGACCAATCTCCCCTCCTCGAGCGAACTCCCTCTCCCCACTTTTGATTCACCTCAAGGATCCTTTAATTTCCAAGGCAAACGCCACGAACACTACACGCTCCACCAATCAACCGACCTCGAAGCTTGGGACGAATTCTCCCAACCACTCATAGGCAACGACGAACCAATCGCCATCCCCTTCCAACACCTCAGCAACCAACAACCAAACTACTTCCTCCGTATCTCAAGGTAGCGGCCGCTGTCCCCAGCGGCCACACATGCAAACCGATCTATCTGACACACCCTAGTTCATCATTAATACTCTCATGAAAAAAACACTACCCCTAATCTTAACCACCCTACTCATGTCATGCAGCTCCAACAAGACCCCCAACGAACTAGCCCTCGAATCCCACGACACCGCAATCAACGTCCTAGACATCTGGATACGTGATCCTTACATCACATTCGGCCCCGACGGTGACTACTACCTCACCGGTACCACAGCCGATCGCAACGATCCTCGCTGGCCAGAAGATCGTTACAACTCCGGCCTCGATTATTCAAAGATAACCGGAACCACAACCCCCGCAATAGTCGGTACCCGAGTCCGTGTCTGGAAGTCCGAAAATCTACTCGATTGGGCAGAACAAGACATCGAATTCACCCTCCGCGACGGCTACTGGGCCGAAGCCGCCCCCGAAGTATTCTCCGCTGTCCCTGAAGACAAATGGCGACTCTGGGCACCCGAAGTCCACTATCTAAACGACCAGTGGATCGTGGTGCATACAAGCCCACTCCCCGTCCGAGCCGGAGCAAACCTCGCTATTCCAACCGGCCCCGATTTCCAAGGCCCCTTCGCCCACCCGATGAAGGAGAACATGAAAGGCCGACACGATCCCTCCCTTTTTCAAGACGATGACGGCACAATCTATCTTCTCTGGGGCAACACATGGATCGCCCCCCTCAAGCCCGACTTCACCGGTTTTGCCAAGGCCCCTATCCGCATCGATCCCTCTGACCGCAAGATCGGCCACGAAGGCGCGACCCTCCGCAAGATCGGCGACAAGTACGTCCACTTCGGCACCGCCTGGTCCACCGACCAGCTTCGCAAAGGTAGCTACAATCTCTACTACTGCACCGCCGACCACCCGATGGGTCCCTACGGTCAACGCCAGTTCGCCGGACGCTTCCTCGGCCATGGCACGCCCTTCCAGGACAAGCAAGGCCGTTGGTGGTGTACCGCTTTCTTCAATGCGAACGTACCGCCCGTATCAGACGAAAACATACAGACGCGCGATCTTGGCGAGAATGCCCAAACCATCAACGAGCAAGGCGTCACCCTCGTCCCACTCGAAGTCAAGATCCTAGAAAACGGCGAACCGTACATCCGAGCCAAAGACCCACGCTACGCCACCCCCGGCCCCGACGAAGCCCAAATCTGGTAGGGCGGTCTGGCTCAGACCGCCGCCTACAACCTGATAACACCACAACCATGAAAAAGCTACTCACCATCCTCTTTCTCATATCCACACTCACCACTGCACATTCCACACTGACCGCAGATCCCTCCGAGCGACCCCTCCTTCCCAAAAAAGAACTTCGCCAAGCGATCAACGCCCACGACCGAGCCGTCCACATCCACGATCACTGGATACGCGATCCTTACATCTACCTGAACGACGACGGCTACTACTACCTCACCGGCACCACACTCAAAACCGAGGAAGACGGCGTCATCGGCATTCCCGCCTGGCGTAGCAAGAATCTCATTACATGGGAGAAGCTCGATCGACTCTGGGCGATGACTGACTCAAGCTGGCTCCCCGAAAAACACGGCGGACGCCACAACGTTCCCGAGACTCTCGTTTGGGCGCCCGAATTCTACAAGTTCAACGACCGCTGGGTCATCACCCATACCACTAACGCTGGAGTCGCCAACATCATGGTCAACGACTCACCCGAGCTCAAAGGTCCCTGGACCGAGCTCATGGGCAAAAACTTCGGCAAACACCACGACCCCGCCTTCTACTTCGAAGATGGCAAACCCTGGCTCGTCTGGGGAGTGCTCGATCTCCAGGAGATGAGCCCCGACTTCTCAAGCTTCGCTGGAGAGAAAAAACGCTACGCTCCATCCGACCGCAAGATGGGTCACGAGGGCTCCTACATCATCAAAGTCGGAGAGAAGTACGTCTGGTTCGGCACTGCCTGGTCAACCGACACCATGCGACATGGCACCTACAACCTCTACTACGCCACCGCCGACTCACTTCACGGACCCTACGGTGAACGCCGCTTCGCCGGACGCTTCCTCGGACACGGTACACCTTTCCAAGACAAAAAAGGACGCTGGTGGTGCACCGCATTCTACAACGCGAACAAACCAACCGTTCCCGCCGAGCAAGCAGCGAGTATGGATCTTACGGATACCGCTTACACCATAAATCCATTTGGCACCACGATCGTCCCCCTCGAAATCGAAGAACGAAACGGCGACGTCTTCGTGAATGCGAAAGATCCCAACTACGCATCCCCCGGCCCGGAAGAAGTACAGCAATTTTAGTTACCTCAAATACCAAAAGGTGGGAAGCGGCCTTGTGCCGCGATCAAACAGCGATTCGCGACACAAGGTCGCTTCCCACTTTCAATTCCCCCACCCTATGAAGCACATCCTACTTTTCATTCTTCATACCTCATCCCTAATCCTTCTCTCCGCCGCCTCAAGCAACGGAAAACCGAACCTCCTCATTTTCCTCTCCGACGATCTCTCCGCCCGGGATCTCGGTTGCTACGGTGCCACAGACGTTCGTACCCCACACATGGATCGCCTCGCGGCCGAAGGCCTGGTCTTTGACCAAGCGTTCATCATATCCCCTGCCTGCGCTCCCAGTCGTACTGCGATGCTCACGGGACTCACGCCCGTTCACAACGGTTCCGAAGCCAATCACACCTACAAGCACGACCACATTCCCTCTCTTATTCCTGAGCTGAACAAACTCGGCTACCGAACCGCTGCATTCGGAAAAGTCGCCCACGGCAAGGATATTGGTGACCACCAATTTCATCATCACACCAAAAGCATCGCCCCCTCCGAGATTGAAGCCTGGCTGGATGAGCAACCAGCCGATACTCCGATCGCTCTTTTCGTCGGCACCAAAGATCCTCACGTCCCTTGGCCGAAGCCCGAAGACTACTCACCTGAAGAGGTAACGATCCCGCCCTTTCATATCGACACTCCGGATACAAGACTCTTCCGAGCGATGTACTATACCGATGTCACCCGTGCCGACAAGGACCTAGGAAACACCCTCTCCATCGTCGAAAAACGCTGGGGGAAAGATTTCTTCACTCTCTTCTCGTCCGACCACGGAGCCCAATGGCCCTTCGGCAAGTGGAATCTCTACGACGAAGGAATCCGGGTCCCACTCATCGTCCGCTGGCCAGGACAAACGCAAGCCTCCACTCGTAGCTCAGCTATGGTCAGCTGGATCGACCTCATCCCCACCCTCCTCGATGTCGCGGGCACAAAAGCGAACAACGAGCTAGATGGTCGTTCCTTCAAACACACGTTCACCAACCCTTTCGCCATACACCGCGACCAAATATTCACCACGCATGACAACGACGGTCGCGCCAACGTATACCCGATTCGCTCGGTCCGAACTCATCGCTGGAAATATATCCGCAACCTGCAGCCAGACTGGATCCATTCCACTCATTCCTCCCGCTATCGCAAAGACACAGCAGGAGCTTACCACTGGTCCTGGGAAGAAGCCGCCGCAAAGGATCCCAATGCGGCACTGATTCTCAATCGTCTCCGTCAGCGCCCTGGAGAGGAACTCTACGATCTCGAGAACGATCCCAACGAACTTAATAACCTCGCCGCCGATCCTCGCCACGCCGACACCCTCCTCTCGCTCCGCCAAGACCTCACCGACTGGATGCGCGAACAGGAAGACGACGGCCAAGTCACCCCCGAGCCCTGGCTCCCCGGCCAGCCGGACCTCCTAGCTCCGCACACCGACTGGTCCCCTTATTACAAAAGGTAGGGCGGACCCGCCGCGGCACCCCTAACACAACCCGCCCCCCCCACATGAAAATACCCCTAGCCCTTTTCATACTCCACACCTTCTACCTCATCCTCCTCCCAACCGTAGCTGGCGGCACCTACCAGAATCCGATACTCGCCGGTCACTATCACGATCCGACTGTCCTCCGCGTCGGAGAAGACTACTACCTATCGCATTGCGAACATGATCGTCGCGGACCGATCATTTGGCACAGCCGCGATCTCGTGAACTGGCGTCCGCTCGCACGCGTCGACTCCCTTGCCGGACTCGGTGAAATCTGGGCTACCGACCTCGTGTATCATGAGGGCAAATACTACCTCTACCTTCCCCTTCGTCTCAAAGACGTCGACGGGAAAGTCAGTTTCTCAAACTACGTCACCACCGCAGACCATCCGGCAGGCCCCTGGAGCGAACCGATCGATCTGAAAATTGGAGGCATCGACCCCGGTCACGTCGTCGGTCCAGACGGTCAACGTTACGTATTCGTCAACAAAGGACGCTACGCGCCGTTAACCGCTGACGGAACAGCCGTCACCGCAGACCTCGAAACCGCCTACCACAGCTGGGAAATTCCGAGTGATTGGACAATCGAATGCGAGTGCCTGGAAAGCCCTAAGTTTTTCTGGCGTGACGATTGGTGTTACCTCGTCTCGGCATTGGGTGGCACAGCGGGTCCCTCCACCAGTCATATGGTCGTGGTCGCGCGGGCTCGCGACCCTCGCGGGCCTTGGGAAAACGATCCCGCCTCCCCTCTTCTCCGCACAGAGCATCGCGACGAACCATTCTGGTCCCAAGGTCATGGCACAATCATCGAAGCCACCGGCGGCTCCTGGTGGATGCTCTACCACGGCATCGCTAAAGAGCGACGCTCCGGTGGCCGCAACACCCTCATGCTCCCCATCGACTGGACCGATGACGGCTGGCCGCAAATCAAAGATGACTACAGTCCAGGAGACGCCATCCCCGCTCCACCCGGCGAAAATGTGGGCCACGGTATGCCGCTTTCGGACGACTTTCAAAGCGAGAGTCTCGCCATCCAGTGGGATCTCATGGAAACCATGCCTGACTTCAAAACACGGATACGCTCCGGCAATGGCAAACTTAAGATACAGGCCAAAGGTGACTCCGCTCAAAACGCCACCCGAGTTTGTCAGCTTCCAACGCACGAGAGTTACGAGCTCACAGTCCAAGTCGAAGCGCCTTCTGGGACGATTGCAGGTATTGGCATGCAAAGTTCCCACGGATTTGTGGGCCTTCAACTCGACGACGGAGAAGTCATCCACCCTCGCCGCGGAATGCCAGAGGCTCCCGACACTTTCCCCGACGGCAAGGTCTGGCTCAAAGTACGCAACAACAACCACGACGTAGACTTCTTCTACAGTTCCGACGGCACCACTTGGAAGAAACACCCATGGGGAGCTGGACTCTCCACCGAATCCGTCCAACGCATCATTCTCTTCGCTGCCGGACAAGGCCAAGCCACCTTCCGCAACTACCAGTACAAAGGGTGGTAGGGCGTGACCGCCGGGCACGCCACTCACCTCTACAAACTTCACGGTCCGTCCGGCGGTCGGACCCTACCTTTGGAATTATGAAACTCTCAATCCTTCTACTCTTCACTCTACACGTCACACTCTACACTTCCTCTAAATCCACTCCCTACCCGCTCTACGCAATAGAGTTCGGAGTCGAGTTCCCTATCGACAAGCAACGAGCAAAGATACTCACAGATCACTTCGACGCCTATTTTGGCTCCATCGAAGTCTCCAAAGATATCGCCCAGCACACAAAAACGCTGGATCCAGACTTCGAATACGTCCGCTACGTTGGACGCTGGACCGTCGGTTCTGAGGCCAGAGAAACCATCGAAAACGGACAACGTGATCAAGTTCTACACTATCTCCTAGGGGAACTGGCAGAACCTATCGCCCCAGATACAACGACCTTCAAAGTCGCAAACCTATACGGCACACTCCCCGACAACAGTACGCTCAACGAAACCGATGTCTGGCTTCGCGTAGAAGACGAATGGATGCGGATCACCTCCGCTACAGGCAAGCAAGTCACAGTAGAACGCGCTTGGGACAACAGTACCGCAAGCGCTCACTCGAAGGGAGCAAGCATCCTCGCCCCCGTTGTTGGTTCGAAGACCAAGATTCGAAACGGCAAACTCGCACTGCGTCACGACACCGCCTCGCGACTTCGTTGGCAAGAGGTCCTAGAAGAAGCCCTGAAACACAATCGCGAAAACGATGCCGCCACTTGGATCGATATTCTAATGGGCAACTTCGCCAGCTACACGCTTGGAGGCGAAACAGTCCCCATGAACTCCGGGCGTCAATGGAACTTCCAAACCTGGAGTCCTTACTCAGAAGATGATCTCGCGGAAGAAACCGAGAAAGCCATCACCTGGATTCAAAACCGCTACCGCGACGTCACCGGTGAATGGCCCACAATCTGGGCAAACAATATGGAGTTTCCCCAGTCACCGGACTCACCGCGACTTCAAATGCTGCTCCCTTCCGAGCACCTTCCCCGTCCTCTCGACGGCTTCGCCATGGAAAACATGTATGCGCACTGGGGATACGGCGGAGGCTCCGGCAAAAACTTCATGTGGGTTCCCGAAGACGAATGGATCGAGCACCTGCAAAGCCTCATGCTCATGGGTGAACTCAAGGTCAACGCTCGCCCCCTCATGTTTGACGGTGGCATCGACAATCTGAAATTCGCCCGTCTCCCCCACAACGAACGCGAGCGTCTCATCAACTACGGCTACGCCTCCTACCTGATGGGCGTCAAGGTCGAGCCAGACGGCAGCATCTACACAAAACTCGGTAGCTGCCCCATCGCCATGATCGACGACAAACCGCAGCTGCACATCTACGACTGCTTCACCTGGGACATCGGTCATCCAATCGAAACGCGCCTCTCGAGTGACGCCCTCGGTTACCGCATTCCTAACAGCTCCGTTTTTATACGCCGCTTCGAAAACGGCATTGTTCTCGTCAATCCAAGTGCCGAGCAGTCCAACCCAATCCAACTTCCGGATACAGAAAAAACTCTCATCGATCCTACAATCAAAACTCCAGCATCGACCACCCTGTCTCTCGGACCCCGCACAGGAAAAATCCTCTTACTCCGATAGCACTCAATAACTTCGTGCTCCCTTTGTGTCCTTCGTGGGCAAAATCAATCAACGCCTAATCCATGTCACGCCAAGTCCTCGACCTCATCATCGTGGTCGGCTACCTCGTAGCCATCACTTCCTACGGCCTCTACGTCGGCCGCAAAGAATCAAAGTCCCAAGAAGGCTATTTTCTCGGAGGACGTAAGTTCAGTTGGTTCGCGATTGGAGCGTCCGTTTTCGCGACCAATATATCGATCACCCAATTCATGAGCGGCAATGGCCTTGCTCACCAGATCGGTTTCGGAGCGATCAACAACGACTTGATCGGTGCCCTCCTGCTCAGCATCTCCGCGGTCTTCTTCATCCCGCTCTACATTCGCAGTCGCCTCTACACCATGCCTGAGTTCATGGAGAAACGCTACTCCAGCGGTACCAAGTTTATCTTTGGTGGCACTTACCTGGCTCAGATGCTCCTCAACATGCCAACGGGCTTCTATATCGGTGGCTTGGCCGTGCTGGGGCTCTTCGGACTCGATGCGGAACACCTTCCAATGGCCACCATCCTAATTGGCCTCACCGTCGGCACGTATTCAGTTCTTGGAGGCCTAACCTCAGTTGTTAAAACTGACGTTATCCAGGTTTGCCTACTCGTCGGCGGAGGTCTCGCCATCACCGCCATTGGTCTCAACAAAGTCGGCGGCATGGGAGCGCTCATGCAGGAGTTTCCCGAGAAGTTCGAACTCATCCAGCCACGCGGCTCGGCCATGCCCTACACCGCATTTTTGGGGATCGCAATCCACTCAGCATTCTTTGCGTTCTGTAGTATCCACATCATCCAGCGCGCACTGGGAGCGAAAGATGTACGAAACGCTAAAGGTGGCATGCTCTTCAGTGCTTACCTGAAATTGCTCTCAATCCCCCTCTTTGCTCTCCCCGGCATCATCGCTTACAAGCTCTACGGCGCTGACGCCACTGGCGATGCCACTTACGCAATGCTTATCTCCGATCTGCTATGGCCCGGAATCTCAGGTCTGGTGCTCGCTGGCTTGCTCGCCGCTCTCATGTCCTCGGCCGACTCCAATGTAACCGCAATCTCCAGTGTGGTCGCTCTCGATATCTGGCCCGCCGTTTTCCACAAGAATCTCAATGAGAAACAAGCTCTCAAAGTCGGGAAATGGACCGCTGCCTGTCTCATGCTGTGGGGAATGCTAGCCGCACCGTACTTCGCGAATCTCGGATCAATCTACGTATTTGTGCTTCGCCTAACTGGCTTCGTATTCATGCCAATCGGAGTTTGCTTCATCTTCGGCCGATTTTCCAAACGCGTAAACCACCAAGGAGCCTTCGCTACCCTCGCCATGGGGGTCGTCCTAGGGATCGTTTACGTATTGGGATCAGGAATACCTGCCCTCAATCCCTACATGCCTGAGTGGCTGATGGCATGGCACTTCTATGAGATCCTACCGATCTTCTTCCTCATCTGCACAGGAATTATGTTCACAGTGAGCTACCTCACGCCTCCCCCACCTCCTGAGAAACTCGAGATCCTCCAGCAGACCAAGGCCAGCCTCGACGAGATAGACGAGCGCACGCTCCCTCTCTACAAGCGCTTCGCCTTCTGGTGGTGGCTCTTCATCGCCATCCTCGGAACGATCTATATTATTTTCTAAACCTAACGTGGGAGCGTGCTCGTCACGCGATCTCCCAATTTTCGCGTGACAAGCACGCTCCCACATGACCTCCCAATGCGCCCCCTATTCACCCTCCTTTTCATCACTCTACACTTCGCACTCCACACTCTACACGCTTCGCTCGTAACCTACCCATGGCCAGAAACAGCACCAAAATCTGAATACTACTCAGCGAAGTTCCTCCACGACGGTCAGACGACGACCGCTTTCGTTCATGGGACAAAGCCGAACCTGAACCGTATTCCAGACGCGGTTTCCTCCGAATTCGACGACAACGATGGCGTAACCGGCCTCTTCGAGGATCGGAGCTTTTCCTTCGTTCAGTTCTCATTCACGGGTACGATCGATATCGAAGTCACAAAAGACTTCGGCACCGAAGCCTCCCGCGTCGAAATCTCACCGAAAAGCTATGGCATCAATCCCTACTACTTCGACGGTCGAACCGTCCGTTTCCGCCTGACAAACCTCGACGACCGAATCGAGTATTTAAGCATCAACTACTTCTCTGACGACAACCGTGACGACGGAGGCAACGGAACCAAGCACGTGAAACACGGAATGGTTCTCTTCGCCGACAAACCGGAAAGCGACATTCCGGATCCCGATGCGTCTGGCACCGTAATCTATTCGGATGAGGTTAGCAACCAAGAGCTCGCAGCCGCCGATATCATCTATTTTCCACCCGGCGACTACGATCTCGCCAAACGCTATCCGCTCTACGATCCGGTCGAAGGCCAAAAGGTCGACCTCAACCACAACGGAGCTCAGCTTCGCTACAGCAAAAACGGTCAAGCCATCTATGCCGCCGGCGGTGCTTACATCCGCGGCGGCGTCTGGGCTCAAGGCAAAGATAACCTCAAGCTCTACGGACGCGGCATCTTCACAGGCGACGATCTCTGGTGGCACGCCATTCGCCGCGAGGGCGACCTACGCAAGGAAGCCTACATGAATTTCCTCGGATCTGAGGACTCCACCTTCGAGGGCATCGTCATCGTAAACCCAACCCATCACACGATCCCTTCTTCTAGACGCACCAACATCCGGAATCTCAAAATCATCGGATTCGCTTCTAACATGGATGGCGTGCGCCCCTCCGAGGACTCTTTCGCGGAGGAACTCTTCATACGGACTAGCGATGACTATGACTACGCCCGCGGACGTCACACCATGAGGAACTGCGTCTTCTGGATGCCCCGTAATGGGGCAATCGGCCAACTGGGCTGGAATAATCTCGGCACCGGCCACACCCACTACGACCGTTTCTACATCATCCACTCCGAGGCCCACGGTGACGCCAACAAGCGAAACGTGGGCGTGATCGGATCCGTACTCCAGCAAGGCGTCAATCTCACCGACAACCTGATCGAGAACATCTACGGCGAGGATGGATTCGGCGTGCTCGTGCACATGACCATCAAACACGAGGCCAATGATGAGTGGGATCGAAACAATCCCGGCGAAATCAAAGACTTCACCTTCCGCAACATTCTTCTCGAGTCAGACTTTCGTCTCAATAATGGCGAACGCTTCCGCAACCCTATCAAAGGTTTCGAGCACGACGGGGTTAAGGCCATGATCCGCAACATACGCTTTGTTAACATCGTAGCAGGCGACACCATCATTACGCAGGAAAACCACGCCGAGTTCTTCGACATTGATCCAAATACAACCGAAAACATCACCTTCACAACGGAGGGAACGTTTCACACCATCACTCCTTCACATAGCAGCGGAGGCTCGCTCAGTCCCGCAACTCCAACTCTAGTGACTCCAGAGGGGATGGACCGTTATATCAGCGTCGTTCCAGATGATGGATACAGGATCAAAGAGGTGAGTATAAACGGTATCCCTCAAGGTCGTATCCAGACCATCCACTTTCCCAAAATAGCGGCGGATCACACCGTTACAGTCGAGTTCGAACCAGCTAGCAACGATTTCTACGAGATCAATCCCGACTCCCACCCGGTAGCCGAAACCTATCTTTGGCACTCCTCCGAGTCAGGACGCTCCAGCCAGCTTCAGCTAAATGCTTCTCCTCGCTACGAATACGAGGTGCTCGTCAGTCAAGACCTGGAAAACTGGTCGCACGCCAAAATCAGGGCAAACGAGGAAGCGTTGGACAATCCGCTCAAACCGAGCTTTAGTAGAAGCCTGAAAATCGACATCGTCGAAACGCCCCCCTTCTTCATCAAAACCAACCGCCAGGAAAAGTAAGAATACTAAACCCCACCGGCACAACCCGAGGTTGGAGTTCCCACTTTAGTGGGTTCTCCCCCACCCGTTCAAATTGACGATTCCCGCTAAAGCGGGTACTCCAACACCTCCGCAAGTCACAGTATGGCAACCCCCACTCTCAAGGATGTAGCGAAAGCCGCAGAGGTCCATGTATCGACCGTTTCGCGCGCATTGAAGAGAGACCCAGCCCTCCCGGCCGACACGATTACGCGGATTAACTCCATCGCTAAGCAGCTTGGCTATCGTCGCAATCCACTCACCACCGCGCTGATGGAAGCTCGGAGACGCGGGAGTCCAGCTCGCTTCCAGGCCTCCATTGGTTTGCTCGCATTCAGCAACAAGCATACCCAGAACTCGGAGCGCTCTTGGCTCGCTCGCGTTTACAAAGGAGCAAGTGAAGCGGCAAAAGAAAGCGGCTTCGCCATCGAAATCTACAACTTGATACAGGACGGCACCAACCGCCCGGAGCAGCTTGAACGCGTTCTGGACTCACGTGGAGTCCAGGGTTTGATTCTGCCTCCCGAGCACGAAGCTCCTCTTCCCTTCGAACTTCCATGGGATAAATACTCGTACCTTTCGCTACACACCGGGCGAGCGACTAATACGCCTCGCTTCAATCAAATCGCGTCCAACCATCACAGTTCGACCACACTCGCTTGTTCTCAGTCATATAAGCGTGGATACAAGAAAGTTGGCCTCGTTCTTCGCGACCACCCTTCCAACCAAGTCGACTACGGGCGCCTGGTACTCGGTGCATTTTATGCCCGTAGCTCCCTCGAACCGGAGGAGAATCAGATTCCTCCTTTGAAGATTACAGAGCTCGAGGTGGATACGATCGCCAAGTGGGTTAAAAAACACGGTCCAGATGTAATCATCTTCGCCGGAGGCGGGTTTAGCCTCACCTTCGATCAAAAAGAGCTCATAAAAAGGCTCGCAACTAAAGGCGTTTCCATAGGTAGCGAAATCGGCATGGTAGTCCTCTGCCAACTACCAGGCGAAGGGATTGCCGGGATCGACGAACGCCCCGAGGAAATTGGCAAACACGCTCTCCAGCTTCTAGGAGACCAAGTATGCCGTAACGAACGAGGCATCCCTTCCGACCCGCTCACTCACTTCGTAGACGGCATCTGGGTTGAAGGCGACACGTTGCCGAAAAGGTAGCGTCGTAGCGCGG